>JAUSJZ010000044.1 GCA_030647115.1 bacterium
TGTTGATTGGCTGATTGACGGCTGGCCCGGTTCGGGCTACTATTTGGTCAAGCGGGGGCCCATCCCCCGGAAAGGGAGTACAACCGTGCCCAGGTATCGAGCGTTTCGGTACCGTGAACCCAGCACACCCGTGCTGACATATCTCATCGCGATTGGTGAACTCGCCATCATCCTCATCATTCTGATGCGAATTGTCACCAAGTTCGCGTGGTGGTATGTCGCCGTCTTCGAGGCGGCCAGTCGGTGACCAGGTCCCGGGCGACAGCGCCCGGGCTTTTTTAATAGTTGGCGATAGTCAATGGCCGGCGTATAATAAACAAGATGGCGAGGCGGAAGAAAAAAAAGAAGCAGCGAGAGGGGTTATTCACCAAACTGTTTACGTCCGAGAAACCGCTTTTTAGCTTTGATATCCACGAACAGGCCGCTCGCGAGGTCACCGCTATTGTTTTGGCGTTGCTCGCGGTTTTTTGTCTCTTAAGTCTGGTCGGTTTCGCCGGCAGTCTGGGTTCTTTACTCAATACGATGTTACGCAGCCTATTTGGTTGGATCGCTTTCTTGCTACCCGTGCTCTTAATTTACGGCGCCTACGAATTCTTCAAACCGAAAGCCAACGGCATCCGGTTTCTGGCCTTCATGGGGTCCGGTCTGATAGTAATTTTTCTGCCGGCCTTAGTTCACCTGGTCTGGCCGGGCGATAAACTGCAGTTAGCCCAGAATAGTTTGGGCGGTGGTCTGGTCGGTTATTGGGTTAGCGGTAACATCCAAAACGCGACCGGTAATATGGTGGCTTTTCTGCTGGTAACGGCCTGTGTCTTAATCGGCCTGATTTTAATTTCTAATGTACCCCTGGCCCAAATGTTAGGTCTGGTGGCGCGCGAAGAGGGCGACGTGCGTATCAACCAGCCGGGTCGCGCGCCGGTCTTTGAGACTATTAGGCGGTTTGGTCTGGGTCGCAAGGCGGCTCCGACGGTACCGGTACAGCCACCGTTGGCGCCGCAGGGGGCACTGACGGCCTTGTCGGTTCACGGTTACCAATTACCGACTACCGATTTACTAGAGAACTCCGACGTGGTGGCCGAGAGCGGTGATATCCCCAAGAATGTGGAGAAGATTCAGAAGACCCTCAAAGATTTTGGCATGACGGTCACGATGGGTGAGGTAAACGTCGGCCCGACCGTGACCCAATATACCTGTAAACCGAGCGAGGGCGTCAAATTAAATCAAATTACGGCCCGAGCGAACGATCTGGCTCTCTCGCTGGCCGCCAAGTCTATTCGTATTGAAGCGCCTATTCCGGGCAAGGCGGCGGTCGGTATTGAGGTACCGAATAAAGTGCGGGCTAAAGTGACGCTGCGCGAGATTTTGGAGTCGCCCGAATTTACCAAAATGCATAGTAAACTGGGGTTGGCCTTAGGTCGCGACGTAGCGGGAGCGCCTATTACCGTTGACCTAGAAGCCATGCCGCACTGTCTCATCGCCGGCGCGACCGGTTCGGGTAAGAGTGTTATGATCAACAGTCTGCTGCTCTCGCTTTTATATCAGAATACGCCCGAAGATTTACGTTTTATTCTGGTTGACCCCAAACGGGTTGAGCTCTCGGGCTATAATCATCTACCGCACTTGCTGACGCCCGTTATTACCGAACCCGATAAAACCATCTCGGCGCTGAAATGGGCCGTCTCGGAGATGGATCGCCGTTACCGGCTTTTTTCAGAAGTCGGGCGCCGTAATATACAGGCTTTCAACGAGAGTATGCCCGAAGGTCAACGTCACATGCCCAAAATCGTGTTGGTGATTGATGAGTTGGCCGACTTAATGTCGGTCGCGGCCCGCGACGTGGAAGGCAGTATTGTGCGCCTCTCCCAGATGGCCCGGGCGACGGGTATCCACCTGGTGGTGGCGACGCAACGGCCGAGTGTGGATGTCATCACCGGGCTCATTAAGGCTAACATCACCACCCGTATTGCCTTTGCGACCGCTTCACTGACCGATAGTCGGACTATTTTAGACCAGAGCGGGGCCGAGAAGCTGCTCGGTAACGGGGATCTGCTCTTCGTTACCAGTGACTTGAGTAAGCCGCGCCGCGTGCAGGGTTCTTTTGCCAGTGACAAAGATATCAACAACGTCATTACTTTTGTGAAAAGTCAGGGCATGGCGCAGTACGATGAAGGCATCGTCTCGGAGCATCACGTCCCGGGTAGTGTCACCGGTCAGGGCACCGGCGGTGGTGTGGGAGAAGATGATCTGTACAACGACGCCGTCGCGGTTGTTTCCGAAGCGGGCAAGGCATCAGCCTCGCTCTTGCAGCGGCGGTTACGCATTGGCTACGCGCGGGCAGCCCGACTTCTTGATATATTAGAAGAGCAGGGAGTCATTGGTCCGGCCGACGGAGCGCGGCCGCGCGAGGTTTACAGTCAGGCGGCCGCGGCGGCGTCAGCCTCTTCCAGACCACCTTCATCTTCCGGTCTCCCGCCCGCTAATCCACCCTACTCACCACCCGATTCCGATAATCAAAATAATATCCAACCCTATTAAAAAGACAAAGGAGGAATGACTGCAGCCGGCTTTAGAACTCGCAAGATCAAACGCGCTGACCAGACTATTGGTGACTCTTTAAAGAGTGCCCGTATTCATAAAAAATGTTCAATCGAAGCGGTCGAAGAGGCGACCCATATTCGGGCCAAGTTTCTGTTAGCTTTGGAGTCCGATGCCTGGGAACAGCTGCCATCCGAGGTTTACGGGCGCGGTTACTTAATGCGCTATGCCCAGTTTTTAGGACTCTCGGAAGCGACCATCACTTCACTATACGAGAAAGAGCGCATGTTGCTGGCGCACAAGTGTGCCAAGGCCCAAGCCGAACTGGCGCCTACCCGTAGCTTTAGCCTGCCCCGCTGGTTTATCACTCCTAAATTGGTATCTTACACCCTAGCGGCCGTCTTGGTCTTGGTTTTAGGTGGATATCTGACAGTGCAAGTCAACAAGTTTGCGGCCGTGCCCGTCTTGCAGATTGCCGAGCCCATCAGTGCCGACGAATCACCGCTGTCGGCCGTGCTGGTGAAGGATAAACAGGTCACCATAACGGGCAAGACGAGTGTCGGGGCCGAGCTCAAAATCAACAATGAGCCGGTGTTGGTCAGTAGCGACGGTGTCTTTCATCAAACTATCGAACTGACCCGCGGTGAGAATATTATCCAACTCAAAGCAACGAACAAAAGCGGCGCCGAGAAACTAGAGCTGATGCGTCTGGTCGCCGAATACTAATTAAAACATCCGCCGGGCGGGCGGATGTGAGGTGTTGGTCTGGGGGCCAGTCAACGCCGACCCAAGCGCTCTTGAACCTTGATGAGCTCTTGTCTCGTTTGCTGCAGGTGGCGATAGGCTTGAGCCAATGACGATTGCATCGATTCCGGTCTGATCCCCCGCCTGACTCCTCGCTGGCACCCGGTTGCCTTATTGATCAGGTCGTCGGCTGCACCGACCTGTTGGTCGATCAGATCGAGATCGCCGAGCAACCACATGCTGGTATTCTCGCTCAAGTGGTTGTCTTCTGAAACCAGTTGGCGCAGAGTTGCTGCCAGCGTCTCAACCTCAACCCCGAGCTGTCGGACAGCGGCGAAGCAGTCGTCGTAGTACTGGGCCGGGTCAGCGCTGGCGGAGCTCTCTTGCATAAAACGGTTGTAATTGAGCCAAGCCGGTTCGGTAACCACCTCGGTTGTGGCATCCTTCACTTTTGTCATCATGGCAGTAACCTCCTGGTACAGCAGCCATATAGTAGCGTATTAACTTATTAATGTCAATTATCTCGACCGCTGTTGACGACAACCGTTGAATATGGTACAAAGGTTCAGTTTGGGTGAAACCAAGCGGAAAGGTCGGGTCAGTTATGGCGGGAAACGGTAGTGCCGGTGTCGGTGACGGCTGTCTGCTCATTACCTGGGTGCAGCTGGGAGCCGGTCTGGCTCAAGTACCCATCAACATGCCGGACAAGCCGGGCAACATCAACATCGCGCATCATCCATCGGTGTCGGGGGCGGTTGTCTTCACGGGTGACAACGGTCGGGTGCTGACCGTGATGATTGGGCAACTGGGCCACAGCTGGAATGTACACGAACACCATCCGACCAAGGGTGATGCCACCTACCTGATGTCGGCCAGTGAGGCGTTGTCAACGGTTACGAAGATGGTTCTCAATCAGCAGAGTTAAGCCCAACAGGGGCTCGCTCGCAGTCTCGCGTCTCGGTATCTGCCGGGGCGTTTTTTGATACACTACAAGGAGCTGAAGTGAATAATTAAAGGGAGGGGTTTTTGAAAAGAATTGACGGTATTTGGCGTCAGTATCAAGAAATCACCACTAATCCGGTAATCCGTCGTCGAGTACGTCTCTGCGGCGGTTTGGGTGGTGTGATTTTTGTTGGACTGGCGCTGGTTTTGGGGTTAAGTGGCCCCCGGCCGGTCCAGGCGGAACTGGCGGCTGTTAACTCGCAGCAGGCCAGTTTACAAGATAACGGTGAACCCAGCTTCGCTACCGACAGTTCGCCGACCTTTACGCTCGATACGGCTGGTCTAGTCAAATTGGCCGAAGGGGAATCGGTTAACGGAACTTTGTTAACTAATAATGGCTCCATTAAAGCCGAGGTCAGCTCGCCCCGAGAGACCATCAAACCACAAATATCGAGTGACTCACCAAATCAGCGAGACAACGATCGGACGTTTGCGGTTACCGTACCCCAAGCCGAGCTGAAGCATCCCGGCAAATATGTCCTATCGATAACCATCAAAGGTAGCCGGGGTGAACAACATCTCACCCAAAATTTTTATTGGGGTGTCTTGGCTCTGAATTTTAATCAATCCACCTACAAAATTGGTGAACGGGCCGAGCTTGGTCTGGCAGTGCTGGATAACAATGGTCATACTCTATGTGACGCCCAACTAAATCTGAAAGTTATTGCTCCTAACGGACAAGAGACCGCTCTCTCTACTGCGGCCAAATCAATAACGGTCGCTGACACCTGTGCCGAACGTAGTGTGACTAATGTGCCCGACTATCAAACAACCTATACGCCCTCTGTCAATGGTCAGTATCGGGTAGAGCTGACGGCCGAAACGTCAAATGGCCAACGTTTTATGACCGATTTGTTTGAAGTGACCGATCAGGCACCTTTTGTGGTCAAAAGAGCTGGCCCCACCCGTATCTATCCTCCCGCAACCTATGAAATGACGGTTTCGGTCACCGCCCAACAAGATTTTCAGGGTGAACTACGCGAAAAAATACCCGGTACGATAGTGGTCAGCGAGGAGCGGTTGCACTTGAAAAAGAGGGGTAACGCCGATTTTACACCCTATACTTCACGTTCTTTTACTACCAATGTTGACGGCCAACAGACGATGGCGTGGCCGAATATTGCATTGGAACCGGGCGATGAACTACAGCTGACCTATCAATTTAAAACTCCCAATATCAGCCCCGAGTTTTATTTATTGGGAAAATTAGAATTGGTCGACGAAATCACGGTTCAAGGTGACTCGACTACTAGTCAGATTAGCGTTGATCCGGCATTGCTGGTCGAACGCTCCGGCTTGCGTGAAACCACTGAGTCCAATATTTACGAACTGACCACCAGAGTGAATGTACGGGCAGATTTTGCCGGAGTCGCGGTTGATGCCATGCCTGATGCGGTGGATGTTATCGCTGAAAGAATTATTAAAACTACCAAAGAAGTAGCGGCGGACGGTAAAATATCGGTTACTAAAGGGGTAATACGAAGTATGGATGATGCCAGTAGCATTGACGATCCGGTCAATCTAAATCTTGTTTCCGACGGTCAGGTAAAAAAAATCATTTGGCAGGTGCCATGGCGGGCGGGTGAAAGCTATGATCTGGTATATAAAATTGACGCCAGTAAAATTAACCCCAGTGTCCTTGCTCATAAATTTAAGTTTATTACCAGTACCCAAAACATTGAGGAGATCAACCATGACGCCCAATTATGGTCTGACCTAGCTAAGCCACTGTCTAATCTAACATACAACCTGGTTTATCAAGAGCCCCGCTTCTGGCAGATAGCGGCTGATAGTACTACCAGTGCCAAGTACCCATCGGTCGCCGCTGACGCTACTGGTGTGGGGACTGTTGCTTGGTTAAACTACGGCTCGGTGACAGCCGATGATACCAGCTTTGCTACCTGCAGCCCAACCGACAACGGCATTTGTCATTATCTCAAATCAACCAGTTATGGGTTTACTACCACCGACGTGCCGACCGGTAGCAGGATTGACGGTATTACCGCGACTGTCCTCAAGAAGGCCTCGGCCGTCAGTAGAATTAAAGATTACGCGGTGAGAATTGTGAAGGGTGGCACGATTGACACGACCGTCAACTATGCTGATACGACAAACTGGTGGGGGACAGGTGAGGTTGCGTCGCCATACGGTGGAGCGGCAGATAAGTGGGGTCTTAGCTGGGGGGTAAGTGATATTACCGCTACTGGTTTTGGTTTGGCTTTTTCGGCCAATAAACCCACTACCTCTACCGGTGCCTACACCGCTTCGGTTGATTATATAACCCTTACAGTAACTTATACTCCGCCCTTGACAGTGACCGGTAGTTCGAACGGAAGCGGCACTGTTAAAATGGCTATCAACAATTCGGTACAAACTGCCGCCCCGACAATTTCAGGCAGCGCTTTTTCGATCACCGCCGATGCTCCGGCGGCAACTAACGATATCATCACAGTTTGGATTGATGGAGCCCTCGACACTGCCGAATCAACGGGGGTGACGAAATATGCCGGCTCAGGTGCCATCGCCGGTATGGTTCTAGACACCAACATCTTGACACTTGGCTCAGATCAAAATCAATCTCTGTCAGTAACCGAACTGGACACATATGATTGTACTGGCGATGAAGACATTATGCACCAAGCCGCCAGCTCGACATTGCTTGTCGAAGGCACTTCCTGTGCCGGAGCGACCAATAACTCTTATACCAGCGAAAAGATATCAATTTTGGCCTCTAATACATTGACGATTTCCGGCACAGAAACGTTAACAACTCTCAATCTTGATAATGCCGGAACGCTAACTTCCGGCGGTAATTCGACTTACAATATTTCCGGCAACTGGAACAATACCTCAACTTTTACTGCCTCAACAAGCACGGTTACTTTCAATGGTTCTGTCGCCCAAACCATTACTGCTGGCGGCTCGAGTTTTAATCTTGTTACCTTCAACAATAGTTCGGGGTCTGACCCTGATATTAATTACACTGGTGCTCTGACTATCGATAGCAATGTCACACTTAGTAACGCCACCAAAATCGCTTCGACCGATAACACGGCTATCACAATTACCGGGACAATCAACGGCGCAAATGTTTTAACCATTAATTCCGGTAGCGGCGCGGTCACTTTGGGCGGTATCATCGGTGGTGCCACACCGATCACCAGTCTGGCAAGCACCGGTTCTGGGGCGGTCGCCATCAACACGACTGGTATTACCACTCGGGACGTGGCTAGTAACAATGTGTCCTTTACTGGCGCCGTTACGCTCGGTGCAAATTTAACCATCACTACTGACAACACTACTAATGATGGAACGATTACCTTTTCTTCTACCATCAATGGCGCTCAAACATTAACTCTGGCCAATGGCGGTGGCACAGTTACCCTCGGTGGTGTCATCGGCGGTACGACTCCCATCACCAGTCTGGCTGTTTCGGGATCGGGTAGTGTCGCCATCAATACCACTGGCATCACGACTCGAGATGTTGCGTCAAACAACGTCTCCTTTACCGGTGCCGTTACGCTTGGTGGAGGATTAACCATTACCACTGACAACACAACCAACGATGGTACCATTATCTTCTCTTCGACAGTCAACGGAAACAATGCACTAACTTTAAATGCCGGCACGGCCCAAGTCACCTTTAATAACAATGTCGGTGCGACCCAGTCTATCGGCGTCTTGACTAAACAAGGTACCGGGGACTTAAAATTCGGGGCCAATACGCTTACTGCTACCGGGCTTACACTTTCAGCCGGTACTATTAACACGGCGGCAACTGACTCGGGGGCCTGGTCGGTCAGCGGTGACGTGACAATTTCCGCCGGGACATTAACAGCGACTACAAATACCTTGTCTGTAGGTGGAAATTGGGCCAATTCCGGTACTTTTACGCCCAACGGCGGCACGGTTACCTTCAATAAAGGCAGTGTCACCCAAACTCTTAATTCCGGTGGTGTGGGAGCCGGCAAGTTGTTCAACAATCTGACTCACTCCGGTGCCGGAACATTGCAACTCATAACAAATGCCATTGATATCGATGGCATCTTTACGAACTCGGCCGGTACCTTTGACGCTAATGATTTGAATATGAATGTGGCTGATGATTGGCTGGGCTCGGGCGGAACTTTTTCGGCCGATGTCTCACCCGGCGCGACGACCCAAACCGTTACTTTTGACGGAACAAATGAGGCCACCGTCTCTGGCTCCAACACTTTCAGAAACTTAACGATGAACACAACAACTGATGGGGCGAAGACGATTAAATTCACCGTCGGCACCATCCAAACTATTGGTAACACCTGGACGCTTGATGGCGCTGTCACTAAAGTTCTGACTCTTCGTTCAACTACAGACACCAATGCCTGGGGCTTCGTTATTCCGGCTGATATTAACCCAGCGGGCGATTATATTGATGTTAAAGACAGCCAAAACAATACCAATGCTTTCCGCATCACGCCTGGTGCCAACACCACCGACTCGGGCAACAATGTGCCGGGCTGGCTGTTTGCGCCGGCCAATACTCCACCGAACTCCCCGTCATCTCTGCTCCAGAAAAAAGTCACCGGCGGCGCCACATTGGCGACGGGGGACTATACGAACGAGACCCAGGTACAGTTTACTGCTATCGCCAGCGACCCAGACGCGACGGACACCCTTTATCTCTGTGTTGAAAAAGATTTGCTCGCTACCGCCCTCTCTTCGACCAACGGCGGTGATCTGTGTGGTGACGGTGTGGCTTACACCGGAACACCGGTGACCGTCACGGTGACCATTACCGGTCTGACCGATGCCAGTGAATATCACTGGCAGGCCCAGGTTAAAGATGCCGCCGCCGCTTATTCCAGCTTTGTCAGCTATGATGTTAATACCGAAAATCCACCCACCGACCCGGCGGCCCGTGACTTTGGGGTAGATACGACCGCCCCAACCGGTGGTACCGTCAATGACGGTACCGGTGCCGACGCCGCCTACAATGACGGCTCGCTCTCCTCCCTTTCGGCCAACTGGAGCGGGGTTACGGCCACGGTGTCCGGCCTGCTGAAATACGAGTATGCCATCGG
>JAUSJZ010000005.1 GCA_030647115.1 bacterium
AAGCAGCTAGTTCTTAGTTTCCAGTCATTGGAAATTTTGTTAAGGGTTTTGACATAAATAATCGTCAGACAGTGTACGAGCGTACGCCACACGCAAACTTGTTCTGCGTAGTGGCCGTATGTAGATAACAAACAGTCAAGCCGACTTAAAACGAACCTGACAAGGGCGCCCGGGCTAGGGAGTACAGCTGTCTGACGTTTATTAAGTTCAAATCAGCTACAATATAGCCAATGGATCAGTCTCTTTATATCCCTTTTCTAATCGGTTTCGGGGCCGGTGGTCTAATCATCTTTCTGTTACGCCGTGGGGCAATGAAGACGGCCATCGAGCAGCGAACGAAGAAATTGCTGGGTGGTAAACAAGAGGCCTTTATCGCGATCGCCTCGCACTATCTGCTAACCCCCATTTCCATTATCCAAAGTGCCGTCAACCGGTTGGCCGAGAAACCAAACCTTGAACTCGACCAGCGTATTGAACTCTACGACACCATCATCTCGGGTGAGAAACGGCTCTACATCATCGCCGAACAGATGCTGTTATCATCCAAACTGGTCAACGGGGAGTTCAATTTATCCACCCAAGTCGCCCGTTTTCACGAACCGGTCATTGAGGCGTTGCGCGAGGTGGAGTTGATTGCGAAACAGAAGGGCATCACCTTTTCAACCGATATCAAACAGGCTCCGCCCATTGAATCAAGCTTTGACCCGAAACAGCTTAAAACGGCGACTGTGGCGGTGCTCGATAACGCCATCAAGTTCAGTCGTGAGAAAGGGGTAATCAGGGTGCGCGTCGCCCGTGACGGTACCACCGGTATTATTGAGGTCACCGATGACGGTATCGGTATGACCGCCGAACAGTTAGCCCACGCCACCGATAAGTTCTATCGTGGCACTCCCCCCTACGTCTTCGACTACGAGGGCATGGGTCTGGGGCTCCACGTCGCTTACGTCATTATGAATGCCCACGGGGGCGAGATTGAAATAAAGAGTCGGGGACCTAATAAAGGCTCGTCGGTGACGCTGGTTTTGCCATTAACCGCTTGACAACTCTTGCGGCATTTGTTATAAACAATAGGCAAAGCCGCTCGGTCAAGGGAGCGGTTCGATTGTCAGCACTCTTCGGCGCACAGGGCGGCGGCGGAGTAGTCACACTGCTGACGAACGACGGTCGGCACGCCGTTAAAGACCATTCCCAAGAGATCTGGTAGTTAAGCACGAGCCGCAACTTAAAACGCCGTCCAGGGCGTTTCCGGCGGTGGCGTCAACCAGATCTACCTTAAGCCGGCATCCCATTTTCAGCCACGGGGGTGCCGGCGTTTTTTATTTCGGCGCTCGCCCTATTTTGCGGTACAATGACTGCGTATGGGTTTTTTCAGTCGTATTTTTCGTCGTAAAGATAAAAAGCAACACGCCATTGCTTTGGATATTGGAACGGAATACGTTAAGACCCTCATCTTTAGGGTGGATGACAACAGCCACGGTACGGTGGTTGGCGTCGGCAAAGAGCGGCAACGGCTGTCTGATATGCAAGGGGGCGCCGTGACCGACATTCAAGGAGTCATTCGTAACTGTGAAGCGGCGATCGATCAGGCGGCCCAACAGGCCGGTATCGTGCCCGACCAGGTGGTCGTCGGTATCGCCGGTGAACTGGTTAAAGGGGTCAGTAACACTATCACTCACAACCGCAAACGACCGGCCGACCGGTTGATGCAAGAAGAGATTCAAGATATCGTTTCGGGGGTACAGCAACAGGCGCTCGAGATGAACAAGAAAGCGCTCGCCTGGGAGACGGGTCACACCGAGATTGACGTACAACTGGTTAACTCGGCCGTCGTCTCGATGACCATTGACGGTTATCGCGTCCAAAACCCGTTGGGGTTTTCGGGCCGCAACATCACCGTGGCCGTTTATAACTCATTCGCTCCCATCGTGCAGTTAGGCGCCATTCAGACGGTCGTGGAGGCCCTGGGACTAGACTTGCTCTCGGTCGCCGCCGAACCGTACGCCGTCAGCCGTTGTCTTGGTGAAGAAGAGAGCGCCGACCTGTCAGGTATCTTTATCGACATCGGGGGTGGTACCAGCGACATCGCCGTCGTGCGTGGCGGCGGGCTAGAGGGCACCAAAATGTTCGCTTTAGGCGGGCGCACTTTCACCAAACGTATCGCCAATGACTTAAAACTGACCTTCCGCGAGGCCGAGGAGAAGAAGATTCTGTACTCGCAAGGAAAATTAAAAGAGCGCGAGGCCGAGCGAGTGGCCCGGGGACTCGCCAACGACATTGATATCTGGATCGCGGGGGTAGAATTATCGCTCGACGAGTTCAGTCACAGCGAGCGTTTCACCGACAATAAAGTGATGCCGCCGCGTATCTTCTTGTGCGGCGGCGGGTCGCTACTACCCGAGGTTAAAAAAGCCCTCGAGACCGCCTGGTGGAAAGGGCTGCCTTTCTCGAAACAGCCCGACATCTCTTTCTTGAAACCCAGTAACGTCGTCAATATCAGCGACGGTATTGGTAAATTAACCAGTACTCAAGATGTCACTCCCATGGCCCTGGCCACCATTGCTCTGGAGTTGGTTGGATCGAGCAATTTAAGCGATCGTATTAGTCATAGAGTAAGCAAGGGGCTAAGAACTTAACATGGAAATTCTCTACCTTGAACCGACCGATGAGGTAACCCGCGCCATTGAACGCATCCGCGAAGTTAAGGGCGGCGAGGTCGCTTTGGTATTGCCCCAGGCCAGCATCATTTTGCAGAGTATCGTTAACCTGAAGCTCATCGCCCGCACCGCCGCCACCGCCCGCAAGAAAATTGTGATAGTGACTATTGACAAGATAGGGCGCAACTTGGCTCTGCAGGTTGGCATACCGGTGTTTGGTAAGATTGACAAAGGTAAAGTGACGGGCAAAGTTATCCAAAAGACACCGCAGCCGGTCACCCCTTCGGCCCTGCGCGACAAGATGTTACAAGAGACCGAAGAGATTACCACCGTTACGGGCATTCAGGTGCACCGGTACGACTCCAGCGACCGACTCAATCAGTTGGAAGAGAGAGAGGAGGCCGACGGAACCGCGCCGGTAGAAGCCCTCGAAGAGCCGGCTGCCTTCACTAAAACGACCGTCACCCATATTAGAGACGCCAGCGGACAAGAATATTCCAGTATCAAAGCCCGGGTACGGTTACGCCTACCGCGTTCGGTCAAACGGGTTATCATTCTGCTCGTCATTCTGGCCGTCTTGGGTACCGCCGGCTGGCTCTACTGGTTCTTCCCTAAAACCACCGTCAATGTCGTCTTAAAAGGTGAGGCCTTTGACTTTTCAGGTAAGATTACGGCTCTGACCAAAAGCGACAACGATAGCATCCCTCTTATTATAAAATCGGTGGCTAAATCGGGTGAGAAGACCGTGCCGGCCACTGGCACCAAAAATGTCGGCCAGACGGCTACGGGCAAGGTGACGCTGGTCAACGAATATTCTACCGGCACCCAGACCATCGCGGCCGGTCAGAAGCTGCGCACCGCTGACGGCAAGGAGTTCTTCATGACGGCCTCGGCCGCTATCCCCGGGGCTGATATCAGCGTAGAAGGCTCATCCACCAAACTAAACAAAGCCGGGCAGACCGAAGGCTCCGTCAAGGCGGCTGAAGCCGGTGATAGTTACAATCTGGTTAGTGGCAAATTAATGCTCCCCGGTATCAGCGAGACGAAAGAGAATAAAGTCTACGCCAGCAGCATCAACACCAGCGGCGGCACATCGGAGACTAAAACCATTGTGGCCGAGCAGGATATTAAAAACGCCCAAACCCAGCTGGTAAGTGAATTGTCCGATCAGGCTAAAAAAGAGGCTCTAGCCAGTGATACCGACGGTTTTGTAGTTGAAGAGGCGACGAGCGTCGACACCACCACCTTTAACGCCCAGGCTAACGTCGGTGATGAGGTCGGTAATTTTCGGGCCACCGGTAGTGTGGAGGCTAAAGTACTAGCGGTTAATAAGAGTACGCTGCTGCAAAAAGTAGCCGGCCAGGTCAACGCCAAACAGAGTGATGGTAAGGTATTTAACGCCAACGCCGACCAACTGGAACTCTCGGTGCGTTCCCTTAACGTACCTGACGGCCGACTGGA
>JAUSJZ010000013.1 GCA_030647115.1 bacterium
TATTTGAAATACGGCGGCTTTTTTGAACCCTACTTTATGTATTACGAAGACAGTGATTACAGCGCGCAGTTGGTTAGGGCCGGCGAGCAGCTTTACTATGAACCACGGGTCGTAATTAAGCACTACGTACCGGCAGTGACCGCTAAATCAGCCCTGGCAATTTTCTACCTTACTCGCAACCACTGGCTGTTCTGGGTCCGTACCACCTCGGGGCTGGCTCGCTTGACAGCCGCCGTCGCTATTTGTATCTTTCAAGTCATTAGGTTACTGAAGAATCTTGATTCGGCTGAACGCCGCCAGGCCATCTGGCAGGCTTGGGCCCAGGCCCTTAAAAGACAATATGGAAAAACCTTTTAAACTTCCTAAATTACTGTGGTATTTAACGATCAGCCTCTTAATCTGGCTGCCGTTAAGTCCTTTTGTGGTGACGGTAACTGGGTTGCCCGCGTTAAGTCTGTACCGAGAACTGGTCGTCATCATGCTCGTAGCCATCAGCTTCCGGTATCGGCGACAGACGAAACAATACCTCTTAGATGATACCGAACGACTGTTAGCAGCTCTGGTTATACTGGCCTTACTGTCAACCCTGTTGGTCACTCATGACTGGTTCGCCCTGCTGTGGAGTGCCCGCTACAGCCTAGAACCCTGGCTGGTTTTTTGGGCGTTGCATCCATTCTATTTAACACCCAAGCGACGCGAACAATTGCTCGGCGGCTGGGTCAAGTTGGCCGTCGGTTTAATACTGATTGGAATTTTGATGGTGACTGTGATTGGTAAAGAACGACTGATTAAGATTGGCTACAACGCCGAAGTAGCCGTCGGTAATGGGCAATGGACCGCCCAAGCCACCTTGCCGGCCTATCAGACGGTAGCCGGGAGTATCCCGCGGTTGCAATCGACCTTGACCGGACCCATTCAATTTGCCGGTTACCTATTAATACTGTTTGCCCTGTTGCCCTACGTCCGTCAACGTCAACCGCAATGGTATTTAGCCATCTATTTCATTACCATTGTCGGGTTAATTGGAACCTTCAGTCGGGCCGCTTGGGTAGCCGTTTTTCTACTGGTACTCTGGGCTCTAATCAAAAAACTACGCTCCAGGGGTTGGAGCGGCAGCGACATTACCGCGCTGGCTCTAGTCACACTAATAGTAGGAGTGGTCTCAATTGGTCTAGTACTCTTCAGAGCCAATAATGAGACCGGCCGTCAGTTAGTGGCCGAGATCTTTAATCGTGAAGGCAGTGATCGGGAACACGTCGAGTCTATCAGTCAGTCCCTCGCCCAGTGGCCGAAATTAGCCACCACCGGTTTCGGGTTTGGTCGTTCGGGTGCCGGTTCCATTCAGAACGCCGCCCGTAACTCGGCGGCACCGGCAGCCCGCTTCGTTGATAATTCCTACTTACGCTGGCTCGAAGAGCTGGGACCCTTAGGTCTGTTTGTGTTCTGTTCGCTGTTGGTTTTGATACTGCTTGATCTTAATAAAAACCCCCTTAATAAACCACTGGCAGTGGCCGGGATGGCCTTAATTCTAACCGCTTTCTTCACCGATATGTGGCTCGAAGCCGCCCCGGTGATAACCTGGACCGTTTTTGTCGGCTTAACCCATCAGGCACCGCCAGAACCATTAGCCACTCAAGCACTTAAACTCTTCTCTTACGACATATCACCGTTAGATTTGTCCCAGACGTTGGCCAAAATAGAACAGTGGTCACTGTCTGACAAACCACGTCAAATTATTACCTTGAACCCAGAGATGATGATGGCCGCCGCCAGTAATACTAACTTGCGTAAAGCCATTACTGAAGCCGATTTAATCACCGCCGACGGAGCCGGCATTCTAGCCGCCCTCGCCTGGGTAGAATGGGCCGACCGTCAACCGCGCTGGCTTATTAGCAGCGGTGGTTGGTTGGTCTGGCTGTGGATATTCACGCTGCTTATTTTTATGCCCCAACGACTCAAACCGACCGCCTATCGGGTAACCGGTTCTGATATCACGACCGCTATCTTAAAAACCGGCACCAGTCAACGGCTGGCTCTACTCGGCAGTACCGCTGCCACCCTGGCTGAAGCTAAACAAAATATTGCTCGAGCCAACAATACTAACTTGAGACTGGTGTTTTGCGAGACCGGCCCCGAACCGAATGTCTCCGGTGAATGGCCTCTGACCGAGGGTCGTAAATTATTCGGTCGATTGAATCATGCCAAACCAACCATACTTCTGGTGGCCTACGGTGTCCCCAAGCAGGAGCTAGTAATTCAGCGCCACCGTAGTCAATTAGGAGTACCGGTAATGATTGGTGTCAGCGGGGCCTTTGACAGTGTCATCGCCCAAACGGTTCGGCGGGCTCCCAAACTAATCCAAGATCTGCACCTGGAGTGGCTCTGGCGTCTGATTTTGCAACCGAAGCGTTGGGGCCGTATCTACACCGCTGTCTGGCAATTTCCGAGCACGATTACCAGAATGGTATTGACAGCTGACCCCGAATAGACTAATCTCGATATAGACACGCATGGTATTCCCAGGCGTGTTTTTTAGTCTTTTTTCTCGTACAATTAATAATAGAATCAGTAATTCAAAACTATGTCCGTATCACCATTTTTAGCCGCCGTCAACCAGATTGTTGACGAAAAAGGAATCAGCAAAGAACAGGTAATTGAGACCATTGAGGCCGCTATCGCCGCCGCTTATCGTCGTGACTACGGCGAACCGACCTGGAATATCCAGGTCAAATTCAACGTTAAAAACGCTACCTTCGGAGTGACGCGTGTCTTTGAAGTAGTCGAGAGTGAAGAAGAGGTTGAAGACCCGGAGCGTCAGCTGACCTTAGCCGAAGCCGTTAAACGATCAAAAGACATTAAAGTCGGGGAAGAGATTGTGGAAGAGTTGGAATCGAAAGAAGAGTTCGGACGCATCGCCGCTCAAACCGCCAAGCAGGTTATTATTCAACGATTGCGCGAAGCCGAGCGAGACGTACTCTTTGAGGAATTCAAAAAGCACGAGCATGAGCTGCTCAACGGCACCGTGCAACAGACCGAGGGCAAGAACGTCATCATCAACCTCGGCAAGATTAACGGCGTCTTAACGCCCCGCGAACAGGTCCCCGGTGAAGATTACCACGTCGGCAAACGGGTCAAGGTCTTTGCTAAAGAGGTCGCCGATACCGGTCGCGGTCTGCAGATTATTGTCTCGCGCGCCGATTCGCAGCTAATTAGCGAGTTATTCAAAAAAGAGGTACCCGAAATTGCCGAGGGTTCGGTCGAGATTAAAGCCATCTCCCGCGAGGCCGGTAGCCGCACCAAAATTGCCATCTATACTGAAGTAGAGGGTCTAGACCCGGTTGGCTCCTGCGTCGGGCAGCGCGGTACCCGAGTGCAAGCCATTTTGGCTGAAGTCGGCGATGAAAAGATTGATATCACCGTCTGGGACGCCGACCCGGACCAGTTCATCATCAACGCCCTCTCACCAGCCGTGATTGAACGGGTAGAGCGAGATGATGTCAAAAAACACGCTATTGTTTATGTCAACGAAGATCAGCTCTCACTGGCCATTGGTAGGGGCGGTCAAAACGTACGCCTAGCCAGTAAGATAACCGGTTATACTCTAGACGTGGAGCGAGCCGATGGGGTAGCCCGCAACGCTGATACCCAACCGAAACCGACCGAGACTAAGACCGAGACCGAAACTAAGACCGAGCCGAAAGCAGAGCAGAAACCAAAAACAAAGCCAAAAGCAAAGACAAAATCGACAGCTAAGAAAGCTACCAAGTCCAAGTAAATTAAGTTATGCTGGCTGATATATTAAGCAGTTCCAGTCAGTCTGTCCTCACCCTAGCGCAGCAGTACGCCGATGCTAGAGTGGAAAAAATTTCATCGGCCCATATTTTGAAGGCCTTATTTGAAATTAAGAGTACGGTCGCCTTTGACGTACTGCATCAGTCTGGGCAACATACGGTCTCCTTATTGAATAAACAGGTAAATAGTACGGTCGAACCGGTCACTCTCTTTTTGGAAGTGGCGGCCGGTATCGCCGCCCAGTACGATTTCACTCACATCGAACCGGAACACCTGCTCTTTGCCATCACCAAAAATAATCAGAGTAACGGTTATCTGTTACTGACCGCGGCCAAGATTGATATCAAAGATATCCAATCAAAGTTAGTAGAGTGGATGTACGGCATCTCCATTATTCGTTCGGTCACTAACCAGGGGCCGTTGACCGATCAGCCTGATTTGTCGGAAATGGGTAATTTGGAACCGAAGCCACGACCCAAAGCCGCTTCAGTTATTGAAACCTGTACCAAAGATTTAACCGCCTTAGCGCGAGCTAAGCTGTTAGATAACATTGTCGAACGAGAGCCGGAGTTAAGGGCTCTGACCCAGACGCTGCTACGCCGTACCAAGAATAACGTCGTTCTGATTGGTGACCCCGGTATCGGTAAAACCGCCTTGGTACATGGTTTAGCCAACGCCATTGTCAAAAAACAGGTTCCGCTCTCTTTACAGAACAAAACCATTCTGGAGCTCTCGGTATCGACCCTAATTGCCGGTACCGTCTACCGGGGCCAGTTTGAGGAGCGGGTCAAACAGCTCATATCAGAGATTGGCACCAAGACCAACTGTATTTTATTCATTGATGAGATTCACACCATGGTCGGTACCGGCAGTACCGAGGGCACACTTGACCTAGCCAACATGCTTAAACCAGCGCTATCCAACGGCTCTCTAAGTGTTATTGGGGCCACTACCTTTGATGAGTATCAGCAACACTTTGAATCCGACCGCGCTTTAGTACGTCGTTTCCAACCCTTACATCTGACTGAACCGAACACCCAACAGGCCCTCAAAATGATTAAGGCCCAAAAGGCCCGCCTCGAGCAACATCATGGGGTAAAGATACCGGCAGACTTGTGCCAAGAAGTGATTGAGCTAACCAGACGTTATCTGCCCGAACGCTATTTGCCCGATAAGGCGCTCGACCTGTTAGATGAGACCGGAGCTCGGCTGCAATCGGCCGGACAGAAGAGAGAGCTCACCAGTACCGATATCCGCGAGGTGCTGTCGTTGATGACCAAAATACCAATTGCTAATTTGACCAGCACGCTCGATTTGAGTCAATCTGACACTATTAAACAACAGCTGAATAAACAGATTTTAGGGCAGCCTAAAGCCATTGAGGCCATCGGTCACGCCCTCTCTCGTTATCATTTTGGTTTGAGCAACCAACGCCAGCCCATTGGTTCGTTCGTGCTCGTCGGCCCCACCGGAGTCGGTAAGACCGAACTGGCGCGCTGCTTAGCCAAAACCGTCTTCGGTAGCGACAAGGCCTTAATCAAACTGGATATGAGCGAATACGGTGAACGGCACAGCGTCAGTCAGCTCATCGGTTCTCCTAAAGGTTATATCGGTTATGAAGAAGGCGGTTCGCTCACCGCTAAAATACGCCGACAGCCTCACAGTGTGGTTTTGTTCGATGAAATTGAGAAAGCCCACCCTGACATTTACAACCTACTATTACAGATATTAGAAGATGGTGTACTGACCGATAATCACGGTCGTCAGGCTCATTTCAACCAGTCTATTATTATTATGACCTCCAATTTGGGAGCCGATACTTGGCTGAAACCGGCTCTGGGTTTTGATCAAGATAAGACCAACCAGAGTGCCCGCGCCCAGCGTTCGGTGGTAGACTTCTTCCGGCCGGAATTGCGCAGTCGTTTGTCAGAGATAATTGTCTTTGAACCTTTCACCACCGCTACGGTTAAACGTCTGATCAAGCGCCGGGTCGCTGTCTTCAACAGACAGCTCCGTCAGCGCGGTTTTCAAATAAAGACCAACGACTCCATCTACCGCTGGTTACTGAATTATTATGACCCCAATAAAGGAGCCCGTTCCATTGATGAGCTGGTTAACAAGTACTATTTCGATAATATTGTCCGTTACTTAAGCACCAACAAAAACAGCACCGCTCTACAGATAACCAGTCAGCAAGACCAGGTACTCATCAAAACGTTTTGACAGCGCTGTAGCCCTATGCTAGCGTTGGTGGTGTATGAGTGAGCCAGAACCAATCCAATCGGTTAGGGGAGTACACGATATTCTACCTGACGATCAACGCAAGTGGCAGTTTATTAGACGTGAACTAAATACCACCGCCCGACTTTTCGGTTTTTCTCGCATTGACGTACCGACCATCGAATACGCCGAACTGTTTGACCGCTCCATTGGTACCGAGACCGACATTGTCTCTAAAGAACTTTTTATGGTTAGTCAGAAAGAAGGTCAATCGGGTAGTCTGATGGCTCTACGGCCCGAGTTTACCGCCGGTATTGTACGAGCTTATATCCAACACGGCTTTCGCTCCAAACCGCAACCGGTTCGACTTTACACCCACGGCTCTCTCTTTCGTTACGATCGACCGCAAAAAGGCCGTTACCGCGAGCACACCCAGTTTGGTGCTGAAATTTTAGGGGCCAAATCGGCCGCCGATGACGCCTGGATTATCTACTTGGGGTGGCGCTTTCTGCAACGGCTGGGCCTGAAAGACGTACAGATACAGATCAACTCGCTGGGCTCGAAGTTAAGTCAAGAACAGTATGTTAAAAAAGTTCAAAAATATTTCACCCCTTTTAAAGAGCAACTCTCAAAGACCGATCAGCGTCGCCTAGAGCTCAACCCACTGCGTCTTATTGACAGCAAAGATGAAGTCATTCAAAAACACCTTGAAGACGCCCCCCAAGCACTCGATTCACTCGACAAAGAATCGAAAGAATTCTTCTCCCAACTACTCGGTTATCTCGACGAATATAACATCTCCTATAATTTGAATCCCCGTATTGTGCGGGGTCTCGATTATTACACCCACACGGCCTTTGAGATCACAGTCGAGAACGAGTCGGGGCAACAGGGTTCGTTAGGGGGTGGCGGTCGTTACGATGGTCTAGCCGAACAGATTGGTGGAGTCAACGTTGCGGGCGTCGGTTTTGGCATCGGTCTCGACCGCGTCATGTCAGAACTGGTTAAACAACATACTAAAATACCGGCCATGCAGCACGGCTGTGATCTGTATCTCATCCATTTGAGCAAGAGAGGGCGACGTAAGGCGCAAGAGATTTTGGAGCTACTTCATGGTGGCGGCTTCGTGACGTTGCATTCGCCCGACCGACCGGGCTTGCGATCACAGCTTAAACAGGCCGATAAACGACAGGCCCGCTACGCTATTATCATTGGTGAGACGGAAGCCAAGAGTAATATCTGTATTTTGCGCGATATGAAATCGGGCATTCAGGAAGATATTTTATACACCGATTTGGTAAGTACTCTGACCGACAGATTACGTAACGGTCGTTCCGCTCGTCTGCTCCATTAAAATGGGTGCTCTGGTCGTGGTCTTAGATAATATTCGCTCTACTGCTAACGTGGGGGTAATTTTACGAACGGCTGTCGCTTTCGGCTTTGACCGAGCGATACTGGTGGGCACAACCCCAACGCCTGACCGTAAAGAGGTCAGAAAGGCCGCTTTGGGTGGAGAAAATATAACTTGGCAATACGTCACTACACTGCAATTACCACTTGACCTGCCCCGACCGATTATCGCTCTAGAGACCGGTGGCACCGACATCTGGCAAGGCCGCGCCGAGTTGGCTCCGTTAAAAACCGGAACCATTATTATTGGCAGCGAACGAGGCGGGCTTAGCCCAGAGCTACTGAAAAAGTGTGACTGGCACCTAACAATCAATCATCAACGTCAAACAATCAAAAGTCTCAACGTCGCCACCGCCTTGGCGATAGCGGCCGCCGTGTTAACATAGAGTTAATGAAGATTGTCTTCGCCGGCGCCGCGCGCGAGGTAACGGGGTCTTGCTACTATCTGGAAACAAGCAAGGCTCGCTTTTTGGTGGACTGCGGTCTCTTTCAGGGCAGCCGCATTGCCGAGCAAAAAAATGAGGCCGACTTTCCGTTTGTCCCGAGCAAACTAGATTTTGTATTACTGACCCACGCTCATTTGGACCATTGTGGCCGACTGCCGCTCCTTTATAAAAGAGGTTTTCGGGGTAAGGTCTATACCACCGAGCCAACGGTTGATTTAGTACAGCTGATTTTGGAAGATGCGGCCGAACTGATAACGGAAGAGGCCGACCGTCATAACGAAGAGCCGCTTTACAGTATGCCCGATGCGTTAGGTATCTTTAAACTCTTTCAGCCCCTGCCATACCACAAACCCCATTCCATTTTGGGGGTGGAGTTTGAGTTCTATGACGCCGGCCATATTTTGGGCTCGGCCGAAATTTGTCTGACGGTTGACGGCCAAACTCTGGCCTTCAGCGGTGATTTGGGCAACCCACCGGTGCCCCTGTTGCGACCGACCGAATTTATTACCAAAGCCGATTACGTAGTAGTAGAATCCACCTACGGCAACCGCCGTCACGAAGATTATCACCTCCGTAAGAGCCGGTTAGTATCGGCCATCAAAAAAAGCATTGCCAAGAAAGGGGTTTTACTCATACCGGCGTTTGCCCTCGAGCGCACCCAAGAGATCTTACACGAGATTAACGAGGTCATCGAAGCCGGCGGTCTGGAACGATTCCCCATGTTTCTCGATAGCCCCTTAGCTATTAAGGCCACGGCGGTCTTTCGCCAGTATCCCAACTACTACAATCAGGATGCCGCCGCCGAATTAACGAAAGATATTGATCTGTTCACTTTCCCCGGTTTGAAAATGACTTTAACGACCGAACAATCGAAGGCGATCAACAAGACCAAGCCACCCAAGGTAATTATGGCCGGTAGTGGCATGATGAACGGTGGCCGTATTTTGCATCACCTACGCCAATACATCTCTTTTCCGAATACTTCCGTACTCATTGTCGGTTTTCAGGTGGAAGGGTCCATTGGCCGCCAGTTGTTAGATAAGGCGCGCACCATCAAAATTTTTGGTGAGGAGCACCAAGTTAAGGCCGAGACGGAGGCTATTGGCGCCTATTCTAGCCACGCTGACCAACCCAAATTGATGGAGTGGTTAACCCAATACCGGGTCGCTCCTAAAAAAGTATTTATCACTCACGGGGAACAGTCGGCCTCGCTCAACCTGGCGGAGATGGTTAGTAAAGATTTACATTACCCGGTTGAGGTGCCACAACTGTTTGAAGAGTACGAATTATAAATGAACAGAAAGCCCGATCTATTTGACACTGCCCAGTTGAAGTTGGATGATCTGTTTAACCGTTTTGAGAGTACCGAAAATGGTTTGACGCTGGCGCAGGCTCGAGCCCGCTGGCACGAGAACGGCCCCAACGAGTTACCCCAACCAACCGTTAGTTCAGTCTGGCTCATTATGGTCAGGCAGTTTGCCAATGTTTTAATTCTACTACTGGTAATTGCCGCCGGTGTCAGTTGGTTGGTCGGCCGGCATCAAGATACCGTCTTTATTGTTATCGCCCTGTTGATAAACGCTGGTATCGGTTTCTGGCACGAGTACCAGTCAGCCCGTATTGTGGCCTCGTTAAGCGAGTTAGCCGCTCCAACGGCCAGAACGAGACGCAATCGTGAACTCAAAACCATTGCCGCGTCGGAGTTAGTGCCGGGCGATATTATCTTATTGACCGCCGGCGACCGGGTACCGGCCGATGCCCGTCTAATGAATGGTGTCGGGCTGGAAGTTGATGAAAGTAGCCTCACCGGTGAAAGCTTGCCGCAGTTAAAAGAGGCCAAGACTATCAAACAACCCCACCGGCTGTTAGACCTGACAAACACCGTTTTGATGGGGACGCACGTGGTCAGGGGTAGAGGAGTGGCTTTGGTTGTTGCTACTGGCATTACCACCCAGATTGGTATTATTAATCAATCAATCGCCCAAGCGAAAACACCGGTTAGCCCCCTGCAAGAGCAGATTGCCGGTTTCACTAAGAAAATAGCTCTTATTATCAGTCTGGCCACCGTTGGCATCTTTCTGGTCGGCATCTTAACCGGTCAGTCGTTGCCCAGCACTCTCTTAAGCAGTATCAGTCTGGCCGTGGCCGCCATACCGGAGGGCTTACCCGTCTTAGTAACGGTAGTGTTGGTAATTGGTATTCGAAAGATGGCTGACGAACGGGCTTTGGTGAAGAAGCTCTCCGCCGTGGAGACCCTGGGCCAGGTACAGGTCTTAATAACCGATAAAACCGGTACCTTAACGCAAAACAGTATGGCCGTCTCGGCCCTTTTATTGCTGCAAAAAAAACAGTGGCAACATCTGGCAGCCGATACGGTATCGAGCAAGACGGTGGGCCTTACCAAACCGTTGCAGGCGGCCGTGTTGGCCAACGAAGTTATCAACCGACAGGGCACCGCTAAATACGTGGACCCCATTGACCAGGCTCTAATTGACTTTGCCACACCCCTAGTTGATATCGCCGCCTTACAAGTCAAGTATCCCACTTTGCACGAAATACCATTTGATTCGGAACAGAAGTTTATGGCTTCCATACACCAGACTTCGGCCCTTGAAGTATTAGTCTACTTGAAGGGCGCACCGCAGGTGCTACGGTCACTCTGTCGCGACGATAACCGCCAGTGGTGGCGAGAGGTAACTAAGATTAGCTCCCAAGGAGAGAAGGTGGTTGCTACCGGTGAGTGCCGGTTAACCTTGGCCGAGGTTGAGAAAATCAATTTTGAGACTAAGGCCCTGTTAAAGTTGATGCAAGACCGGGTTCACCTGACCGGTCTGGTAGCCTTCAGTGACCCACTGCGACCGGAGTCAGTTAATACCATCGCTCTGGCCCAACAAGCGCAGATAAGGGTCGTGATGGCTACCGGAGACCTCAAGCCAATTGCCTATAATATCGCGCAGCGACTCAATATTAAACGCTCTGACGTCAGGGCCGAAATAACTCCGATCGACAAATTAAATTTGATTAGCCAGTTCCAACAGCAAAAGCTAATAGTGGCCATGACCGGTGATGGCGTCAATGACGCTCCCGCCCTTAAACAGGCCGATGTTGGTCTAGCAATGGGTTATCGGGGTAGTGATGTGGCCCGAGCAGCCGCCGACATCGTTATTCTAGATGACAGCATTGATACTATTATCAAAGCCGTCCGCTCGGGCCGAACTATCTTTCGTAATATCCAGCGGGTCGTAAGCTACTATCTGGCGACCAATATCGCCGAGGTTAGCATTGTGGGGTTATCTATTTTGTCGGCCGGTTTACTGCCGCTCCCACTCTTACCCGTCCACATCTTGTGGATAAACCTAGTAACCGATGGTTTTACGGTTTTGCCCCTGGCGTTTGAACCCGACCACGAAGATGCCATGAGTCAACCGCCCCGCCACCGCCGCCAGCCGCTGCTGCCACCCTATTTTTGGCGCTACATCTGGTTTACTAACTTCGTACTGTTATTTTTAACCATCGCCGCCTTTTTATTCAGCCTCCGTCTCACTCATAATCTGTTTACCTCCCAATCGGTCGCTTTTAGCGTCTTAGCCTTGGGTCAGATATTCAATTTTCTCAATGCCCGCAGCATCAAACAATCTTTCTTTAAGCTGGGAGTAAATAGCAACCCGGCCACTCTCATCTCTTTCTTCGGTTCACTGGCCTTACATTATGCTATCTTTCTAATACCGTCATTTCGCACCTATATCAGCCTGGCACCGCTCTCTTTCGGGGTTTTAATTTTACTGACAATCTATTCTTCACTGGTATTTTGGCTCATGGAGCTTTATAAGAGATACCACTCTTCCCCTAAAAGTTGATACCCTTGCTTTGTTCGGTCTCTGTTCGGTAAGATAAAGACATGTCGACTCCACTCACCAAACGCCAGCACGAAATACTTAGCTTTATTAAGGAATTCATGGGCGAGTATGAATATGCCCCGAGCTTTCGCGAGATTGCCCGACACTTTCAGCTGCGCTCTACCGCCACCGTCGCCGAGCACGTCAACACCCTCAAAGAGAAAGGGTACCTCAACACCCAAGAACACGCCGCCCGTTCGCTCTCGCTAAGCCAGAGCCTAATTGAAGATACCGCCGCCGTACCGCTGTTAGGGGCCATTGCCGCCGGGCAGCCCATTGAAGCTATCCGCACCAACGAGACTATTGATATACCGCAAGATATGGCTACCACCAACACCTTCGCCTTGCGGGTACGCGGCAACTCCATGATTGAAGATGCCATTCTAGACGGTGACTACGTCATTATTGAAGCCACTCCCAACATCCAAGATGGCGATATTGTAGTGGCTCTAATCAACGATAGTGAAGTCACGCTGAAACGTTTTTACCGCGAACCGAATCGTATTCGCTTACAACCGGCCAACCACACTATGAAACCCATATTCGTTACCAGAGCTTCGATACAGGGTAAGGTCAAAGGAGTTATCCGCCGTTTCGCTTTTTGATTTGATTGGTTTTTTCTGTAGAATAGAACCATGGCTAAACGTTCCATGGATATAGAACACCCCAAATACGACCCCGATCTTAAACCCGATGAATCGGCTGAACCGCCTAAAGAGTCTGAACCAGTCAGATCACAAAAACCAGTGCCTAAGCAGATGAACGATATGACACCGGAAACAATGTCCGAGAAGCGAGATGTCTTTTGGCCAGTTTATTTAGTTGGCATCGTAATTGTCGCTATTTTGGCCTTCTTCGGCGTCAGAGCCGGCGCCAAACTGGTTGACACCTGGATGGACCTAAAGCCCAGTTCGGTTGATACCGGTGCTGCTACCCCAGCAACAGAGACTGACGCAGCTACACCGGCTCCGACTGACGCAGCAACGACACCGGTAGCCGTAGCCGAACCAACCCCCGCACCAGCACCAGCCAAAGCGGCCATCGACAAAGCTGCCTTAAAAATTAGAGTGTTGAACGGTGGCGGTGTCAGCGGAGCAGGGGACGCTGCCAAAAAAGTGATTGAAGCCGCCGGTTTTAAGGTAGATTCGGTTGGCAATGCCAAAAAATTTAGTTATGAAACCAGTTTTGTCTATTATCCAAAAGATAAAAAAGCGGAAGCTGATTTGTTATCAGAATCATTAAAAGACAAATATAGTATTACCACTGAAGAGAACGAAGTAGCCGCCGGTTACGACGCTTTGGTGGTTATAGGTAAAAAATAATTTTATGGATGAAACGACACCAGACAACGGGGTTAATGTTCCGGTGAAGAAAAAAATTGGCTGGCATCTGCCGACCGACCCGGTCAAGCGGAAAAAAGTCGTTATTACGTTAAGCCTGGTCGGGGCAATCGTGCTCGGCGCTCTGGTAGCACTAGCTCTTCAACTTAAGAACGTCGGGAGTGGCGGACTGGCCGGTGTGCTGAACACTAACGGTATCGCCGACAAACTTACCGGTAAGGTAGAGGTGTCTGACTTAGACGGTCTGGAGTACGATTCCACTCTAGCCAATCGTCGTCCGCTGGCCATTATGGTTGAGAATCACCCCGATGCCCGACCGCAATACGGTCTGACGCGTGCCAGTGTCGTCTACGAAGCGGCCGCTGAAGGGGGTATTACCCGCTATCTAGCGGTTTTTGGTGGTAAAGATGCCGATCGGGTTGGGCCTATCCGTAGCGCCCGCACCTACTACGTGGAGTGGATGCTCGAGTATGACGCCATCTACGCCCACGCCGGCGGCGCCCAAAATGCCATCGATATTTTAAGTAAGCTGCGTAAAGGCGAAGGTAATATGGATACCGTCGGCGAACCGGTCATGTGGCGTCAACGACGGGGCTCTGAAGCCTCGGAGCACACGCTCTACGGTAGCACCGTCTTTATGCGACGTTATTCACAAGATGTGAAGTGGCATCAAGACGCCAAATACACTCCTTGGCAGTTTGCGGCTGACAAAAGAACGGCCGCCGAAAGGGCGACTGGGGCCGTGACCGCTATCCACATTCCTTACGGTGGCTCATACAAGGTTGATTTTAACTACGACGCCGAGAAAAATATCTGGAACCGCACCTTGATCGGCAAGAAAGACATTGACGCGTTGACGAATGAACAGATAGCTCCCACTAATGTCGTGGTCATCACCATACCCCGAACCGAGGTCGTCTCGGCTGGCAAACAGGTCGGTCAGTTAGACCTGTATGGCTCTGGCCCAGCGCTCGTCTTTAAGGGCGGGCAGGTCACCAAAGGTACTTGGAAGAAAGAAGGGCAGAGCAAGCGGACCCGTTTCTTAGACGAGAACAACAAAGAGATTAGTTTAATACCCGGCCAGACTTGGGTCAGCATTGTCCAACCGGGTACCACCGCCACTTACGATCAAGCGGCCAATCAAGCGGCTAATTAGAACTTAGACCAACAGGCCCGCGAAGAGTTCCACGGGGTAGTACCTTGGTGATGAAGCACGTAAGCCGTCGCCTCAAGGTTAGCTTCAGCATCAAACGGCGAAGTGTTGATATCACGACCCATGGCGCGCATGGTTGATTTCCAGGTTGACTGCAAGAACTGACCGTAACCGGAAGCGGTAGAGTTTTTGTTCTTAGCAAACTGATTGAACTGTGATTCACAACCAACGACAGCCTTTATTTTGGCTTCACTAACACCATACTGTTGCGCGTATTTTTCAATCAACGCCAAGGCATCGGCCACGCTTAAACCGCTGCGGTTGGCATCACCGCTACGAGTGGTCACGGCTCGTCTTTTCGTCTCTAAATCACGCGCCTTGGCTTCTAGCTGTTGACGGGTTTCGGCTGCCTCGCGCGTTGAACGCTCCGAACGGCTCTCACCGACATTCACGTCAATCTTACCAGAACTTACACCTAACCACTGCTTAGGGGCAGTGGCCAGCGGTAAATAGGTCATAGGTAAAGCTACCTCGACGGGGTGATCTTGATTGGTTGAGGCAGCCAGGGTCTCGGTGCCGATGACCGGCACTAAGACCATAAGTACTGCTAACAAAATATTGCTTATTCTCATAAATGAGAAAAGAGAGCCTAAGCCCTCTTTCTCGCTGCTTATGATAGCACAAAATAGGTTCTAAGTCAAGTCTCAAAGCCAGTATCGCTTAACGTTGCAGTATGAGCACTCGTGACACTCCAGCGGTGATATCACCTTGGTTTTCCGGTATATAATCGTGTAAAGCACCCATCAGAGTTTCACCGGTATAACGATAGTTAGCCCCATTTCTGGTACCCACGTCATGCACAATAAACTGTTGCCCGTCATAGCCGGTAATGACCGCCACGTGATAGCGGGGACCACCGTTTCTAAAGTTAGGGTTATGCAGCAACTTACCGGCAAAAGGAGCAACAACCACCCCTTGCTGCACCGCTGTTAGTAAATCAGCTTCACTAGCGATATTTTGGATAGTCAATTTTTCGGCCGGCAGCTGATAATAATCGGTCAAGGTCTGTCTCATTTGGGCAATTGTCGTACTGACGTCGGTTCCAAAAGTGTCTCGCTCGTACGCCGCCACGGCCTGTAACAGCCCCTCCATCTCATCAACCGGAATGATGGCCCGGTTATCATTCAGCCAGTAACGCCAAGCAATTATCAGGGAGGCCTCCTCACAAGTCTCTTCGTGCCACGCATCCCAATTACCACTCGGCGCCTGGGACGAGAAAGGGAGTTGGCGCACAATTGTTGTGGTCAGTGACACCACCGGTGTAGTTGGTGGAGTCGTTGGCGTAGTAGCTGGTGGACTGTCTGGTACCGACGGGGCCGTCGGTGACGGCTGTTCGGCTACAGGAGCAGACACAGCGGTGATTGGTGTCGGAGGGACAGTAATTTGGTTGAGGTTAATGGCCGCCAAAGTCTGCTGCCAGTCAGACCGCTGTCGGTACCAAGTGGTCAGGACAGCCAGCACTACCAATAAGCTCAAAAAGAAAGATCGAAAAGGGTACATGACTTAAAAGTAACATATCAAGCTGTGTTATGCTAAGGACATGTCGCCGCGTACTAACAGTTGGCTCACCGACAGGCTAAGGGCGCTTTACGCTCAAAGCTTTGCCGATGTACCCGTCACCAATACCGTGTTGGTTAAGTTCGGTAAAAAGTCTCGGGGTCGTTTGGGTAGCATTGTTTTAAAACCGAAAAAGGGGTACGACCAGAAGGTAAGTGTTATCAGCTTAAATCGCATCTTGAAAGACGACTGCGTGCCGGAGTACGTAATTGATGCCGTCTTAGCCCACGAGTTTGTCCACTACGTCCACGGCTTTAACTCACCCCTGCCGCAGCTCTATCGTTATCCACACCAGGCTGGTATTGTCGACCGAGAACTAAAAAAACGCGGTTTAGCGGCTTTGCTTGATAAAGAGAAGCTGTGGACGAAGCAGAATTTTGCCAAACTTTGGAAAACAGTAATTTAAGATAACGATGAATAATGACTGTATTTTTTGCCAAATTGCCAATAAAGAGCTGCCGAAGCAATTGCACTACGAGTCAGATCTAGTCGTTGCCTTTGACGACCTGCATAAAGATGCTCCGGAACACGTGGTGATTATATCGAAGAAGCACATTGCTACTTTAAATGACGCTCTGCCGGCTGATCGGCTGATTTTAGGCGAGCTACTGCTGGCCGCCAGCCAGATTGCCGCCAAGTTAAAGATCGATCAGTCAGGTTATCGCTGCCTTATCAACACCGGGGCTAACGGTGGTCAGGTCATCCAACATCTGCATCTGCACCTCGTCGGGGGTCGGCCGTTGGGCCCTTTATTGACCAAAAGTATTGCCAGCAGCGGCCTAAACTGATATTCTACCCAGGTATGAAGATTGAACGTCGCGCCCGCGAAACCAACCAGCAACTAGCCCGTCGCTTTAACCGGGCCATCTTATTAGATGGTCGTTTAATTGAATTTAAAGAGCGACAGTTCTTTATTAAGCCGCTGTCGCGCAACATGAAACGCAAACGAGCCGTGCGCTCGGCCGAGATTGCCAAGAAGTACCAAACGTACTAAATGAGCCAGTTAGACCGTCTTAAAGAAGAACTGATCAGCGCGCTTAAAGAGCACCATTCAGATCGGTTAGGAGTGCTACGCCTCTTGAAAAACAGCCTCGACATTAAGGCCAAAGAGGGGACTGCCATTGACGATGCCGTTTTTAAGGCCGTCGCCCAAGCCGAAGTGAAGAAGAGACAAGACGCCATTGCCCTCTATGAGCAAGCCGGGGCTAAAGAGAAGGCCGACGCCGAGCAGGCCGAGATTGATATCTTACAAGACTATCTACCACCGGCCCTGACAGAAGCCGAGATTGAACAAGTTGTGAAAAACACCATCACCCAAACCGGGGCTACCACCGCCGCCGATATGGGGCGAGTCATGGCCGCTCTCAAAGAACCACTAGCGGGCCGGGCCAATATGGGTCAGGTCTCGAACCTGGTACGTCAATTACTCGCTTAATGGTCAGCTTTGAGACTCCAGCCAGTCTGCATCCCTTTGCCGCTAAACTGACCCGAGCAGTGGCTGAATGTTGGCCGGAACTTTGGGCTAACAGAACTAAAACCACCGATATTATTAAGGTTACCTTGGTCAGCCCCGAGTCGATGAGGAAGAGCAATCTTAAATACCGCAGTTTAGATAAACCAACCGACGTCTTAAGTTTCCCCCTGTACCAAGCGCTCTCTATGTTACCCCCAACCGACACCCTGTTAGGTGATATTATCATCTGTCCCAAAATGTGTTCCCAAAAACATTTGTCGGTAAATGAGAGTCTGATTCATGGTACGCTGCACCTGTTCGGTTTCGATCATGAAGCCAACTTAGCCGAGTGGGAACGGGCCTTAACCCAAATAAATAAACAATTGAAAAATGGATCTGCGTAAATTACGCCACAGTTTTGGCTACGCCATGGCCGGTTTGTACCGGTTGATACGGGACGAACAGAATGCCCGTATCCACGTTATTATTACCGCTCTCACCTTTATTGCGGCCTTTGTCCTCAAGATCAACCACATTGAAGCGGCCATCGTCTTTATGGCCGTTATTTTGGTTTTTGGGATGGAGATTATCAACACCGCCATTGAAGACCTCATCGATCATCTGCACCCCGACGAACACGCGACCATCGCCCGTATTAAAGACGCCATGAGCGGCGCCGTTTTTATCTCCGCCATTATTGCCGGTACGGTTGGGGTGATGATATTTTACCCCTATGTCTCTGATGCCATCCAGACATTGCGCTCCTAAAAAATAAGAGGGTCGAGGTACCTGTTTTGACGAGCCAATATTTACGCTATAATAGCTATAGTAAACCAGCATTATGGCCAGAAAAGATTTATTAATCGGAATTGACGTTGGGAGCCACAAGGTAGCTTGTGTAATTGGGCGTATCCAACCCGAAGGCATTGATATTATCGGGGTGGGCAGCGCTAAGAGTGCCGGGGTGCGTAAAGGGGTAGTGGTCGATTTGGAAGAGACCATCTCTTCACTTTCGGCCGCTCTAGAAGAGGCCGAGCGCATGAGCGGCATCTCGGTTAATGAAGCCGTCGTCGCCTTAAACGGTCAACACATTGAGAGTGAAGCGGCGCGCGGTATTATCACGGTTACCAGAACCGAGAATGATATCTCGGAGCTAGACGTTGAACGGGCGGTCGAGGCGGCTCGTTCGACTAGTACACCCCCTAACCGCGAGATCATCCATTCTATTCCGCAGAGCTTTATTGTTGACGGGCAGACCGGTATTAAAGACCCCGTCGGTATGACCGGTGTGCGACTGGAAGTCGAAACTACCCTGATTACCGGCTCCACCAGTTCATTAAAGAATCTGACGAAGTGTCTCAACCAAGCCGGGGTCGCCGTCTCCGAGTTCGTCTTTGCCCCGCTAGCGGTCGCTAAAGCCGTCACCACCAAAGAACAGCGCAACGTCGGGGTGCTCGTCATTGATATCGGGGCCGACACGACCGGCTACGCCATCTACGAAGAAGAGAAACTCATCGGCACCGGAGTTATCCCCATTGGTTCGGGTCACGTCACGAATGATTTAGCCATCGGTCTGCGCACCAGCATTGCCGTCGCCGAGAAGATTAAACAAGAGTTTGGCACTGCTTACCCCTCTGATGTGGCCGAGAAGAAGCTGGAGGGCACGGTCGTCGGCTTTGAAGGGGGAGACATTGACCTAGTACTAGTAGCCGAAATTATTGAAGCCCGTTACAACGAGATTCTAGTGATGGTTAAAGATGTTTTACGCAAAATTAACCGCGACAGTCTCTTGCCGGCCGGGGCCATCTTTACCGGTGGTGGGGCCAAACAGCGCGGTTTAGTGAGTCTGGCCAAAGATACTCTGAAGCTGCCGGCCGCCGTCGGCGAGTTGACCACCGAGGTATCGGGCATGGTTGACAATGTGTTGGAACCTCAATATGCTACTAGTGTGGGGTTGTTAATGTGGGCTATAGGAGCCAGCCCCAGTATACCTCGACCCTTAATTGGGGCCTTTGGCCGCTGGCAAGATATTTCAGCCAAAACTAAAAGTATTTTTAAAAACATATTTCCTTAAATAACTAATCAACAGAACGCAGAGGGGCACGTTCTCGGCTATTATGGCGCAACATCTTGGACAAGACAGCAATTTTGCCTCCATCAAGGTAGTAGGAGTCGGGGGTTCGGGTGGTAATGCGATTCAACGCATGATCACCGCCAAACTACGCGGAGTCGAATTTGTCGCAATCAATACCGACTCCCAGGCCCTCGCCAACAACGACGCCCCTATTAAAATTCAGATCGGTAAAGATAACAACCGCGGTCTCGGCGCCGGTGGTGACCCCGAATCTGGTCGCAAAGCGGTGGAAGAGAATAAAGACGAGGTTTACGAAGCCCTCAAGGGGGCCGATATGGTCTTCGTTACCTGCGGTATGGGCGGCGGTACCGGTACCGGAGCCGCTCCTTTCGTGGCTGAAATCAGTAAAGAGCTGGGTGCCTTAACCGTGGCCGTCGTCACCAAACCGTTTACCTTTGAAGGCCACCGTCGCCGCAAAATTGCCGAGCTGGGTATTCAGGAACTTAAAGATAAGGTTGACACTTTAATTACTATCCCCAACGACCGGTTGCTGCAGGTCATCGACAAGAAGACGAGCCTCTTCGACGCCTTTGGGGTGGTGGATGACGTCTTGCGCCAGGGGGTACAAGGTATCTCTGACCTCATCACCTTGCACGGTATCATCAACGTCGACTTCGCCGACGTCAAGGCCATTATGCAAGATGCCGGTAGTGCGCTCATGGGTATCGGTCGGGGTAGCGGTGATAATCGCGCCGTTGAAGCCGCCCGGGCCGCCATTGACAGCCCGTTGCTCGATATGTCTATCGACGGGGCCAAGGGTATCTTGTTCAACATCACCGGTGGTACTGACTTGGGTATGTACGAAATTGATGAAGCCGCTAAAACCATCACCGAAGCCGCCGATGACGACGCCAACATCATCTTCGGCGCCATTATCGACGAGGCCATGCAGGGTGAGGTGAAGATTACCGTTATTGCGACCGGTTTTGAGACTGAACTGCGCAAACCAGATATTCGCGGCTTTAACACCGTACAGAAACAGCGCGAACGCCAGATGAGTGAGCTGCAGCGCCCGGCTTATGGCGAAATGCCCACGCCGCTGCCTCAACCCGAACCAACCCCTTTTACTCCCACTTACTCTGAACCCAAACCCGAGAACGAACAGCCCGAAGAACTCGACAACGACGAACTTGACGTACCCGCTTTCATTCGCCGGAAGTTGAAGTAGGTCTCAACCTGCCAATAGACTGAATCAGGCCATAAGTGTTCCCATGTTTGAGTAAACCCAAATATGACGCAATTGTTTCTGGCGATGGGTTATCAGCTAGAGCTGATTTAAGCCGCCGCTTCGTTTTCGTTCGCAACACTCTATGATCGGGAAAGTGCACCCAACCCAAAAAATCCACACCGGATGCCAGAGTCCGTATATGAACCTTATTAGGGTGCAATGCAAGGTTCAGTCGACCAGATAGAAACGACTTCACTGTCGGCAGCCAACTTTCGAGCTCTGATTTGTCATCTGAGAGGAATACGAAGTCGTCGGCATAACGAATATATCGCTTGGCTTTTAGAATGTGTTTTGCAAACTGATCAAACTCGTTCAGATATATATTCACCAACAACTGTGAAGTCAGGTTTCCGAGTGGTAGACCGATGCCTGGTTTCGTTGTATTGAAGCTGCTCACAATTTCTTGCAGTAACCAAAGAGTGTCAGGGTTGGTGATCTTGCGTACACAGATAGCTAACAATGTTGCTTGGTCGATACTGGCAAAGAACTGCCGGATGTCACACTGGAGCACCCAACAGGTACGGGTATCATTTTTGTTTACCTGCCAACCGAAACCACGAAAACGATTAAGGGCCTTATGTGTGCCCTTATCCTTGCGACAGGAATACGAATCTGTGATGAAGGTGGGGTCGAAGATGGGGTAGAGTTGCCGATAGATGGCGTGATGCAACAGCCGGTCCCGCACAGTCGGTTTATGGATGTTTCGTGGTTTTGGATCGTTAATCCGAAACTCGTGGTACGGCCCGTGCTGGTAAGTCTTGTTGATCAGATCATGGTGTAGCTCAACAACATTATCTAGCAGGTTCTCCGAGAATATTTGGACATCTATGCGACTTCGCTTGCCTTTGATAAACTCTTTCCAAGACTGCAACAGATTGTCTATACTAACGATGCGTTCGAATTTATCAGTACCATCAACAATTATGACAGACCGACTACCTCGAATACCCCCCCCCCGACGCTATCAACGACCGTACCAGTTGTTCGTAAGCTCATAGATTTGTATGTTATGTGGCAGGAATGCTGTGGTCGTCTGCCAAGGACGGCTCGGTGTTCTTTGGGTGATCGGATAGACCGTCTGATATTAGATTGTGTTGAAGAAGTGAGTGTGGCCGGTTTTCTTACGCCTGCAAACAAGAAAATCCATCTTGCTGCTGTGTCGAAGAAGATTGATACCTTGAAGATCTACGTGCAACTGTTGTGGGAGATAAAGGCGCTGGATAATCGCCGCACCGGCCAGCTTGCAACCTCTTTGGTAGAAGTTGGCAAGATGACCGGTGGTTGGCTGAAATCTCTTGAAAGATGAGTGGCCGAGAGTGAGGAGCTGATCGTTCGCGTTCCAGTTGTCGTTGTCGACGTAGTTGTAGTTCCAGTACCACTGGCCCTCGTTGTGGTAGAGGTACAACATGACCTGGTTGCCGTTCGAGTTCTGCACCGCGCACCGCACCATCTATGTCACCTCCGTTCGATTGCTCTTGCGGATGAATCTTATTTGGGGCGATATTTAAGCCCACCAGTGCCGTGCGCCAACTCCTTTCAAGATAAAGATCATATTGATCTTAGAGATGGATGACGAACAACCTTGATCGCCCGTTCCCAATCGATCTCCGAGATTAATATACCTGTTTTGCCCCTAGATACGCGAACACCCCGCCGAAGCGGGGTGTTATAGGTGCGTCCAAGGACAGAGCGCCCCAGGATCCAAGGGTCAGACGGAGGAGTTGCCGAGAGTGAGGAGCTGA
>JAUSJZ010000018.1 GCA_030647115.1 bacterium
AGGCTCTGCGAGGCAGTGGTGGAACGATACGAGCGTATGAGGCAGTTTAGAGTCACCACGCGCTCCGCGCGTGCGATTAGTCGGCATCAGGATTGCTTTCAAAATACATTCGAACTTTGTATAATACACACCGCCAAACGGCAGAACCAACGTTTAGTTGGTTCTGCCGTTTGGTCTGTATCATAAAGGAGGGATTTGAACGGTTGGACACCCGTTTAATATCATAGAAATCCAACCGTGGGGCGAAGCCCAAATCCCCCCGGCAAATGCTGTAAAATAAAACCATGACTCCTCAATTAAACGAACTCGCTCCCGACTTTACCGCCCCAGACCAGACCGGCCAAATCCATAAATTATCTGACAATCATGGCCAAAAAGTGCTCCTTTATTTTTACCCTAAAGACGATACACCCGGCTGCACCAAAGAGGCCTGTAGTGTCAGGGACAACTGGCAGGCATTGAAGAGAGCGGGTGTGATGGTGTTAGGGGTAAGTGCCGATAGCCAGCAGAGTCATCAGCGTTTTGTGGCCAAATATCAACTACCATTTACCTTATTGTCAGACCCAGATAAAAATGTTATAAATTTATATGGAGACGATGGGGTGACCTTGCCCAAACGCATCTCATATCTCATCGACGAAGAGGGCAAAATTCTGAAGATTTACAATCCGGTTCAGGCAGCGACTCACGCCGAAGATGTGTTAGCCGACCTGATATACTAATTGCAATGAAATCAAAAGGGGCTTCGTTCTCTTGGGGTGGAGTGATTGTCAGTATCGTTATTGCCCAGTTAGCCGGTGTCATCGGGGCTTTTTACACCATGCCGGCAGTAAAGAGTTGGTATCCGACTTTAACGCAACCATCTATCAACCCGCCGAGTTGGGTCTTTGCTCCGGTCTGGATTATCCTTTATACCCTCATGGGCATCGCGGCTTACTTGGTATTTAAGACCAAAACCACTAAAGCCAACCGCGGTTGGGTCGAGTGGGGCTTAACTTTATATGTTGTTCAGTTGGTTCTTAACGCCTGGTGGTCAATTCTGTTCTTCGGCCAGCATCGATTATTTGAAGCGACGATAGAGATAATGGCCTTGTGGATAGTGATTCTAGTCACCCTCATTATGTTCGCCAAGGTTAAACCTTTAGCCGGTTGGTTGTTGCTGCCATACTTGGGTTGGGTAACGTTTGCCACCTATTTAAGCTACGCCTACTGGCTCTTAAACGGGTGATTATAAGTAATTTAACTTTATGAGATCAGCTCTTAATATGGCTCTAATAGTTATTATCGCCACCGCGGTGATGTTCGGAGCCCTCTTTATTGCCGGCGCAATGACCGGTTCGTTAGCGCTCGAATACTGGTACCGTATTACGGCTATCACGGGTGTAGCCCTGATTGCCAGCCTGATGCTGCTGTCGGTTACCAAGCGTAAGTAAGGGTTTTTGGGCATATACTAGTGGTATGCCCGAATTACCCGAAGTTGAGACCATTAGACGTGATTTGCAAGAGGCCTTGTTGAACAAGGCAATTTTGAAGTTGGATATCAAAAAGCCCAAGTTAATAAAGGGCTCGATTGCCGGTTTCAAGAGGCAGATTGAAAGCCATCATTTTGTAAACGTGGAACGACGCGGCAAGTTATTAATCTTTACCCTTGACCAGCCCGAGACATATCTGTTAATCCACCTCAAAATGACGGGGCAACTTATCTATGTCGATGGTGTAAGTACCATTGCCGGCGGTCACAACCCGACCAAAGCGGAACAGAACCTAAAGTTGCCCCACAAGTACTCCCACGTCATCTTGCATTTCGTTGATGGCTCGACGCTGTATTATAATGATCTGCGCCAGTTTGGTTACTTACAGGTGGTTGATCGTCAGGGTAGGGAAGCGGCCGAGCGTAAATTTGGCCCCGAACCGTTAAGCTCGGCCTTTAGTCTGTCTCTCTGGCAGGGGCTGGTGCGGCGTTACCCACGCTCTAGCGTTAAGAAGTTGTTGCTCAATCAGACGGCGATCGCCGGTATCGGTAACATCTACGCCGATGAAATCTGTTTTCGGGCCAGTATCAAGCCCGATCGAATAGTGGGGCAGCTGAAGCCCAAAGAGGTGATTGACCTATTTAAAAGCATCAAACCGATTTTGAAATTGGCCATTCAGCACCGAGGTACGACTTTTAACGACTATCGTGATGCCCGGGGTAGAAAGGGTAATTTTGTCAAACTACTGGCTGTCTACGGTCGAAAAGGGCAGAGCTGCCAGAACTGTCGCCAGGCGGTAATTGTCAAAATCAGACATAGCGGTCGGGGTACTCACTACTGCCCTAATTGCCAGCGGTAGCTTTGGCTTGGACGGCCTTAATACGGGCGATGATGTTCTCTTTGGTCTGCACGCCCAATGTCTGATCAATCAGCTTGCCGTCGACAAAAAAGCCGATGGTCGGTAGAGAGCTAACCTCATATTTTTCGGTCATTTGAGGGTTATCGTCAACCATTAATTTGGCGAAAAAGACATTTGCATCATCTTTAAAAGAAGCTGCCACCTCATCTAAAATTGGCTCTAACATCAGACAGGGGCCACACCAGGGAGCCCAGAAGTCAATTACCATGATTCCGTGGCTGGTCTCTACTTTGGCGGCAAAGTTAGCGTCGGTCAATTCAAGGTGAGTGTCAGACATTTTTTCGCTTTTACTTAACCTAACTATATTACCACGCTAGGGGTGGGGAAGTGACCAACCGCAGCGACGCTACCACTGGTTACGGCTTGTGGATAACTTCAGCAAATTGTCATGTTAGTAGGGGGAACCCGGTCTCCCCCAATCCCCCCGTTAATTTTGATAAACACCTTAATAAATAGACACCGCCAGATTATATCAGTCGGTCTCCGACTAAATTGAGCGGGTAAAAAAGCTGTGATTGGGTCTTCCCTAGTTAATTTGTTAAATTAGACGTTACTTATTGAGCGTTTATATATTATTGAAATTTGGTATTATGGTAGCAGTCAATAAATTTAACCACTCCCCCATGGATAAAACCACTTCCCCGACCGTCGGCGTCAGATTCACTGCCGAATTTATAGGGACCTATATCTTAGTAGCGACTCTCATAATCGCCTATTTTATGACCCTGCTCTCTGGCGGTAATGCCCTACTTTACGCTCTCTCATACGGTGCGACGTTGGCCGTATTAATTGCAGTTTTTCAGGGCTGGTCGTACCAGTTTAACCCGATCGTCAGCTTGGTCGCGTTCATTACCCGTCAACAGACACTACCCCATCTGGGGGCCGCTTTCTTGGGCCAGGTGTTAGGCGCCGTTTTGGCGTCCCGAACGGTAGTGGGCTTAACCAATATGGTACCGACCATCAATGCTCAAGTACCCGCCGTTGACGCCGCCGGTCTCTCGCTGACCATGATTACCGCTTTAGAGGGCTTCGGTATCCTTTTACTACTATTAGCCTACATCTGGGGTAACCGCAGCGAAAACTCGACTCACCTACCGCTTATCGCCGGTTTGAGTGTCATACCCGGTAGTGCCCTAGCCGTCTTCGTCTCCGGTGGTGCCTTGAACCCCGTTCGAGTCTTAGGCCCCGCCTTCTTCATGGGCAGCGCCTGGAAGAGTATGTGGGTCTTCTGGGTCGGCCCCATTGTGGCCGCTTTGGTAGCGGTAATAATTATGGGCTTCTTGATGAAGAACCGTCAGAACAGTTGAAAGATATTATCGTCTTCGATATTGAGACCAAAGAGACCTTCGACGATGTCGGTGGATACTTTCCGCAGAAGCTGACCCCGTCACTCGTTGGCATCTACTCTTTCAATCACGACCAATTGCTCTCTTTTACTGAAGACGAGTTCGGTCAGCTGTGGCCTTATTTTGATAACGCTGCCCTACTGGTCGGGTTCAATTCCGATCATTTTGATATCCCCATTTTAAGCAAGTATTATCTTCCTCTGGCTAATATCCAAAGCCTTGACCTCTTGACCGAGTTCAAAAATAGCGCCGGTCATCGCATTAAACTGGATTCGCTCGCCGAGGCCACCTTGAACCAGCGTAAGACGGCTGACGGGCTGGAGGCTATTAAGATGTGGCAGGAAGGCCGTCTAGATGACTTGAGAGCCTATTGTCTGGCCGATGTGGCCATTACCCGCGATATTTATAACTTCGGCAGAGAGAACCGTTATGTGGTGGCGACTTCTTTTTCGGGCCCGAAACAGGTGCCAATTAATTTTGAACGAGAGCTGGTCGTTGAAGATGCGCGCCCACTCTCTTTAGGCATTTAACGGTCTCTAGCGGCAGTAGCGCACATTTGAGTCTAATTGGTGACAGTTCAATACCAATCAACTGTAAGATATCTTTTGTTTTCAGGTCGGAAATCTCTGACACCGACTTCCCTATTAGCTCATCGGTCAACATTGAGGCGGCGGCGGTACAGATAGCGCAGCTGTTGCCACTAAAGCCAATCTCGTTCACCGTGTCGTCATCATAATTAACGGTAACGACAATTTCATCGCCACAGCTCAAATTGGCTCCCTCGACCCGTTCGTCGGGGTTTTTAAGTTCACCAAAATTGTGCGGATGGTGGTAATGGTCGAGGATCTGTTCTTGGTACAATTCCTTAGACATGCAGCTGTTTAATCGCCTTTTTCAAATTGTCACTAAAGACATCAATATCTGACTTTTCGGTGTACATGGCAAAACTGATGCG
>JAUSJZ010000024.1 GCA_030647115.1 bacterium
AAAACCGCCAAACCCCGTACTATCCACCCCTTAAAACGCTCTTAATGCAGCCTTTCTGGCCTACCAAAGAAGAGTTTTTGGCACGGCCCCGCCGGTTGTCACGACTGTTTGTACTGCTCTTTATCTTCTCGGCGACGCTCAACGCCCTGTTAATCATATTCGCGGGTTATCAGACTTTTTCGACCGTTGATGCACAGAAAAAGTTGGAGTCGATTGCCTCCACCAACTTAAATCTCGCCTTGAAATATAAGGCCGAGCGGGATGACCTACAGCTTTCGGTAGCCGAGAAGAACACCCAATTAAAACAGCTCAATAGCGACCTCGTAACCGCTAAAAAAGACCTCGGGTCGGCCCAGAAACAGCTCACCACCCTTAACGATCAAATCAAATCCCAGAAATCACAGCTGTCAGCTAACAGTTCCGAATTAGACGCCTTGCGAGCCCGCCCACCGCTGTTTAAATTTATCAGCTCTACCGGCCGTGATGTCAGTGCCGATGAAACGGCCGTTAAAGAGATTGTGACCACAGCCTACGACGCTATTAGCAATATCTACGGCAAACCCTATCTGTTGAACCAAATTAAGATTGAATTCGCCGACAATTTACAGATAAATGGCGCCGTGGGTGAGATTAATATCGCCAATACCAGTAGCGGTATTGAAATAACCATCAAACTGCTTAACTTTGATAAAAACAGCAACGAAGACGTCAACACCTTGGTGCACGAGCTAATTCACGGTTTTCACGGAGTCGCTGCCTTGGAGTCTCCGGCCTTAGAAGAAGGCATGACCGTCGCCGCCACCGACGTGGTGCTGACTCAACTAAGCGAACAGGGCACGATAAGCAGTATCCCTTCTTTTATTACCCTGTCAGAAGAAGAGGCGAATACCCTGAACGGGAGCTTGGGTCAGCCGAGTTCCGGCAATGCGTTTTATAGCTCGGCCAAGGTCGGTGTTTATTATCAATTGGCCGGTTGGTCGTGGTTTCAGCTCTACCGGGCTAATCACAACTTCTTCAAGAGCTTTAATGAGGCCCTTTATAAAAAGGTGCAACAGGGTGAGAACGTTACCGACGAAACCGTGCGAACGATAATCAGAGAAAATGTTTCGACTGTCAATGGCCAAAGTGGCCCCGACTTCGTGGCGGGGCAGATAATGTTCAACCCGGTCTAGCCGATTACCGGTAATTTAAGTGTCTGGTAATTTAAGTGTCTAAGAGAGTGGTTTTGGTGCTGACGGCTTTAGGGGTGACGCGAAAACCCAGGTAGCGACCGAACATCAGGCGCGTATGGGAATCTAATGAAGGTACCGACGTGGCTAACAAGATAGAGAGCGGTATCTGAATTGGCAACAAAATAAAATCCCACAGCACGAGTAACTTAGACCACCACTTACCTTCATATTTAGGTGGAATTAAGGCCACCGAAAAGATAGCGCTCAAAATAATACCCACCAACGAGAACCGCAGTACCAGACTGTAGTAATTCTGAAAGTTGAGCCCCAAAACGGTGTGATTGATATCACTCAACAAGATGGGAATCCAACCAATTACCCCCAGTAGTAGTGACATGGTCGCCAGACCGAAGTGGCCTTCAAGGTGCCGACAGATATCGATGAAGACCCGTAGCGTGCGGTGTTTCGGCTCCAGCAAAAAATGGGTCGTGGCGTAAGGAAAGTCGGAGATGCCATAATTCCAGCGCCGACGTTGCAGGTATTGTTCTTTAATAGTCCCCCACCAGGTGTCGGTCAAGACGGCGTCACCGAAGACCGGCATCAAGAGCATCTTGACATCGTAGTCGTCACCAAGGGTGAAGAGGCTGCGCCAATACTGTTGCCCATCTTCGACAATACTCGTCGGCGGGTAGAAATCGGTCTTGATTAAAGCGGTCAGGTTCTGCGTCTGGGTCATCACATTGTGTAGCCTCGAGGTCCAGACCGAGGTCGCCATCATCCAAAAGGTACTCGAAAAATGGATAAAACGCACCGGCGAAGGAACATCCCAGATGTTATTGAAGAAGGCGGCCACCGAGACGTAACTCGACAACTGGGGTTTAGGGTCGGTCAAAAATTCATAAGAGAGAATGGATAAATAAGAAGGGTGCAGACGGTGGTCGGCGTCGATTGACGTGACTAACGTATAGTCGATGTCAAACCGGTGCTGGCGGCAGTAGTCCCTGATAACCCGACCGGCCCACGAGATATTAGTGCCTTTGCCCTTTATCTCGCCCGGAATCGCCGCCGGGTGTTCAGTGACGATAAAATCACCAAATTCGGAGCCAAATTTATGCTTTAAACGGGCCGCGATACTCATGGCATGGTCGTGATCGCGCTCTTCGGTCGCTAGCACAAAGATAATTTGGTCTTTGGGAAAAGTCGTTTTGGAAAGGATCTCTAAAGCTCGGGCTAAGGTCTCGTACTCTTCTTTATATGTCGCTGCCAAAATAACGTGACGTATCTTTTTCGAACGTTCTTGCAACTCGGGTACCGCTTCTATTTTAGCCTGCCAGTCGGTTTTCATGCTGCGCACGAAGGGGGTGTAGGCTCTGATCAAAAATGAGGTAAACCGTAATGCCTTCAACAGCCACAGTGTGACGTAAACGAGCATGAGAGTCGCTAACCAGGTCGGTCGGACAAAGGCCATTATAGTTAGTCCGATAATCGCCGACCAGACTAGAGCTCCCGGAAAGATTTCTAAGGCCCGGTAAAGTCGAAAGTGTCGGTCGCGCCAGTGCGTCTCTTTTAAGACGGCCCGGGTAGCCTCTTGTTGATATTTGGTTTCAGTTGGCATAATTAATAGTACTCAAACGCCCCATAATTAAACCGAGCACGAGTGCAGTATAGACCATCGCCACATACAGAACCATGGTCGCCCGCGGATGCCGCTCTTGCAGGTAATAGGCAAAGAGATGACCGATGATTATGATGGTGGCGTAAATGGGGATGGGCGTTACCTTCAGTGGAGTCAGCTGTAAAATGCCATCGGGAATCTGTCGGACAAAGACGGCTAAGAGGGTGAGATACAAAAAATGGCCGAACACGCTTAACCCGAACAGTACATTCAGGTTCTTCGGTCGGCTCTCCATGTCTTTATCTTAACAAATTGCGGTCAGATAACCGATATGTTAGCCTGGTCATGAGCGTTTGTAGCGCGCTTCGGCGGGTATGGTTCAGTGGTAGAACGCGAGCTTCCCAAGCTTGAGGCGGCGGTCCGATTCCGCTTACCCGCTCCATGAAAATAATTTTTGTTTATCCACAGTAGTTGACATTCACCACCACTTATTAGGGTAGAATAGAGGAAAAGACTTAGTAGTAAGTGATGTTAATATGAAGAATTTCAAAAAGGTTTCGGCCGCATTGACAACAGCAGCACTTGTTTTAGCAGCTGTGCTGGTGGTTAAAGCGGCGACTAAGGTAGTGCTCGGCTCGGCTGATAATTTCGTGATTCTGGCCGGTTCTACCGTCACCAACACCGGTTCCAGCGTCATTACCGGCGATCTCGGTTTACACCCGGGCACTTCAGTCACCGGCTTCCCACCAGGCACGGTTAATGGAACCCAACACGTAACCAATTCCACGGCCTTAGCGGCTAAAAATGACCTCATCACGGCCTATAACAACGCCGCGGGGCAGACACCAAACACTACCGTTGCGACCGAACTGGGTGGTACAACCAAAAACGCCGGCATTTATAACTCCTCATCTGGTACTTTTGGCATCACCGGCACATTAACACTTGACGGATTGGGTGACCACAACGCCGTCTTTATATTCAAAACCGCCTCTACTCTTATCACCGCCGGTTCGAGTACGGTCGCTCTCGTCAACGGCGCCCAGGCCTGTAATGTCTTCTGGCAGGTTGGTAGCTCGGCCACCCTCGGTACGAACTCCACTTTCAAGGGTAATATTCTAGCTTTAACATCGGCCACTCTCACCACGGGAGCCAATGTTGAAGGTCGGGTACTAGCTCGCAACGGGGCCGTCACGTTAGACACCAACACTATCTCTAAACCGGCTTGTGATACGTCTGCCACCACCACTACTACTACTACAACCACAACCGCTGCTGCAGACGCCGCTACTGCCGAGGCTGCTGCTGCCGAGGCCGCTGCCGCTGCTGCTGCCGCTGCGACGGCTAATGGTGTGGGCGGAACTACGGCCACTCCGAAATTAGCTAAAGCAGGTGTTGCTCCGGAACAGAGTACAAATGCATTGGTTTATGTCATACCGGCCGGCTTACTGGCTACCCTAGGCTTCGTTGTTATTCGTCGAAAACGAACGGCCTAAACCGGTTAAACAAGTGATTAACAAGAGCCGGGCAGGTCTTGTATTAATAATTTTAGTAGCGGTTTTCGCCCTCTCCGTAGTTTTTTTCTCCAAATTAATTCCTAGAATATCGGCTAGTAGTAAGGCTAGCGCTTGGGTTCCTCCGGTAACAGAGAAGCTGGACTCCCCATCGGAACCAGCCAAGATTGGATTACCGGTCCGTCTCATAATCCCCAAACTTGAAGTTGATGCCAAGGTCGAATACGTGGCTCTTGCTAAAGATAAAACGATGGATGTACCCAAAAACCAAGCTAATGTAGCCTGGTATCTACTCGGCAATCGACCCGGAGAGGTCGGTACGGCCGTTATATCCGGACACTACGGTTGGAGAGATGATAAACCGTTAGTGTTTGCCAAATTATCCAAATTGCG
>JAUSJZ010000026.1 GCA_030647115.1 bacterium
CACGTCGTGGTTTTTGGATACCACCGCATGGGCTGGCACATTTTGAAGATGCTGCGCAAGCTCAAAAAAGAGGTCTTGATTGTGGATTTCAACCCCGAAGTTATTGAACGACTGCGCAACAAGGGGGTGGCGGCCGTGTTCGGGGATGCGACCGACCCGGAGTTATTAGAGACCGTACACCTCAAAAACGCCGAGATGATTATCTCCACCATACCGTACCGTCAAGAAAACCTAATGTTGGTGGAGTCAATTCGCCGCGCTCATAAAGACATTTTGACCATCACGACCGCCAGCGAGATTGATGACGCCCTGGAGTTGTACCAGAAAGGGGCCGACTACGTTATTCTGCCCCAAATGTTGGGGGGTGAGTACATCGCCGAGCTACTCGAGAAATACCAGTCGGGTACCCTGCGTCGTTTTCTGACCGGCCGTAAACAAGAGGCCAGGTTAACCAGAACTCGCAACCACAGCCTTTATTATTAGCTCCATTTGGCCTAGACTCATAACATGAACACCAAATTAAAGCGGGTTTTAATCACTGGCGGGGCCGGTTTCATCGGTTCCCATACAGCCGACTTATTGTTAAGCAAAGGTTACCAGGTGCGCGTTTTGGATAATCTGTCGGAGCCGGTTCACGACAACGGCCAGTGGCCCGATTACCTCGATCAGCGAGTAGAGCGGGTCAAGGGCTCGGTCACCGAAGCTAACGACTGGCGTGAAGCACTAAAGGGGGTTGACGGGGTCATCCACCTGGCGGCCTATCAAGACCTACTGCCTAATTTCTCCCGCTTCGCCGAGACGAACGTCAAGGGCACCATGCTGTTGTACGAGTTGATTGTGCAAGACAAACTACCGGTGCAGAAAGTGGTCGTGGCGAGCTCCCAGTTCGTCTACGGGCAGGGTAAGTATGAGTGTCCCAAAGACGGCGTGGTGTTTGCCAAAGACCGCCTCGAAGCCGATTTAGAGGCTAAGCAGTGGGAGCCTCGTTGCCCCATTTGTGGTGAGCAGAACCTCAAACCGCTCACCAATAGTGAAGATCATCAAGATCCGTCGAACCAGTACTCCATCTCTAAGTTCACCCAAGAGCTGACGGCCCTCAAAATTGGCAAGAATTATAATATTCCCTCAAGCGCCATGCGCTATTCGATAGTACAGGGCCCGCGGCAGTCGTTTAAAAACGCCTATTCGGGTGTGTTGCGTTTATTCTGTCTCAAAGCCCTTTCTGGCGACACTCCTTCTATCTACGAAGATGGTCAGCAGCTGCGCGACTACGTGCACGTCGACGATGTCGCCGCCGCTAACGTCTTGGCGCTGGAAGATGAGCGGGCCAACTACGAGAACTATAACGTCGGGGGCGGTAAACCGTACACCGTGCTCGAATTTGCCCAGATTGTCGCTGACGTCACCGGCCGTAAAGATTGGCAGCTTGAACCGACGGGCCAGTACCGCGTCGGTGATACCCGACATAGTATCTCGGACATTACTAAATTAAAGGCCCTCGGTTGGAAACCGACCAAAACGCCCCGTGAAGCGGTCACCGAATACGTCGCTTGGCTCAAAACCCAAGACGTTGATTTCGGTATCGTCAAACAATCGGAAGAGTTGATGAAAAAGATGGGGGCACTGCGGGGTTCAAAAGATAACTAGTGACTCTGTAAGAGAGCGGCGAACTCGGCAATGCTAATGCCCCGCCTGATTCTGACCCGGGGTAGAGTTAACATATTATTCGGGCTGGCAATACCCTCGTTCGTGGTCACGGCGACTTCATAGCCGGCCCGACCGGCCATCTCGACCGTCAGATCGTTGTACTGCCCCGCCGGATAGTTCAAGGCCACCACCGGTCGGTTGATCAGCTGCTCGAGCGTGGCCCGGCTATCATTCAGTTCAGCGCGCAGTTTAGCGCGGTTAGCGTTACTCAAGTTAATATGCGAGACCGAGTGCGAGCCAATTTCGATACCATTAGCCGCCAAAAACTGCACGTCGGTAGCGTTCAAATGGTTGGGATCTTTCAGACGACCCGTAATCACAAAAGTGGTCGCGGTGAAACCGTTCTGTTTCAAAACGGGGTAAGCAACGTCGCGAAAATCACGGTAGCCGTCGTCGAAGGTCAAAATAACCGACTTGGCCGGGTAGTGACCCGAGAGGAAACTGTCAAAATTGATGGTGGTGTAGCCCTGTTGTTTGAGATAACTCATTTGGGCTCGAAACTCCGCCTCGGGCACCGAGAGCCTGTACCCGAGCGAATCGGCGACTTCATCGACGTTATCGCGAATAAAGTGGTACATCAAAATAGGCACCGGTTGGTTGTTCTGGAGCACAGCCTTGACCTTGGGGTCGAGCGCCCGCGCCACCTTACGCCGCACGGTAGCAATCTTATTTTCAATATCGGTTCCGGTGTACTCTTGCGCTTGGGTATAAAAGAGCGTCCCCAAAATTAGCACCATTAAGACCGGAAAGGCGCAACCGAAAAAACAGGTTTTGGCGGCACTCATGGTCGGTTGGCGGCCACTTGATTGACAATAATATGTTCCACCGCATCAATAACGGCCGGTAACTGACCGGCTTGATTGGCCACGACGTGACTGTAACTAAAACGACCGGCATTTTGAGCCAGCGCCTGCTCTAATCGCAGCTGCTGTTGTTTGGAATCCACCCCGGCTCGGCTGGCATCGGTGGCTAATCTCTGCTTTATTTCGGCATCGGTAACGTATAAGTAGATGTCGATAGCAGCCGGGTAAAGCCGTTGCAGCGTCTCTTTGCCCTTCGTTTGGGCATCCAAAATTACGACCGTGGCCGAGGTCAGCGCCTGCTCTAAACTAGTCCGGCTCGTACCGTATAAATTACCGGCGTATTCTTCATACTCAATGATCTCGTGGTCAGCTACCCGCGCCCTAAATTCGTCTTTGGTAACAAAAATATATTTATTACGCACTACCTCATTAGGGCGAGGTTGGCGGGTAGTAAAAGACTGCCCCTCGGCCCAATCGGGGTGACGCTTCAATAAGGCGGTGATGACCGTACTTTTACCCGATGCCACCGGCCCGCTAATAATGACGAGGGTATGTGCCATAGCCATACCCCCATTGTATACTAAGAACCTACGTCACCACTTGCGGCTGTAGTCGTCTCATTTTCTGATACTGGGCCGCCTGATATTTCAGCTCGGCGTAGGCCTGAAAGTCGGCCAAAACTACTTTCGGTTTGGCCGCCACCAGCACAATGAGCTCTTGATTGGAGAAATTAACTTCTCGCAACACCGAATGGAGCGTCGTTCTCAAAGTGCTGGCCGTAATAACACGGGCTATGGTAGCCATTGTCTGATTGGTTATTTAGCAGTCGCCGGTTGCGGTTTTGGCGCTGGAGCGACTTTAGGCGCTAAATCTTGCCCTTTTAAAATATCAGCCAGAGCCACGGCCACCTCTTGGGCCTGTTCACCGAACAAGGTTACTAACTGTCGCTCTGCCTCACCACTTTTGTTCTTACCCAACACCGACAGGGTCACGTACAACGAATCGTTCTTCGCCCGGCGCAGGTCAATAAAGGCCGTGCGACCGGAACCTTTAACCATACGGGTAGCAATTGCCTCGGTCATACAAAAAATTTACTTTTCTGTACTCACCATAAACTAGCGTTGATGAACACAGCATTACGGCGAGCACTAGCGAGCCGAAAGACGAGATGGAGCCTAATCGATCGGCTTACGGCGTCAGCCGAACATTATCTAATATGCCGAACCGGCGGTCAACAGATAGCCGAGCACAACCACCGCCGCTAGCGCCACCATTAGATGTTCAATGTAAGAACCGGTCGGAATACGCAGATGTGGAAAGAGGTGCCAATCACCCCTCATTAACAGGGGGATGCCACTCGGGGTCAACGCGTCGAGCAACAGATGACTGATGTAGCCGACCAACAAAGCCAAGGTAATGGGCCACCAGACGCTCAAGTGCAACAATAAGCCGATAATGGCCCCGACCAACCCGAATGTTAAAGCGGCGTAGAGCGAGTGTACAAACCCGCGGTGCGGGAAAATTAAGGTCATAAAAGAAGAGACAATAGCAAACGGTTTCAATTTGGTGCCGCGACGGCGATCGCCCAAATTGATGGTCCAGTGCTTCAAAGTGGCGTCAGGGGCGTCTAAATCTGGCACCAGACCGGCAAATAACGACAGACCGACCAGCCACGGCAGGCCATAAAACCAGGCCACGGGCACGCCGACAGCCGCTCCGACCATTAAATGAGTTGAACCTTTCACCCTCTTATTTTGTCAGAACTTTCAAGACAGCGCTCGGCCGCTCGGCCTCGACTTTAAGGGGATAATCGGTGTGATCGGTGGCACCGTCTGCTATGGTCGCGGTTAATAGAGTAAGGCCAAACCGATTATCACCGGTCGGATCTTTGGCTAAAGTACCCGGTTCTAGACCGATAGTGACCCTTGTCTGACCATCAGCCAGATTAAGCGGAAAAGTCACGTTCTGATCGACGGGGGCGTTGGTCAGATAATCTTCGCCCGGAAACGGTGGATAGGCGCGCGGGCCGGAGTAATTAGAGAAAGAATCCTTCTCGGCCGGGCTGGTAAAACGACCGCTAGTCAAATTGAGGCTATTGTTCGTTATAAACCCTTCGTAAACCCAACCGGCCGGAGCTACCGGTAAGTTCAGACTGGCCTGTTGTTGACTATTGCCGGCAATTTTGAGAAACCAGATGCCACTTGTTTCATTAGTTGAGGGGCCGTTGGTGGGAGTGGCCAACAGATAAGAACCGGTGGCCTTAGTTAAGTCGATGGGGAAAGAGAGCGCCCAGGTGTTACCCTTGGCGACATTACCGTTGAGTATAATGGTGTCGCTCGGCTGGGCCGGTTCAGCGTCGCCGGTCTCGACGGTGAATAGATAA
>JAUSJZ010000028.1 GCA_030647115.1 bacterium
ACACTTAGTCTGGGTTGATAAGAATTCAAATTTGGATGATTACCAGTATGAAGTGCCCAGCCGCAAAGACGTCTACCGTCAGGCTCAAAATATTTTACGATAAACAAATAAACTATTTAATATGACCATTGAGAAGAAAATAAAACGAGAATTCTTCGAAGCAATAGTAGCCGGCAAGAAAAAATACGAGCTGCGGCTCGGTGATTGGGAGTGCCATGAGGGCGACATCTTACGGCTGCGCGAGTGGGACCCTGACACCAAAGACTACACCGGTCGCGAGGTCGAAAAGAGAGTCGGCTACGTCAAGACTTTTAAACTGGACGAGTTGTTTTGGACCAAAGCAGAGATCGAGCAGCACGGTCTGATGGTCATCTCGCTCGATTAGAGCTAAGCTTAAACTATGAAATCTACCGACGTTAGAGATTGGCGACACGTCTTAACCTACACCGAGATGGTCGCGCTCGATAACTTTGTCGAAGTATTGACCCACGCCATCACCAAAGACGAATGTCTTATTTGTAGCGGTGGTCGGGTGGAGCAAGTCGGTCTGTGTGAAAATTGCCGCCATCGACAAACTGGTAAAGATCACGACACCTTGGCTGAAGTAACCAGAGACTATGAGGTAGCGGTTACGGTTAAAAAAAGAGGTTAATGCCTGGTCTTTTAGCTAAATAACAATCCTTCCGGCCGTGCGCGCATCCAACTTTGTCTCTTGTTTGTTTAGTAAATCATTGAGTACGGTGAACCGTTCGTGTTTTTTAGTGTAAGGCACGTCGTCGGGGTAGAGCTTGGTGCTGGCGGTACCTTGACGTGGTGAATAGATGCCGATAAACACTTTGGCGAAATTGGAGTGATGCACGACCTTCATAGTTTCGGTGAAATCGGCATCAGTCTCGGTGGGGAAGCCGACAATAATATCGGTTGAGATGATAATATCGGGCACGGCGGTGCGGATGTCATCCACTAATTTTAGGTATTCGGCCTGGCTGTAGCGGCGGTTCATTAATTTGAGGATACGGTCGGAGCCACTCTGCAAGGGTAGGTTGAGAGTGCGGGTAAAGACCCTTGATTTGGCCATGTAATCGATTAAGTCACTCGAGAAGTCTTGCGGGTTGGGGCTTAAAAACGCCACACTGCCAATTTGGTCGAGCTGATCGACTTTACGCAACAGCTCCACAAAAGGTGACGGATGTTCAGGTGACCATTCTGTCCCGCTACGGTCGCGGTTTTTGCGCAGGTCGCGCGGGTTGAAGTCTGATAACCCGAAGGAGTTCACGTTCTGGCCTAATAGCGTGATATTAGTTTTGCCCTGTTTAATGTTTTTGGCAATCTCGGCCAGCACTAAAATAGCCGGGCGACTCTGCTCGCGTCCGCGAGTGTGGGGCACGGCACAGAAAGTACAGAAGTTATTGCAACCAATGGTGATGGGTATAAAGGCATGGTTCGGCTCGGTGTCGTATTGGGCGGGCCCGGTCGAGGTGGAAGACAGCTCTCTGGCGGGGTCCGGCTTCCCGAAACGCTTAATCAAATAATCACGTATCTCTTGGTCAGGTATCAGTCGGGCGTGTTCGCTCAACTTGGGTCGATCGTGGGGTAACACGCAGGCCGTTACCAACACCTCTTGGTGCGGGGTAATCTTGCGCCACTTAGCCATAAAGCCGTGTAAACGGTCAACCGCTTTTTGGCGCACCGAGCAGCTAAAAACGATTACTAAATCGGCCTGCTCCGGTTTTTCCGGATACAGGCCGAGTTGATCACATAAATAAGCAGTCTGTTCGGCGTCGTACCAGTTCTGTTGGCAGCCAAGAGCATAAACCGCGTAGGTCGTGGGGCGGCTATTAACCTTATTCTTTGTCGCCGGCATGTTCGGCTCCCTTGGCGGCTTCAGCCGGTTTGGCACCCTCCGTACCCTCTGCCCCTTCCTCACCCTCGGCTGCTTCTTCACCCTCTTTCCCTTCAACGGCGGCAATCGACTCCACGTCTTCTTCAACGGCTTCGTCAAGCGCGGCTAGTTCTTCTTCCGAACGCGGTTCGGCGACCGAGGCGATGGCCTCTTCGGGGTCATCCAAAACCTCAACACCGTCCGGGATGACCAGGTCAGAGACGTGCAAGACGTCTTCAAAAGTGGCCAGTTTGGAGACATCCACCACCAATTGGTGCGGGATATCTTGCGGCAGACACTCCACCTCAACTTCGGCTTTAGATTCAATTAAACTACCGCTCAACTGCTCGACGGCGGCACTCTCACCCTCGAAAACCAGCGGCACGGTGGCGGTGATCTTTTCGGTCAGGTTCACAGCGAAGAGGTCGGCGTGCAGCACCTGGTTAGTAACTGGGTCAAACTGGGGTTCGCGTATCAGCACCTTAACACCGGTGGCGGGACCATCTTCCAGAGTCAACAGGGTGGTGGTGCCGTGCTCGTGGAGTAGTTTGGTAAAGGTGGTGCTATCGGTCTGCAGCGACTGGGCCTCTTGTTTCTTACCATACAAAATTAGGGGCACAATGCCTTTGGAGCGTAACGTTTTGGCGGTGCCCTCGGTCGTACGATCGGCAACCTGAAGACTGATGTTCTCGGTGGCTTGGTTCATAACGGTTTATTTTTTTAGGTAAGGGGTAATGGAGCCCTTAAAATCTTTTAATTCGGTTTTGAGTTCACTAATATCTTTCTTATTTAGCGACCGTTGGTTGAATAGACTGGGTCGCTGGCCCTTCTTCTGACGCACCAAAATGGTCAGGCTAGCCGGTATTTCGCCGTTAGCGTCGAGAAATTGGATGTGATGAATTTCACTGTCATATTGATCCATAGTGACAAAGTCAATTATAGGTAATTTAGCGGTTCTGTCAACCGGTTGTGTGCTAATTAACCGCACTCTGATAACGAGATCATTGTTTTGTCATGTTTGTTCTGTCAAGATAGCAGGGCATTATGAAACAACCATTTCAGTTTACAATTCGAAAAGCTCGTGAAAACGATCACAAAGAGGTGAACGCGCTTTATTTGGAGTGGCAAAAATATCATCACAAATTGTTACCCAAATTATTGAAAAATCCGGCTAGTAAGACTCACATTAAACGCGGTACCTTTATCAATCTGATAAAAGATCATGATACGACTGCTATCGTGGCTGTTGTTGATGAAAGGGTCGTCGGACTGATTGAAGTCGTCTTTGATACTATTGATGCTGACACTGAATACTACAAACTTAAGCGAGCCTCAATTGATTATCTGTACGTATTGCCCAAATATCGTCGCCACGGTATCGGCCGTGCTTTGGTGGAGGCAGGGGCCGAATGGGCCAGATCAAAAAAACGGACGGTGCTCAGCGTCGTTGTTTACGAATCCAATCAAGAGGCGTTTAAACTGTATTGTAAGACAAAATTTGACTCATACAGTATCCGTCTCAACCGCGAACTCTAGCTACAGTCTAGTGCAACCGTTCAATCTCATCTCTTAACACCGCGGCGCGTTCGAAATCGAGGTTTTCGGCGGCGGTCTTCATCTCATCGCGTAGCTCCTCAATCAAGCCCAAGCGGTCGGCCCGTTTCAACTTCTTCACATCGGTCAGGTTGGCCTCTTTATCGACGACCAGACCCTTTTTTTCGAGCGACTTCTGAATGGAGAGCGGCGTGATATTATGCTCCTCGTTATATTTAAGTTGGATGGCGCGGCGGCGGTTGGTCTCGTTGATCGCCAGTTTCATCGAGCGGGTCTCGTGATCGGCGTACATAATTACCCGGCCGTTCAAGTGTCGCGCAGCCCGCCCGATGGTCTGAATAAGCGCCGGAGCCGAACGCAGAAAACCCTCTTTATCGGCGTCGATAATGGCGACCAGGCTGACTTCGGGCAAATCTAAACCCTCACGCAACAGGTTGATACCGACGACCACGTCAAACTTACCGGTCCGTAGATCGTGCAAAATCTCACTGCGCTCGACGGTATCAATATCGGAGTGCAGGTACTGCACTTTGAGCTTATGTTCCAGAAGATAATCGGTCAGATCTTCGGCCATGCGCTTGGTCAGGGTCGTTACCAGGGTGCGCTCGCCGCGCTTGATGCGTTCCTCAATCTCTTTAATCAGGTTCGGTATCTGGCCCTCGGTCGGTCGTACCTCAACGGCGGGGTCAAGCAGACCGGTCGGTCTGATAATCTGCTCTACTACCCGCTTGGTTAGGTTTAACTCATACGGCCCCGGAGTCGCCGAGACGGCGATAGTCTGACCCATGTGGGCCTCAAACTCGGCCATGGTCAACGGTCGGTTGTCGCGGGCCGCCTTCAAGCGAAAACCGTGTTCAATTAGGGTGGTCTTACGCGCCTGGTCACCGTTATACATGCCGCCGATCTGCGGAATGGTCATGTGGCTCTCATCAATAACGAGTAGGTAGTCTGGTGGTAAATAGTCAATCAGAACCGATGGGGGAGTGCCCGGGGCCCGTTTATCAAAATAACGGCTGTAGTTCTCAATACCTTTAACGTGACCCGTTTCGGCAATTAACTCTAGGTCGTAGCTAGTGCGTTGTTTGAGACGGTGCGCCTCAAGTATCTGGTCGGTATCCTCAAAATCTTTGACCTCTTTAACCATATCTTGGCGTATCTGCTCCAGAATCTCTTTCGTAGATGAACTGTCGGTGACGTAATGTTTCGCCGGGAAAATGATTTCGTCATCTAACTCCTGCAATACTTGGAGGGTCACTGGGTGGAGAAGACGCAGTCGTGCAATGGAATCGAAGTTGAGATCGATTCGCACCACTTTATCACCGTACGCCGGGTAGATATCGATGGTGTCGCCCGCGACGCGAAATCTCCCCCTTTGCAGTTGGGTATCGTTACGTTCGTAGTAGAGGTCGGTCAGATGGTGCAGTAAGTCAACTCGCTTTACCTGATCACCCTTTTTTAGATCCAGGGTGTGGCCGGCGTATAACTCGGGCGAACCGAGGCCGTAGATACAGCTGACGGTAGCGACGATGATCACGTCTTTACGGGTCAATAGGGCGTGGGTCGCGGCGTGGCGTAGCCGGTCAATCTCTTCGTTAATCTCCAAATCTTTCTCAATGTAGGTGTCGGTCGCCGGCATGTAAGCCTCGGGCTGGTAGTAGTCGTAATAACTGACAAAATAATGTACCGCATTTTCGGGAAAGTACTCTTTAAACTCCACCCACAGCTGGGCGGCTAGGGTTTTGTTGGGGGCAATTACCAGCGTCGGTTTGTTCTGCTTGGCAATGACGTTGGCGATGGTAAAGGTTTTGCCCGAACCGGT
>JAUSJZ010000048.1 GCA_030647115.1 bacterium
ACCCGCATAATTACTTCGTAGCCTAGTTTGGTAGCCTTATTCTCAATGCCCCCCAACGCCTCTACCACCGGCCCGGCCAGTTCAACCGGTTTCGACTCCCCTGCCCCGACCGCCGAGTTGGGGCGAACTATCTCTTTGCCAACATCACCCAGCAGTTTGAACAGGCTGACAAACATACCCGATTTTTTCTTGTCGGAACCGCTGCGAATTTTCTTGACCAAATCTAGACCTCTTTTTTGCCACTCGTCCCCTACCGGACGCACGCAGAACTGGAGCCAGACCTGCTCTTGCGGACCCAGTTTAGATAACACCGCCGTAATACCGGCTAAAGGGTCAACCTCAAAGTTGGTAAAGGTGCGAATGGGGTAAACATCTTCTTTAGTCAGAGTCATCTCGGTCTGGGCAATGACCATATTCTCTATTGGGGCTTTCTGGGCGTAATCTTCAATCTTCTCAATGTGAACGTCGGGGTATTGAGCGTAAATTTGACCCTCAATAAAATCTTGCAAATGCGTCGGCATAAAGATATAAAACTGAATGAGGGTGGAGTTGGCGACAATCTCAAAACTGATGTGCTCCTGCACTACCCGATCATCACGCAAAATACCGTGGATACTAGAGAACAACTGCTCCGCCGCCAGCGGTGTCTTTTCATTGTTGCGCGGTACGTCCACCTTTAACAAAACCCAGGTCAGTGACTCCAGAAAGTCGGCTCGGCGGGTCAGCTTCTTTGTTTTCTGCCAAGAATTATAAGCGATAAAAGGCGTCAATAACATCAAGAGACCAACGACAATCGCGATGAGGGCAGTGATACTCATGATAAGACGGGGTTACTCTCTTTATTCTCTCTGATAGGCAGCTCATCCACCTTGCTGCGTTGCATGATGCGGGCGGCCACCTCTTGACCATCTCTACCGTATTGTAGTCGAGACAACTCTTTAATGGCAGCGGCCAGTTGGATATTGCCGTCATTGGTCCAATCAATTGAACGACCCGAGAAAGGCTTGGTAGGAGCGTTATCAATGAGAGTTTTGATATAGAAGTAGCGCTTGTCAATATTGGTTAAATCTTCCACGGTCAGACCATCCATCTCGTTGGTCAAAAACTCCGCGTCGGCGGCCCCGATACGAAACGACATTAGGGTGCCGACATTACCAATCACCGCGTCTCTAATTTTCTCTTCTAACTGGGCGATGTACTGGTTAGTAATATGCAGTGAGAGCCGGTATTTGCGCGCCTCCGAGAGAATGGTGGCAAAAGTGTCGGTGGTGAAGTTTTGGAATTCGTCGACGTAGAGATAAAAAGGCTGTCGCTCGGCCTCGGGGATATCTTGGCGACTAAACGCCGCAATCTGTAACTTGGTAACAATAATCATGCCTAACAGTTGGGCGTTAATCTCACCGATCAGACCTTTCGACAGGTTTACCAACAAGATTTTTTTATTATCCATCACGTCTCTGAAATCAAAGCTGCTCTCGGCCTGACCAATAATATTACGCATCATGTCATTAGTCATAAACCGACCGAACTTGGAGATAAAATAGTTTAGCATCTCGCTCTTACTGGCTTCGGAGGTTTGGGCCATCTGCTTCTCCCAAAACGACCGTACCACCGGGTCGGTAACGTGAGCGACGGCTTGACGCTCAAAAGCCTTATCAACAAATAGTCGCGGAATCTCAACCAGCGTACCGCCGCCCGGCTGGGCCATTAAGGTAAGAGCCGCATTACGCAACCAGTGTTCAAACTGGGGGCCAACAATACCGGTCTTACCCGGGTCAAACAATTTGTAGAACATTGAAGTCGCCTCTTGCACCAGAAAATCCCGATCTTCCGGTCGCTTCCACTCGAGTAGGTTCAGGCCGAACGGCCGCGCCGTATCGGACGGATTGAAATAGATAACGTCTTCGGCCCGCTCTTTGGGAATGCGACTCAAAATCCACTCAATGGCATCACCGTTCGGGTCAAGATAGGCCACCCCGTGACCGGCTTGAATATCTTGCTCAATCATATTCTCAAACGTGACCGTTTTACCGACACCGGTCTTACCGATCATATAGACGTGACGCAGTCGATCATCGGGCAACAGATAAATAGGCCTGGTATCGCCGCGGTAAATACTCTCCCCTATTTTGATACCCTCGTTGGGTAAATTAGTCGGCGGCGGTAGCTTGCGCGAACCGAGCCACTTAATATTGGGAGTATCCACGTTACGAGTCGGCAGATGGTAGAGCGAGGTAATCTCTTCGGTGTTCAAAATCAGGCTGTCGCCGTCGTGAAAAGAACGATAGAGATAGTTTTTAACGATCTCGGTTTTGGGTCGCTTGGTTAACTTCAAATTGTTGCGATCGGGTGTATTAAATTGACCAAAGGCCGCCAACAGCGTGTTTAGGTAAGTTTTGGCCTCTAATTCACCGGGTGCCGTCACCACGCAACGCAACTGCACCTCTAGCGCCTGTTTGGCCATTTTGGTCTTTAGTAGCTCAATCTCGTTCTGTTGTTTGGGGGTCAGCCGTTTGTCTTCTTCGGTCGGTAGTGATTTATCTTTCGGAGCACTCGTAAACACCTGCTTACCGATATCGCCAATGAAACTACCCGCCTGTTTATACAAAGGGTTATCTTGTTCAATATCTTTGCCCTCCATTAAACCCTTCAGGCTGTAGTCAATTTTTTTGAACCAGTAATCCCCTACCGGCCTAATTAAAAGCTGTACCGCCCCGTTGGCCGTCTGCCCGAGCTTGCTTAAGGCGTTGGTAATGCTATTAAGGGAATCTACCTCAATATCGCGGTAGGTTCGAAGCGGCAAAACATATGACCGATTCAACCTGAAAGACGCCGCATCATAGGGCTTGTTCTCCCCCTCAAAGAGTTGAAAGTCATCGGACCGTTCTAGACTGGCCGAAGGATACTGGCTGTGTAGCTGTCGTTCTATCAATTCAACGTATTGGGGTGGGGTGGCAATATAGAAATAGATCTCCCCTTTCTTGGCTAAAATTTCAAGTGAAAATACCGGTTGAGCACCCGTTGGCCCCTTCTGATAAAGGGTAGTTAAGCCGGCCAAAAAGGGTTCAAAGACCGATATAAGGTCACGGTAATCTTTACGTTCGTCTTCGGCTCCCTTCTGCTCTTTGGGCACCTGAATCTTTAAAAAGACGGCCTCTTTAATGGCTCCGACTTGAACCGCCTGCCTTTTTGTCTGACGACGACGAGACCACCAACCATAGCTGGCAATCACCACTAAGAGGGCGGCTATTAGCAGCCACCCGGACAAACCAAAACCAGTCGGTTCCGGCCCGAACCGGCCATCAACAAGAGGGGTCGCCATATTGTTATTGTACCCGATTATACCCGTTAATATACCGTTAAGCGCTCGGTTTACCAACAATTAAGGCAGGAGTCAAGCGATTCCAATTGCTGGAGCTTGATTGCCTGTCGGACGTGACACAGCAAAGTGTTAATAACCCACAAATTTTGAGCGGTGAATTGGCGGTATAAACCAATCTCTCGTTCGTGTGCTAAATGGTTCGCTCTGGCCCAGGTTAGATTAGTTAACGGGCTCGCACCGATATTTTGCAGTAAGTTCGGGTCTGAACGAGCCTTAGTAGTTGGAAATGAGTGTCGTTTAATATTAATACCGGAACCGGCTAGTAAGGCGGGGGTGTCGTTGTTGGCAAAAGAGTCAACGGCCGCCTGCTCACCTTCAATCAGCCAGACACTACCGTGACGAGCCAGCCTGGTTGGTAAGACACAATCGAACATATCAATACCCCATTTGGTAGCCCAGAGAATATCTTGCGGGTTCCCCACTCCCATTAAATAGCGCGGTTTAGCGGCCGGTAGTAGTGGTGCGGCCCATTTGATCGTTTGGTAAAGCTTGGCGGTGGACTCCCCGACTGCTAAGCCCCCGAGGGCACAGCCTGCTACGGGCAATTTAGAGATGAATTCAATTGAGGCGCGTCGCAGTTTTTTATTAACCCCACCCTGCGCAATACCAAACAGAGCTGGTTTCGGTTCCGGCAGACTCTGCCAGTAGTCAACCTGCTCGGCCAACCATTTATGAGTAAGATCAACGGCCGACTTGATAGCGGTCGTCGTCGCCGTACCGGACGGGCAGACATCGAGTGGCATCATGATATCAACCCCCAAGTCGCGTTGGATATCAATCACTTTTATAGGAGTAAAACGGTGTGAGCTACCGTCTTTGTGTGATTTGAAGGTCACCCCATCGTCATCAATCTTGGCTAAGGTTCCCCCTTGCTTGAGACCGAGGGAGAAGACCTGAAAACCGCCGCTATCGGTTAAGATTGGCCCGTCGTAACCCATCAGTCGGTGGATACCACCCAGCTGTTTGATTAAATCTACCCCCGGAGAGAGATAGAGATGATAGGTATTGGATAGAATAATTTGGCTACCGGTCGCCGTCACCTCGTTCGGTGTCAGGGTCTTGACCGCTCCGTGGGTCGCTACGGGCATAAAAGCCGGCGTATCAACCAGACCATGGGGAGTTTTAAGTACACCCACACGGGCCTCATCACACCGAGCTGTGACTTCAAATTCAATTATAGAACTACTTTAATTCGACTTTAGCACCGGCCGCCTCTAACTTGCCTTTAGCACTCTCGGCCTCTTCTTTAGAGACACCCTTAGCGACAGTCTTGGGAGCTGCTTCCACTAAATCTTTAGCCTCTTTTAAACCTAGGTTTTGGTTGATCTCTCTAACTGCCTTAATAACGGCAATTTTCTGGGTGCCGGCGTCGGTTAAGATGACATCAAATTCGGTCTTCTCTTCGACCTCTTCGGCAGCACCGGCGGCCGGCAGACCACCCATCATCATGGGCATAGCGGCCGAGACGCCAAAGACATCTTCGAGTGCTTTAACGAATTCTGACAACTCCAACGCACTCATCTCTTCGATCTTTTTGATTAGGTCAGCAAATTTTGGGTTAGCTGCCTGTTTCTCTTCTTTTTTCTCCTCTTTTTTCTCTTCCACCATATTTTGTTCTTCGGCCATAATATTATTATTATTTGTTAGGCTGTTTTTTGGGCTTTAATCTGGCTCAAGACATTGACGAGGCCACGGGACGGGCCTTGTAAAACGTTGACCAAACCGGTTAGCGGCGCTTTTATAGTCAACACCACCTTGGCGATAAGCTCGTCTTTAGTCGGTAGAGCGGCTAATTTGCTAACGATCGACTGTTCAACCGCTGCCTGCTCATACACCCCGGCGACGACCTCGATGGTCTCAAAATCTTTGGCAAAACTGGTAATGTCTTTAGCCACTAAGACTTCATCGGAATCAGATACGGCTAGGGCTAACGGTTGGTCAAATATCTCGGTGGGTAATTCCAGACCCTGCTGTTTTAGAGCAATCTTGAAAAGTGAATTCTTGATAATTAAAAATTGCTCTTTATTAGCGTAGAATTTTTCGCGTATCGCTTCTGTCTGCACCACCGTCAGACCTTTATTAGCGACAATAACGGCCATCTTGGCGTTGGCCAGGGCTTGGCGATAGACCTTGACTAATTCACTCTTCTGAACTCTTGATTTAGGCATACTCTAAATTACTGACTGTTTCGTCAGATATGAGACCGGCTTAGCTAAAAAGCACAGTGGTGTCTCGGTAGGACTTATGGTTGCCTACTGTCTCTGACGTACTTATTTAGTTAATCGCAAACAATACTAAAAGTCAAGCGCTTAGGCGTCTGGTAGAGCCAGTTTAAGCCCCGGCCCCATGGTGGTGGTCAGGGTAGCCGTCTTAATTTTATAGGCCATAATAGCTTTTAGAGCCACATCGAGATTGTCAATAATCATTTGATCGGCTGTGTCTGCCTTACCGACCGTCAGATGGATATTTTTACCGGCATCGGTGCGGTATTCGCTCTTACCGGCCTCTAGTTCTTGCTTAACCTTGGCGACATCGGTAGTGACGGTACCGCTCTTAGGGTTAGGCATCAGACCTTTAGGGCCTAAAGTCTTGGCATGCTGGGCTAGTTTGGCCATCTGGGTCGGCTCGGCTATGAGAACATCGAAGTTGATTTTACCGGCGGCGATCTCTTCGATAACGGCGTCGGTCGCGACAGCCACCCGAACGGTTTTACCGGTCTGGTGCGGCAATTGAAGGGTACCGCGAGCTTCATGAGTGACGTGGACGTGTAATTCTACTGACGGTGTAAACTTGGTCACAACCGTCTCTTTGGCTAATTTGACCGCATCAGCTAGTGAATACAGCTGGTTCTTAACCAATTTGGCACTGGCGTCGCGCCACTTCTTACTATGTGGTAGTTTGGGAGTTCCTTTAATTTTGCTGCTAGCAGCCGCTTTGGTAGCCTTGACCGAAGCGGTTTTGCTCTTCGGCCCGGCCTTGGGTTTGGCGATTGGTTTGGTTGGCATAATTTAACTTACGGTAATAGTCTCTTCTTTTAAGTCGGTTGACTGACTAGTAAAAGCTAGCATACGTTCGACTATAAAGTCAATCACTTCCTTCATTCTCTTCTCTTCTCCACCGGTAAATTTACTTAAGACAAAATCGCTGTAGTCGGCGCTGTCGATGGGTTCTGTGTTTCTCTCACCGCTGCCCATGGGGCCAATACCCACCCGAAAACGCCAAAATAAACCACTGCCCAGCTGTTCAATCACCGACTTGACGCCATTGTGCCCCCCGTGTGAGCCCTCCGAACGCACCCGAATTACCCCTAACGGCACATTGAGATCGTCATAAAATAAGAGCAAATTACTAACGTCAGCCTGCTCTTTATTTAACAGCTCCTGTAGGGCTTGGCCCGAATTATTCATAAACAGCCGGGGTTTGACTAACAAAACCGGGGCACCGTTTAGCTCCCCTTTTGCTTGGCTATACAATTTGGTGTCGCGCCAGGTAAGACCAAGCTCACTAGCCAGTTGATCGACCACCCTAAAACCGACGTTATGACGCGTCTGTCGATATTTAGGGGCATCATTGCCTAAGCCAACCAAAATGTACATAGAACTCATTGTTAAAAACCGGGTAAGTTTAAGTCTCCGGCGACCGCTTTCATCTGCTCGGCTGCGACCGCTTGAGATTTAGAGATGGCCTGCCCGATAACGTTAATGAGCTCCCGCTCCAGCTCCCATTTTTTGGTCTTGTCGAGTAGCGCTTCGGCGATCTCAAGCTGTTTAATATGCTGTTCCCCGTTAAAAACCACCTTCACCTGACCGTCTTTACTGACCGCTTCAATCTCGGTATTTTTTAGTTCACGCTGTATCTCTTTGGCCTTTTTAACCAGGCGCATGGTATCACCAATCTTAGACATATAATTTTGTTACTTCTTGAGGTTGGTTAAATTTTGGTAGATGAACTGACTGATATTGCCATCCAACACCTCATCAATATTGGTGCTCTCGAGCCCGGTTCGATGGTCTTTGACTAACTTGTAGGGGTGTAAAATGTACGATCTTATCTGGCTTCCCCATTCGTTTTTGGAGACCTCTCCTCTTACTGTATCAGTTTCCGCCTTCTTTTGCTCTATCTGTAAGGCCAATAATTTAGAACGTAAAATCTGCATCGCTTTGGCCTTGTTCTGCAATTGCGAACGTTCATTCTGAATCGAGACCGTGATGCCGGTGGGGAGGTGAGTAAGACGTACCGCGGAATCGGTCGTGTTGACGCTCTGACCGCCGTGGCCCGAGGCCCGAAAGACATCTACCCGCAGCTCTTTATCATCTATTTCGACCGCATCACTGGTCTGGCTATAAGGTACGACATCAACCATAGCAAAACTTGTCTGGCGTAGGGCTTTCGCATTGAACGGTGACAGACGCACCAGACGGTGCACCCCGGCTTCATTTTTGAGCAGACCATAGGCCATCTCCCCCTTAATGATAGTCGTGACACTCTTTAAGCCAGCTTCTTCGCCTCGGTTCAACTCCACCAGCTCCACCTTCCAGTTACTCCGGTCAATGAGGTCTGGCGTTTCACTCTTACCACGCTCCACGTAACGCTGATAGAGCCTAAGCAACATGTTTGCCCAATCTTGGGCATCGGTACCCCCGGCGCCGGCATAAATGGAGAGGACGGCATCGTGATTGTCATACTCCCCGGCTAAGAGAGTACGTCGTTCTAAAGCCTCGAGCGGCTCTCTAATTAATTCGGCCGTGGTCTCGTTACGGTCGGCTTCAACCGCCAATTCGGCTACGTCATTAAACTGGTCTAGTAGCTGTTTTGTCTGGGCTAACTCCTGCGCTATTTTGGTGGCTTCAGCCGGATTATCCCAAAACGAAGGGTCACTACTTTTAACATTTAATTCCTCTAAACGCTGCCGTAGCAGATCAACGTGTAGTTTTTCGGCTAGCTGTCTGATTTTTGTCTGGTAATCCATAGTTTAATTACATAACAAAACGCGGTTCGACACTAGGCCTGAACCGCGCTTTCTTTTATTGTCTCACAGCACCGCTACCTGCTGGCTGGCTCTGATAAGAGCCTTCTGGGCACGATAGTGGCGTAAACCGGTTGAGGCGGCCAAACCACCGGTGATTAAGAACAGTATCATATCGGCCGGACCACTGATTGGCAAGACGGGACCGGCAGGAGTGGTCGGAATGGGGGTAGTAGCGGTGGTAACGACAACCTCTGGGGCCACTTCAGCCACCACGTTGGCATCGTCAGCGACCTGACCGACAGCTTCCGCTTCGGTGGTACCGACATTGCGTACCTTCTGGCCATCAACTAGCTCGGTGCCGACTTTAGCCCGTAGATAGACTGTGATTACCTCTTGGGCCTTCAAGGGCGTATCTAATTTAAAACCACCGGTAGTGACGACGTCGTCGGCGATAGCATAGGTATTACCGTTGCGATCTAACCGTATTGAACCTGGTTGAAAATTGAGACCGGTTGGCAGTAAATCTTTAATCAAGACGTTACGCGCCAGCACAGAGCTGGTATTGGTAATCTTCAGGCGAAACTCCACTAAATCACCCCGGTGAGCCGTTACCTCATTGCGATAGTCAAAGCTCTGGGTAATGTTCTTTACCTGTTTATCAATACTCAAACCGGGTATGACTGCCGGTGGCTGTAGCGGTACATCTAAACGGTTACCGTAGGTGTTAGACATAATGAAGTTACCGGTAGCGGGCCAGTTAGCGGTCGGTTTGACCTGAACATTAAAGGTACGGGTAACGGTTTGACCGACAGCGATATCGGTGGCGGCGTAATTGATTGTATTACCCTGTAATACCCCACCGTCACTGGCGGAAACGAAAGTGGCATATTCTAGTACATCAGCCAAATCATCACTAATAGCGACGGCTGTAGCCGGTCTATTACCGCTATTTCTGGTAGTTAAGGTATAAACAAGCACGTCACCGGCTTTAGCGTTAACGTCTTTAGCCATGGCACCACCCTGTGACTGGTTAACAGCCGTTTTGCTGCGAACAATATCTGGTTGACCGGCGGGGTTGACTCTAATGTCAACCGTTACAAAACCGGCAAACTGCCAACAACCCTGAATATCACCCAGATTTAGACCGGAACCGGTGACAATTTCGTCGCCGCTCTGACCATTAGGTAATTGCACCGGGTTGGTGCTACCAGCCGGGTAAAAACGGACTGAACCGGGTACTAAACTAACGGTAGTCGCCTGATCGGTGTTGACGGTTAAACCGGGTTGACCCACCTCTTGCCCGTTGACAATAGTACCACTGACAGTCTCGGCATTATCGGCCCCTAAAGTACCGGTCAGATAGTGCGACTGGGCATCGGCGGTCGGCAGGTTGAGACTTATTTTGGTATTGGTAGCGGCAGCACCGGGTTGACCGTCGGTCTGTAAGGCGTTGTTGTGGTAGTAAAAACTGACTCTAACCACGTCGCCATCGGTGGCACTGACCGGGTCAACGTAATTGACCTGATTTTGGGTCAGATTACGGCCCATTAGAAACTCCCGATCACCGTCTAACTGGTTGAAACGCGGGGTGTTATTGGCCAAAACGACGGCCGGGACTAAGCTTATTAGAGCCAAACCGGTTAACAGCTGTCGTTTAATTCTCTGGATGAAATTCATGATTATAAGTTACTGCCGTTAGGAGCAACGACGCGCAACTTGATAGTCGCCGTGTCGTTCACTTCAGCCGTATCGTTATTAGCTCTTAAGTAGGCACCATTGGTTAAGGTACTGACACCGATAATCGGACAGTCAACTACCTTGACCTGGAATTCGAACCGCTTGGTAACACCAGGGTAGATTTGGAAGTTACCCAAACCGGCGGCGAAAAAGGTACTATCGTCGGTAATAGGTGTCGGGCTAATTTGTGGATCCATCACTAACGAATTGTCGATGTAGGTCACGTACTGGGGCAAGACGTCTCTGATGGTGTTGATTAACAGCTGGGTGTTGCCGGTATTGATTACATCCACGCGGTAACGAATGATATCGCCCTCTTTCAGTTCAGTGTTGGTGCTCTCTACCCACTGGCTGGTAGTCGGGTCAAAGACCAATTTAGAGACAATGTAAGCGGTGTTGCTGGTCAGTAAGATATCGGCGTGGTCGGAATCTTCTAATTGAGTGTCACTGTAGATTTGAGCGGTGTTGACCAGGGTGGTATTGCCGGCCGGAATACCGGTTTGAGCGACAGTCACGCGGTAGCGGATGTCAAAACCGTTTGTATTACCAGGTAATACATTTGGTAAGGTCAGATAACCGGTACTGGTGAACATACCCTGGGGGTCAATGGTGGCGTAAGAAGCGCTGGTCTGTGAAGAGCTCTTCATCTCTACGTTGCCGGTACGGGTAACATATTGAGGTAAGATATCACGTACTCGGCCATTAGCGGTCACGTTGCCGGTATTAACCAGATGGATGGTGTACTCAATGGTGTCACCAGGTGAACCGGGTATCAGATCTTCTTGTAAGAGACTATTGGTCGTAATATTTTTGATGACCTTATTGATATCAAAGTCAATTACCGGGGTAGGACTCTTTAAGACATCAATGTAGACCTGATTGGTAGTAGCGGTAACGGGGTTGTTGTTGGTTCGACCGTTAACCGTACCTCGGTTGAACAGTCTGGTAGTTCCTACGGCAAAATTGCTGCCATCTTTCAGGGTTGCCTGAAAATAAAGGTGAACGGCGTTGGCCGGCACGGCGGGCATGGTAGAGAAGGCCCAGGTGACAGTCTGCCCGTTAAAGGCGATAAAGCTATCGGGTATGTCATAGCGCACATCAACCCCGGCCGCGTCGCGGGTAATCATATAGGATGAATTGGGCTTATAGGTCAGATGGCTGTCTAAAGTATCGGTGATGGTCGGAGAATCCAAACTAGAACCGGTTGGGCCGGTATTCTCTAAATACAGGTGAAAAGCGGCGACATTACCAGGGGTAGTACTGACACCGTCACGATGCCAGACGGTATCGACGTTAGAGATACCGACCTCTTTGTAGGTAGTAATACTGGCCGTACCCTGCTCAACAGCGGTAACGGTAAAGGTGACGGCTCGAAGATACTGCCAACAACCGTTGATGGTGCCCAGGTTCAAACCGCCGGCTGTCAGAACATTTCCGGGGTTGGCAATAGCCTGTTCGACGTAAGAACCGTTCTGGTTGATATAGTGTTTAACCGAATTGGGGTCAGCGACTACTTTACCAAAAGAACCCAGATTGACGGTCACATTACCGTTAACCTGGACAGCGTTATCGGCCCAAACCGAACCGGTGATGGTCTGGGTAGTGCCGGCGGTAGTTGGAACGGTCGCTCTGACTTTGGTATTTAAAGCAGCCGAATCCTGAATAAAGTTATGAACATACATGAAGACTTGAGCCTGCTCACCCTGTTGTAGGGTAACGGAATTGCTCCAGGCGGTTGTACCGACTTTTCTAATTTGGATGGTAGGCTCGTCGTTGGCGTGACCGTTGAATTGAGGGGTAGGAGTAGCGACCGCTTTCTTAATCGAGCCGACCGCAACGGAACCAAGAGTCACTGCACCTAAAAGACTAACCGCTAGAACAGGGGTTGTAATTTTCCGGGCCACCGATTTTATTTTGCCGAACAAGGAAGATATAAATTTGTTCATACTTTTGCTTACGGACATTTAATGCCCTTAGTTAACTATATTAGTGAATTTTTGTCAATAGCTAAGCCAATTATCGCTTGCTCCAGCATCCATCTTGATGATCGGTGCTGGAGAAGCGGGTGGTCGCGGGACCACCCGATGATGCCGATTGTGTACGGCGCCAGCTGACCTAACGTCGCTGGCTGGAGTACGGCCGCAGGGTCGTATTTGGGGGCGGGCCGGCGGTACTGCCCGGTGCCGGCACGGGCTGTACTGACCCGTTGGGGGTGCCGATGGGCGTAGCCGGCGGTACGTTGGTCGTGCCGTTGGCCCCGTCGCCAACATCGGTGACTCCACCAGGGTTAGCCGGTACCGACCCGATTGGGTTTGGTGCCGGAGTCGGCGTCGGCTGGGGCAGTGTACCACTCGGTGGCGGACCACCGGTAGTCGGACACGGTTGCCCAGGTGTCGGCGTGGTCGTCGTCGTTGTCATCCGTTGGCGACCGACCTGCCACGTCACCCCGGCACCAATGCTGCCCTTCTGCCAGCTCACCACATTGTCGGGCTGGTTTTGGGCCCAGCCACTGCCACTGGCCGAGCGGTTGAGGCTCAACAGCGGTGCGGCCGGTACCGGACGGTCGACCACTCGCTCGACCACACGGTCAACCGGTACCTCGACCGGCACGATCTCCGGTGTAACCGTCTCAACCGGTGGTTTCGGCGGCGTCGGTGGCACGATCTCCGGCGTGATCGTCTCAACCGGTGGTTTCGGTGGTGTTGGCGGAGCCTTCTCCTCGACCGCCGCACCGATGCCCATGTTGCCGCAGGTAGTGAAGACCACCAGGGCTTTCATGAGCACTATGCCGGTGGTGGCCGACGGGTAAGTGACGTTAGTGGTGTAACCCACCCCGTCAACACCCAACCGCACCATGGCGTCGATGACCTGGCCGGTTCCGAAGGTCATGTAGTCGAATCTGGTACCTTGCGGGTACCCTACCCGATACACGCCACCCGGGCTGTTGAGCGGCTGTTGTAGGCGCGTCTCAATCTGGCGCCACACAGCCGCTTTCTGGTCGGCCGTCAATCGGAGCTTATTCAGCATCAGGTTGACGTCATTCTGGCCGACCGGTGAGTGCAAGTGGGTGCGGAGCCGTTCGTAACTCTGCACTCCACCTTTGACCCGCAGATTGCGGGCCAGGAAGACCTCTTTGGGGGCAGCGTTGACCGCCGCCACCGCGAAGAGGGTCAGCGTCAGGATGAATCGCTTCATCTGCTGCTCCTTCTCCCCTTGCGGGGCCGAGTTGTATCTGGACACTTGAGAGTTGAACTCTCTGCAGTCTGTCTTTTGGTAAAGGCGGACTGTTGAGAGGGCGAGCGCCCAGGGGGATACCCTGTTGATTGGCGCTCGCCGAGTTGTAGCCGATACGGTCTTACGGCCGTAGGGCTTGGGGTGACAGAGTCTCCTCGACGCCGCCACGGGTGTCACCTGATTCCAGTTATCGGATGCCGATCAGGAGGTCTTTGAAATCGACCTCACCACTGAAACGCGGTGCTTCACGATCAGTCTCTTGAATCACTCGATGCACCGTCGTTCCGTTTGCCAGCAGCAGCTCCGCACCGTCGACGGCTCCTTCCGCCCAGTCCCACCAGCGCACATCACCATCACCGATCGGCTGGGAGGTAACCAGGTAGGCCGCCTTCATGTCGTCCGGCAGATCGTTGAAGGTCTGCTGATGGATGACGAAGCGGGCGCGAGACGATCTTTCGATCTCCCAGCGCAACACGTATGGCACCAGCTTACCCTGGTGTCTCTGGATGCGTTGCATCAGATAGTCAGGGTACCGGATGTTACCGCCAAGGCGGCACCAGACGACCGAATCACCAGGCAGCCACGGCTTGTGCACATCTTGCCCCTCGGCGAAGAACATGACGAGACCTGTGTACCGCGGCCCCGGTGTTGGTTGACCCTCTTGGTCGAGGTATTCGATGACCACCTTCGGCGACGAAACCCACAGTTGCATCTCGGGCTCCGTCATGGCGTACAGGTCCGACATCAAAGCGTCACCTGATACCTCCACTGAAGTCCGCTGGAGCATCCGCAGCCCGGCTATCTGCTCGCGTAGCATGCGAGCCGTCGTCGGCTTCTCCTCACGCTGACCCAGTGACCAGCCACGCTTGTTCTCCCAGTGGAAGACGAGCGTCTGGGACATGGCGACTGACCGCTTGCTGACCGTTTTCCAGAGACCGAAGAGCCAGGTCTTCTCCTTGCGCTCGCCAGTCGGGTCGATCGAGACGATCTGCAACGGCAGGTCTTCCCGGAACATGCCCGGGTTGACACTGTTGTACCGCTGCTGCATGTCGACCTTGTCGCGGTACCGGAGCCGCAGAATCTGGCTCCGTTTGTCAAACGTTCCGAACCGGTTGTCCTTGTCGGAGTCGGGCTTGGCCCGTTTGGCCTCGACCCGTTCCCCGCCAATCGTCGCGTAACAGTCGTCCACCCCGCCGCCACTCAAGGCGTAGTTGAGATGGATCTCTACCTCCGTGTCCCAAGGAGCTCGGATGAGCCCGGTGGGGTCGGTCGCGACGCCGACTACCTCGCGGGGCGAATCCTTTTCGGGGGATTCGTCGCTCTCGGTGTCGGGGCGGGTGGTGAAGACCACCGCCGGGTACCCGGCCTGTACCATCGCCTGACGTCGCTCGACGTCCTGGATGGGCCAAGACAGGAACAGCCCCGGCCACACAAAGGCCTGCGCAACGGCGCAGGCGATGAGGCCAACCACCAACATCAGCGCTACTCTGCTGCGCATCGCCTTCTCCTTCAGTTTCTAACTCTGTCAGTTTCTAACTCTGATTGTCTAGGTGCATCTCCGCCCGTTAGCTCTTGCGAACCTTCGATTGGAGTTTACGTTTAGAGCTTGCGCTCACGACTGAACCGAAATGTGGTTGTTATTTCGATTCAGCTCGTGAACTCCAGAATCTACCACGGAACCAGCTATTTGTCAATGCCGTATTGCTAAATTGGGCTATGTTATTATTCCGCAACGAAGCTTGGCTGCTCGTTCGGAATGACTTTACCCAGGTTATCCGGACCAATCAGAATGCTTTCTTTGTTACCGGTATCAACATAGTTATGAAGCGAATGAGCAGGCAGTTCCGGTTTAACCGCGTCAGCCGAGCGCGTAAATATTTGGCTCTCTAAAACAGCCGCGTTATTGGTTTCAAGGGCAGTCGGGTGGCTAGTCGCAACCCGGGCCGTATCGGTCGGTGTCGATAGATGAGACGAACTGTCAACTGCAAGGTGATGCGGTTCGGGCAAAGTGGGCGACTCCAGCACTGACGCGGCAGCCGGATGAGCAGTCAATGATGGTTCATGGATGACCAGAGTCTCCCCTCGTACCGTACTAGCCGGTTCGGCTAGATGAGACGGTGTATCTACTACTTGATGTTGCGGCTCAAGCAAAGTTTTCACCGACAATGGCTCATGAGTCAGCGCGTGGTCAACTACCTCCTGGTCGGTCAACTGCGGTCCGTG
>JAUSJZ010000003.1 GCA_030647115.1 bacterium
AGTAGACGGCATGAGTCTGTCGGCTGTAGTTCGCCATGTCTGCTCCCAGCATAGCTGAAAGCAGAAGACAGCGGTCGGCGCCGACCCCGCTTACCTACCCCACCGACGGGTGGCAACCCGTGGAATATCGCCGCTTAGATTTAAAACCTGCCTGCGGCAGAACCTTTTTGCTCGTTTTACTCGCAATAAAAAACCCCGGGGTAACCGGGGCGTGGGGTTGGGTACATCGGGGGCCCTTAGTCGGCCCCTTCGTATTCGATGGGTGACCGCACCGGCTTCGTGGGCGTTACCACCACTTGAAACGGCTTCAGGGTGGCGTTGGGCACTTTGCCCTGGCGGCGGAGCTCCTGCAGCTGGGCGTGCGCCGCGTTGGTCTCGTTGGTTATCTGTAGCATCCGACCCGACGTCAGGCCGAGCCGCTCGCGCAGCTGCGCGTCAGTCAGATTCATGAGCGTCTCCCTATGCGGGCTATCGTAACAGTTTCTCGGTCAATTGCAACTGTTCGAGCGTGTTCACCCCTAAAGCCTCGCGCCAATCGGCCACCGGTACCGTCTCCACCGCCTGCCCTTGCTCAATCGCCATCCCTAAGAGATCGGTTAGATAGTATTCGTGTTGACTATTATCATTCTTCAATTGATGCAGCGCCGCAAAGACCCACGACCGGTCAAAACAGTACAAAGATGGATTACACTCGCTAATCTTCAATTCTTGTTCGGTGGTATCCCGTTGCTCCACAATCTTCAGCAACCTATCTTTAGAGTCACGAATGATGCGGCCGTAAGCAAAGAAAACGGTGTCAAAGTGCGGGTCGGTAAAGTCAACCGTCGCCAACGTTAGGGTAGATTTAGAGTGGGCCGCCTGTCGTAGAACCTTAGCAATGGTGGTGGGCTGCCAGGCCGGCATATCCCCATTTAGAACTAAAACTTGGTCAACCTCGGTCGGCACTGCTGTTTCGGTTACCAAAACAGCGTGACCGGTACCGAGCGGCGCCGGGTTCTGCTCCACGTAACTCACCCGCTCCCCCAAATGTTCCCGCACCAGCTCCTGCATAAACTTGACCACGACAATCGGTTTAAGTAGTTCAATACCGTCTGGTTGGACCAACTTGGCAGCGGCAGCCACCTCATCTAAAACGTAGTCGATCAGTGGTCGGCCTTGGAGCGGATAGAGTACTTTAGGTAACTCCCCCATGCCCTTAGCCATCGCCTCGGCGATGATGCGTTTACCGTTACCCGCCGCCAAAATAATTGGTTGGATTTTAGCCACAAGACACCATTGTACCCTATTCGGCGGCTTTAGCCTCCTCAAAGATCTCCTCTGGTGGCAAACGAAGATCATTGGCCCACTCCTCAATTATCGGGGTAAGAATTGCCCTTATTTGTGGATTTAGCATCTTTTGCAAAACAGCCTCAATTTTATTGGTGGCTAACAAAACGTCGTTGCGAGATAGACGATTAACATACAATTTATAATGAGTAACCTCAATGTAATCGGCCAACTTGTACAGCCGTGATTCATCACTATTGGTCTGGTTAACGTCTATAAAAAGTTTTTGGATATACGGCTCGTCGGCCCCGAAAAAACGACTGATAAACAGTTGATTGGCCTCTTCAAAGGCTTTGGCCTTGGCGCGGGCATCGGGGTTGGCTTTAGCATACGGCGTACTAATATCGCCGCCAGTTAACTCACCCAAATCGTGCACCAACGCACACTCCAACACCCTCGTCAGGTTGATGGGGATACCGGCTGAATGCACGCGTCGCGCCAGCTGCCAGGCAATAACAGTCACTAGATAATGATGTTGAGCTAAATCGCTAAGATCATGTTTGCTAAGGCCAACCAGGGCGTAACCGGTCTGGGGCATTGAGCGGGTCAACTCCATTAACCGCACCCAACGAGAAAATTCAGGCATTATAAAACATTATTTTATTCTATGGTAGCAGTTTTCCGTCGATGCAGGCCGAATCACAGCTGAAGAGGCCGTTGACAGAAATCAATTTATATGTTAGTTTCTAGCTGTGCCGACGGGCGTCGCTGGTGGCCATAACCGGGACGCTGTACTCTTGCCGACCGCGAAGAGTGCTGCTGGAGACTAGCTCGTGGCCGAGTAAATCAGCACGTCGGAAAACAGGTGCAGGTGTCTCTTGCCAAGCCAAGCCGCCAGGCTGATGAGCTGGCGCCAGTTCGTTCCCTGGCTACCGCGCGGTCACTTCGTCCCAGGCCACCGTTTTCCCCGACGGTGGCTTTTTTGTTTATGGTACTATTAAATCATGCAAGAACAAGACATCAGCCCCGTCGTTGACTTCCTGTTCGAGGTCGGTAGTTTGGCGGCTACTCCGCGCAGTGGTTTTCATTTGTTGGGTAGCGGCCAGCAGACCGTGGCCGAGCACACCAACCGCGTCGTCTTCATCGGCTATACCCTCGCTACCCTCTCTGAAGGTGTCGATGTCGCCAAGGTCATGAAGATGGCCCTCTTTCACGATCTGCCCGAAGGCCGCACATCTGATCTAAATTATGTCCACCAGAAATACGCTCAAGTGAACGACACCCAAGCGATGCAGGATTTGGTCAGCAAGTTACCCTTCAAAGACGAGATGGAGCAGCTCTACCACGAGTACGAAGCCAGAGAAACTATAGAAGCCCAATTGGCCAAAGACGCCGACCAGCTCGAGTGGATAATGTCGCTCAAAGAACAGGCCGACATTGGTAATACCCGCGCCAATACTTTTCTGCCTCCGGCCGTCAAAAGACTGAAGACCCCGATCGCCCAACAGCTGGCTACCCGCATTATTCTAACCGGCTCCGATGAGTGGTGGTACGCCGACAAAAAAGATGAGTGGTGGGTTTCGCGTAACGCGGTTGTACCTGGTAACGTGGCCATGGCCGGCACCGGCACCATTGAAACTGTGCTACAGGTAGGAGTAAAGATGGCCATCCAAAATAAACGGGGCGAGTACCTGCTGGTCAAGCGTAATTTAGTGAAGTACCCCGAAGTGAAAGACCCGTGGGATATTATTGGAGGCCGAATTGAGAATGGCCACCCGCTTATGGAGAACCTAGCCCGCGAGATCAAGGAGGAGACCGGTCTTGACTTGGTTGATGTCCCGCAGTTGATTGCCGCCCAAGATATTCTGCGGGTGCCCGGCCGCCATGTCGTCCGCTTAACCTACACCGGTCAAGCCGTGGGTGAGCTTAAACTCGACCCCAACGAACACGTTGAGTACCGTTGGTTCCGCCCCGATGAACTAAACCAACTTGAAGGTTTCGACGAGTACGCTAAAGAGATACTAAAAAAGAGCGCGTGACACTTCTAGGGGTGGTACTGTTCAAAAAAATCATTCACCTTCATTATTTGGATATTCTTGTATTCACCTAAAACCAATAGGTCTTTATCCCCACTCACAATACAGTCAGCCAGGCAATGTGTCGCCGCTGCTAGAATGTGTAAATCGCGTTTATCTCTAAGTTTAGGTACCGAGAGCAGCTTTTGGGTTGGAATCACCGTCAAACTATCTCGGAGCGCTTCAGCAATTACGAGCCATTCAGGTGTTAATACTCCAAACTTTTTCATCAGAGTCGCTTCTACTTCATCCATGGCTTCATTTGAGGTAAATCCCTCAAGATCACCCCGGTTAGCCAGTTCGAGAATACTCCTCGGTTTTCCGCCAAAACGTAGACCTGAAATTATAATATTGGCATCGACAACAACTTTCATACTCTTAAGTTCGACGTTTGGATTTTACTTGAGCCAACACTCGCTCAACGTCTGCTTGGGTATTAATACCCGCTGCCTTGCCTCTTCGCTCAACAATGCCGAAGGCGGTCTGCAATCTCTGTTTTCTTTCAATATATGAACGCAGAGCATTGCGCATCAATTCGCTTCGATTGCTTCCTTCTTGTTCGGCCAGACGGTCACTTTCACTTACAAGATTCTCCGGTATTCGGAGATTAATTGGGATGAGACGATTTAGAGCCATATATCCTTTTGTTACTAATGTATCTCTATTGTATATACATATAGATGCATTGTCAAACAAAAAACCAATACGGGTTGACAGCCTTCCCCGACGGTGGCTTTTTTTAAAACATCAATTACTGCGAAATGTGTTTACAAAAAGAGTTATTAGCCTATCCGAGGAACACTCACGAGCCCGGCGTAGCTCCGAACTTGTCGAGGAGCGAAGCCGGGCGAGGTGACGAGGGTAGGTTAATAACTCTTTTGAAATACCATTTATTCTGCAGTAATTACCGTCTTCATTTGAGCTGTGCACTAACATTCAAACATTCTACAAACATAGATCGACCATGTCTTAAGTTCATACTCCCGCTTCGCTTCAAGCACTTTCGTACTGAAGCTTCGCCGGAGGACTTAAGATGAAACTCCCTTTAAAAGGAGGTGATCCATCCGCACCTTCCGGTACGGATACCTTGTTACGCTACCTGTTATTCTCTCGTTACCGAGAGTGTCGGACTATGTCTTCATCCACTTTTCAGTGGCGCCAACGTATAGTCTCTACGGGGTTAAGGAAGCTTGTATGCCATACATTTATTGATATATGGTTTAACTAACTTTTTGAATATTGGATAACTGTGCTTCTTGATGTACAACCGTTTGCCTTTGCCATCACTATTGACTGTGGTTTCGACACCAAAGTTTTTTAGTTGATGGCGCAGGATTATCAGACTCTCATCTGAAAAGTTGTGCACCGAGATATCAACAGTGTCTCGATGTTTGGTACCGTCGTCCATGAACCAGATTGCCACAATTAATGGTGTTAACCGTAATTCTGGCGGTATCTGTTTCAATGGTTGATACCACATCTGTCTCAAAGCGGTTAACTGTGGATGACCCACGGTACCGAAGCGTTGGGAATTGTGCGTTAACACATATTGGATGGGGGCGGCACAGATTCTTTGCAGAAGTCTGTATTTCCACTCCACATAGCCGATATGTTTGGCGGAGTGTTCAATGCGTAGACGATATTCTTTACCAGATTGTGATAAAGTACCGTCGCCGATCAAACAACCAACCACGACCTCAATCTCTCGAGGTGTGAGTAGCTTCTGCTTGGCACGATTACCTGCTTTTGTTTGAGACATATACCAATTTCTATCCCAACTTCCCTCGGCGTTGTCCTTTATTTCGTTAAAGGAGTTCACCGATATAGTTGAATTTTACCGTACAATTACTCGTACGGGAAGCCGTTAAACTTCACCCTGATTACCGAGTTCGCCGTAGTCCCCTAATGAATTAAGAGCCTTCGGGCGCCCCCAGCTTTCGTGGTGTGACGGGCGGTGTGTGCAAGAGACGAGAACGTATTCACGGCCGTATGGCTGACCGGCCATTACTAGCGATTTCAACTTCATGAGGTCGAGTTGCAGACCTCAATCCGGACTGAGAGGCGTTTTGATGAGATTAGCTCCCCCTTGCGGGTTGGCAACCCATTGTTCGCCCCATTGTAGCGCGTGTGTCGCCCCCGGCGTAAGGGCCACGCTTATTTGACGTCATCCTCACCTTCCTCCCCGTTAACCGGGGCAGTCCCCTTAGGGTGATACAACTAAGGGTAAGGGTTGCGCTCGTTTGCCGACTTAACGGAACACTTCACAGCACGAGCTGACGACAACCGTGCAGCACCTGTCACTCGGTTCCCTTGCGGGCACTCTCTTATTTCTAAAAGATTCCGAGGATGTCAAGCCTGGGTAAGGTTCTTCGCTTAGTATCGAATTAAACCACACGCTCCACCGCTTGTGCGTCTCCCCGCCAATTCCTTTGAGTTTTAAACTTGCGTTCGTACTCCCCAGGCGGCTCACTTAACGTGTTAACTTCGGCACAAAGAAGGGTCGATACTCCCCAATGCCTAGTGAGCAGAATTTACGGCGTGGACTACCGGGGTATCTAATCCCGATCGCTACCCACGCTGTCGCGCCTCAGCGTCAGTAAAAGCCTAGCACACTGCCTTCGCCTTTGGTGTTCCACTCGATATCAACGGATGTCACCCCTCCACCGAGTGTTCCATGTGCCTCTGCTTTACTCAAGTCTGATTGTATCGTTCACTTTCCCGAGGTTGAGCCTCGGTCTTTAATAAACGACGGATCAGACCGCCTACGCGCTCTTTACGCCCAGTAATTCCGGACAACGTTTGCACCCCTCGTATTACCGCGGCTGCTGGCACGAGGTTAGCCGGTGCTTATTCATAAGGTACCTTCAAAAATTATTCCCAAATAAAAGTAGTTTACACACCTAAGTGCGTCTTCCTACACGCGACGTTGCTGCGTCAGACTTTCGTCCATTGCGCAAAATTCCCAACTGCTGCCTCCCGTAGGAGTCCGGGCCGTCACATTATCTACTATTCCTAGTAGTGTAGACTATATCTTCACCCTTTCTTTTCAGATTAGGGGGTGGCGTATTAAAGTAGCATTTTTATGTAGCTCGTTGCTACAGCACTACTTTCTCGGTATAAAACCTCAGTCGTTACGGGGTCAAATTGCTTTTTTTGGATAATTGTTCAGAGCACGGTTTTCTTTATCCAACGTTAGCAATCGACTTCCCACGATATTACCCTGTTTCATTCGTTATGTTCATTATACCGAACATTTACCGAACTTACATTAGGGCTCCATCGTTATTAGCCACATTTTACGTCAGAATTACTTCTGACGGAGATCAGTATTTGGTCTCAGTCCCGGTCTGGCTGGTACATCCTCTCAGACCAGCTACCCGTCATAGGCTTGGTGGGCCTTTACCCCGCCAACAACCTGATAGGCCGCCCGCCCCTCTCTAAGCGCCTTGCGGCTTTAATGGCACCAAATTATGGTGACATCACATGCGGTATTACCCCGTCTTTCGACGAGCTATGCCACACTTGGAGGTAGGTTACGGACGTGTTACTCAGCCGTCTGCCGCTGGGGCAGTGAACGGTAAAGGGTAATCGGTTGTCAGTCACTAATTTTATTGGCCTCGGACTTTAACTTATTAGCTAAAGAACCGATCTGTCTTTTTAATATTTCACATCTGCCAATAATGTCCTGACAATTGGTATCGCTAATTAATTGCTCACCCAACGCTATTTCTAGACCCGCTGCCAGTTCATTGAGAGAACCGATGGCGTTCATGGTGTAGCGGCGAAATTCTCTTTTGGAACCTTTACCTGAACCTTCAGCCAGATTCAAGGCCACCGATAGAGCCGCTCGACGCAATTGATCTCGCAGGTAGAAATACGCCGCTGGATAAGTTCGTGTCAAATCGCAGACCACCCGGTGTATTGACTTAGCCTCCTGAAAAACCACCAAATTGGTATAAAGAAAAGGCATTACACTTGATGTTACTGGACGATTGATGAACTTAGCATTAACTAACCGACTTCTGATTACTGTTCACTGTTCACTGCCCCCGCTCGACTTGCATGTGTTAGGCACGTCGCCAACGTTAGTCCTGAGCCAGGATCAAACTCTTAAATATGATTAGCTCAAAAGATAACGGATTACTGCAGAAGAGATGGTATTTCTCTTCTAAGACTAGTTTTTCAAGAGCAAACAAGCAGCCCAACGAAGGGCTGTACTTTGTCCATCTAACCACGCCTATACCTATCTGTCAACATTTTAGGTAATTTGGATAATTCTACTTGACATTTTGCTCTTTATCTGGTAAATTATGACCTGTTCGGGGCCAAACCGGCCCGCAACAAGGAGATTGCCGTGAAGCCTGCAACCCCACCGTCACAGTCGCCGGAGTCCGACGACGTCATCGCCTACCGTTGGTGCGGACCCCGGTGGGCCATGAACCTCTCCGGAGCGATGCTCTCCACCATGATCTGCGTGGTCATCGCCCTCGGCGTCACAGTCATCGACCGCTACCCACGGATCATCGGAGTGCCCATCTTCCTGGTCGTGCTCGGTGTCTGGGTCGGCATCCCCATCTGGATGTGGGAGCACTACGCCCTGTACCGTATGGTCCCGGTCTACGAACGGGACCTCGACGCCTTCAAAGGGCCGCGCCGTTGGCGGCTCTTCCTCGCTCGTCACTTCTGGAAAGACGACCCCAACCGCGACCGCCCGCCGGTTGTGACAACCGTGCCGGTCATCTGAAGGACAAAACCATGAAAGGTTTCTGCTACAGCGTCTTGCTGTTCGGTCTGGTGATTTTCGCCCTCTGGGCGGTCACGACCGGCAAAACCTGGTGGCCGGCACCGCTGGTCGCCACCGCCCTGCCCTACTGGGGCCTGTGCCGTCTGCAAAAGGCCAGCACCGCCCCCGCAACCGCCTGACCGCGACCCGCCTGAACCGCAACCGCCCCTCGACTCTAGCCGACCCGACCCCGGGCCGGCTGTTTTAATCGGTTGTTGATAAAAGTCACTATCAAATAGTTACAGACCACCGGGTTGTTGGCGAAAGAACTGCCCGGGAATGTCAGGTTCGGCGGCGGCGTAATTTAACTCAATTGTTTGTTTGGCACCATTAGAGCTAAATGACGATGGTCGTTTAGCGTTATGGTGCCAAAGTGAGTTATTGGTAACAGTGTTAGATCTAGCCGACGCGGGCCTGACAAGGGATCACCCGGGCGAGTGAACCAATAAACTGGTGGTCTGTTGAACTAATTCGAAATAACTTTATCAATCAACCCGTACTCTTTGGCCTTCAAAGCCGTCATAAAAGTATCGCGGTCAGTATCGGCCTCCACTTTCTTCAGCGACTGCCCCGTCATCTTGGCTAATAATTCGTTCAGCTCTTGTTTAGTTCGTAAAATCTCTTGAGCGTGGATGGCAATATCGGACGCCTGGCCTTCGGCTCCGCCCATTACCTGGTGAATCAGAATTTTGGCGTGCGGTAGAGCTAGCCGTTTACCCGCTTGACCGGCCGCCAGCAGAAAAGCGCCCATCGAAGCGGCCATACCGACACAGATAGTCGAGACGTGCGGTTTAACGTAATCCATCGTGTCGTAAATGGCCATGCCGGCCGTCACCGAACCACCCGGCGAGTTAATATAGAGTTGGATATCACGCTCGGGGTCTTCGGAAGCCAAGAATAATAACTGGGCGATAATTAAATTGGCGACGTCATCATCAATCGGGCCACCTAAAAAGATGATGCGGTCTTTCAGTAACCGCGAATAAATATCGTAAGCGCGCTCACCAAACTGTGATTTCTCCAACACGGTCGGAATTAAATAGGACATGGTTCTAGTTACTTACTCTCACCAGTCGCCTTCTTTACGAGCCAATCTAGCGCTTCATAGGCTAGCTTTTTTTCATCTTTGATCGGCAACTTGTTCTCTTTCACAATAGCACCCAACGCCAGCCCCAGTCGAACGTTCTTCTCGGCCTGCGGGCGTAAATCTTTCAAAATTTGTTCTTCCGAGTGCTTCACCGAAGTCAGATAGTCAGCCCATTTGAGGCCTTGAGACTCCACTTTCTGTTGCAGATCAGTGAGCATACGGCGGTTCTCTTCGTCATACATCGCTTCCGGTATGTCGGCCACGAGCTGTTTTTCCAGTTGACCTAAAACCTCACTCTGCAACTGCTGCTCGGCCTCTTCAATCTTCTCTTGGGCCAGGTTCTTGGTAATGGCCTCGGTCATTTTGGTCGGCTCGTCGTAACCGAAATCTTTGGTAAAGGTAGCGTCAAATTCGGGTAAGACCACCTCTTTAACTTCGTGTATGATAACCGTAAACTCGGCCTTCTTACCGGCGACGTCTTGAGCGTGATAATCGGTTGGAAAAGTAATGGTAAAAGTTTTGGATTCACCTTTGTTCAGACCGACCACCTCGGCTTCAAAACCCGGTATTAGTGAGTTCTCACCTAAAATAAGGGGATGATTTTTGTTAGCCAGTTGATCTTTTTTGACATGGTCGATCGAACCCTCGTAACCGATATCCACCCAATCACTCAACTGGGCCGGTCGTTCAACCTCTTTGAACAGTGCTTTCTGACGCCGCAGATGATCAATTACTTTATTAATCTCGTCCTCGGTCGGAGCCGTCGCCGGTACCCGCTTGGCCTTAATGCGATCAATATTTTTAACGCTAACTTCAGGCATCACACTCACTTTAGCCTCGTAGACCACGACTGCCTCGTCTTCGTTCTTTATTTGACTAAAACCAGTCTGGGGCACGACTTTGAGGTCAATCTCGGGGTGGGCAATCGGTCGTAAGTCGTGCTCTTTCAGCGCCAAGAAATAAGTGTCAGACAGTAAGATGTCGAGCGCCTCGGCCTCAAGGGTCTTCTCGCCGACCTCTTTGACCACCAGATCTTCGGGTGCTCGCCCCTTACGAAAACCTTTAACACTCAAAGAAGACTGCACTTTGTGTAAAGCACGGTGATAAAAGTCTTTTAGCTCCATCCCGTTCACCTTAACGGTGATAATACGTAGGCTCTGGGCCTTGTTAATAACCGATGATTTCATAATACTTAAACACCATAACAATTAATCTGTTGTTGGTAAATAACAGTTAGTATTTCGTTTTGTTTGTAACAGGATAGATAATGTCTGGAGCTGGCCTCAACCACAACGGTTGGCAGACAGCGAAAGATATTATCTATCCTGTTAATTTCAAATCGTAGAACCCAACTCGTTGCCCCGCAGGGCCTCGAGACCGGGTAACTTTTCACCGCTGATGTAGGCTACGGCCGAACCGCCGCCGGTCGAGACAAAATTGTAGGAGTCGATCAGTTTATTCAACTCCAAAAAGGCAATCGTGTCACCGCCGGCGACCGTGGTAATACCTTTCGCTTGGGCCATTACATCGGCCAACGCTTTAGTACCGTTGGCAAACCGGGCCTCCTCGGCGATACCGACCGTACCGTTCCAGAAGATATCGCGCGAGCCGTTGAGGTACTGACTGTAAAGCGCAATAGTTTTAGTGCCAATATCGACGTAACGAAACTTGTCACCCCGACCTTCGTTCACAAAATCGACCGGTAGAATTAATTTACCTTCGGCCTTGGCTAAAATCTCTTTGGCCACGGCCAACTGGGCATCATCACAATATGACATACCGATGTCGTGACCGGTAGCTTTGGCAAAGACGTTGGCCACTCCACCACCCAACAAAATATAGTCGGCCCGAGTCAACAGCCGCCGTATCAGGCCGACCTTCGTCTCGAGCTTGGCTCCGCCAATTAAAGCGGTGAACGGTCGCTCGGGGTATTCGCGGAGCCGATCAAGTGTCTCCAACTCTTTGTGCAACAACAGCCCCGGGTACGAATCCATCAGTTTAGGTAACTGGGTTACAGTAGCTGCTTCGCGGTGCATCACGCCGAAGGCATCGGTGACGTACAACTCCGCCAGCTGGGCCAAAGCTTTGGCAAAATTGAAATCATTGCGCTCTTCTTCAGGGAAGAAACGGGTATTACCTAAGAAAAAGATACTGCCCGGCTTCATGTTGGCGAGAGCGTCATTGACGGCCTGACCGAAGATACCGTCGGTGATCTGAATCTGCACTTTATCGAAGAACGACATTAGGTGTTGCGCCACGGGTCGTAAACTGTCGTTGGGGTTAAACTGACCCCCGGGTCGCCCCAAATGGGACAAGATAATTATCTTCGCCTGCTGACTCACCAAGTAATCGAGCGTCGGCAGGGTCGCCCGAATGCGCCAGTCACTCAAAACCACTCCATTTTTGATGGGTTCGTTGTAGTCAACCCGGTAGAGAACGGGTTTCAGGCGGACATCAATATCAGCGATACTTATCTGCATGGTCACTGGCTTTAGCCGCGTTTTTGATTAGAGTCGAAAATTCACGCAGATGGAGGCTGGCCGCCCCCACTAACACCCCGTCGAGGTGCGGTTGCGCTACGAAAGTCAGTACGTTGGCCGCATCGACGCTACCACCGTAAATAATCTTAGTAGTGGCCGGCACCACTCGGTGTAGGTATTCGGCCACTTCGTTGGCATATTCGGCCGAAGCCGGTCGGGTAGATTTCAATTTACCCTTACTAATGGCCCAGACCGGTTCGTAAGCGATGATGCACTGGTTGCGTTGGGTAGCCGTCAGGGTGTGAAGCACTCGGTCTAGTTGACGGGCCAAGGTTACTTTAGAGGTTGAGGATTGCTGCTGTTCACCGACACAGATTACGGGGGTGATTGAAGCGGTTAGAGCCGCTCTGATCTTCTCGTGTAATTGCTCGTCGCTCTCGCGGTAGAGTCGCTGTCTTTCGGAGTGTCCGATGATCACAAACTGGGCCAGACCGGCTACCAAAGCAGCCGCAATCTCACCCGTGTAGGCCCCGGCCGGCTCGCTGCTGATGTCTTGCAACCCGACTGCTAAATGGTGGATCTGATCGTGCACGATATTGCGTACTTCGGTCAGCCAGACCGCCGGCGGACAGAGCACCACCTGTACCCCATCAATGTGTTCACATTCGTTACGAACTCCCATAGCCAAAACATGAGCATCGGCTAGAGAGCCGTTGCTTTTCCAGTTAGCCACCACTAAAACAGTTTTGCCCATATCTATCTTTATACTAGCAAGACCAGCCGTTGAAGCTAAGACCGCAGTGACCTTCGGTGTAGCAGACGGTAGTATGCTATTGCGTATCGGTGCGCCTCTTCCCGAACCGATAAGGCAATCTGGGGCCACACTGCTTTCACAAACGGCACTTTGACCTCATCTTGTGGTCTGATGTATAGATCCACTTTTTTACGGGTCTTGCCTTTGGCCACCGCCATAATGGGGATGTTCACCCCGTTACCTTTGGCTGCCTGTCGGGCAACCGTCAGTTGGGCCTGACCGCCATCTACCATAATTAAATCAGGCAGGGCCCAAAAACTGCCGCCGGTACGCGCCCGCTGAAACCTCCTGGTCAGCACTTCGGCCAACATCGCTACGTCGTTGGCCTGTTTCACGGTCTTGATGCGAAACTTACGATAGGCATCCTTTTGTAGATAAATGTCGCTGCCGACTAACCTTGGCAGCACCGGTACGGCCGCTCTGATTAATACTCCGACGGCGTATTCACCGCCGATATTGCTGATATCGTAGGCCTCAACCGTCTTCACTTCACTCTTGGGCGACAACGGCTCTTCAAAATTGCGTAAAATGCCGCGCGTGGTTAGTGACCTTAAGTCGGCCAGTGCCAACCACCGATCACGCACTACCGCCGCCTGCTCGTACTCACCCTGCTTCGACAAACGTTTCATCTCGGTCTCGAGCTGGGTCAGCACCTGCTCCTTCTTGCCACCCAAAAAGAGCCGCAGCTGTTTCAGATTTTTGAGATAATCGACTTCACTGATAGCGGCAATACAAGGAGCCGTACACAGACCCAGTTGGTGGTAGAGACAACCCCGACCCAAGCGTTGATAACTGGCAAACTTCGGCCGCGTACAATCGCGAAAAGGCCAGATGTGACGCAATACCCGAATGACACTGGGCAGGGCCAAACTGACAAAAGGACCCAATGCCTCATCTTTTTTCCTTGATTTGGGGTTGATGGATATCAGACCCCGTTCAATATCCCGTTCACGCACGACGTAAAGACGGGGGTAGCGTTCACTCCAATTAATTCGCAGATAAGAGTAAGATTTGTCGTCTTTGCCAAGCGAGTTGTACTTCGGTTTAAGTTGGCGAATTAAGGTCGCCTCTTGCAGCACCGCTTCAATTTCGGAGCCCGTCTCTTGCCAGGTAATGGTTTTGGTTTGAGCCACCATATTGGTGATGCCCAGGCCGCGCTGTTGCACGTCTTGGTACTGCAACAAGCGGTTAGCAAGGTTGAGCGCCTTACCGACGTACAAAATCTCATTATTGAGCGCCTTAAAAAAATAGACCCCCGGACTGTGGGGTGCCTTGAGCGCACTCATTTTGACCTCACCCGATTTCATATCTCTATACAAGCACACCAACTACCCGGTGAACAGACTGGTTCTTGTTATCACCGGGTAGCTGGCAAGGCGCTAGCCTCTAAACTGGGGGTAAACGGGGTACCTTTTGGGCACGACCACCCGCCACGTCCGGAGCGTATCCTGACGACCGCTCGGCTTCGCCGGAGTCAGGTGGGTCGGCACCGACTCCAGTTTGGTCGAGACGCTGGTTCGCTTACGTATCATCATAAGTTGATCGTAACAGAGCAACATTAAGCGGAGATTACATTGCCAACTCGATAAGTTGGTTTAGCTACTTTTGCAGGCGGTAACCGACATCTCTGATAGTTCGAATCAATTTAGGATTGAAACCCTTATCTACCTTACGGCGCAGTCGCGCAATGTGAACGTCAATGACGTTACTCATCATGTCGAATTCAAAACCCCAGACGTGCTCCCCAATCATATTTCTGGTACAGACGCGGTCGGGGTTACGCATCAGTAGTTCAATAATGGCGTACTCTTTTTTAGTCAACGTCAGCAACTGCCCGCTGCGCTTCACCTCTCGGGTAGCCGGGTTTAATTCTATCTCCCCGACTTTTAACACGTTTGGTTCGAGCACCACCCCACGACGCGTCAAGGCTCGAATGCGCGCCAATAACTCCTCAAAAGAGAAAGGCTTGGTGAGATAGTCGTCGGCCCCGTTATCGAGCGCGGTCACTTTGTCATCCACCATTGTCTTGGCCGTTAAGACCAAAATGGGAGTAGTAATGTGTTGCTCGCGGACACTGGTAATGACCTCTTCACCGCTCATTTTAGGTAGCATAAGATCAAGTATGACTAAATCATAATCATTGCTTTCAATCATATCGAGGGCCGTTTCCCCATCGGTAACGGTTTGAATTGCAAACCCTTCTAATTTAAGACCCTTTTCAATAAAACTGGCTATGGTAGGTTCGTCTTCAACGACTAAGATGGTCACGAGACAATAGTCACTTTTCCGCCATACAACACCTTATCATCACTTCTGTCAAGCCGGCGGTTGACAAAGGCATCATTATTTACCATATTGAGAGAGAACGAGAAGACAGGGTATCCCAGCGGCCAGACAGTTTGGCAGCGCCCTGTCGTTCACGGACGGTACCTCCCCCCCTAGACACCGGTCGGTCTGGGGGGTTTTTATAATGGATTTACAGGCCACTCACAAACTTCGTCAGAGTCATAATGGCCGTCTCACCGGTTGCCCGGGTGACCACCTCAAGTGAATCGGTAGTAGAGTGATTATTACCGACAATTATCTTATATGGCCAACCGATTAAATCGGCGTCAATAATTTTCTCGCCCAACGAAATGTCGGGTCGGTCGTCAATAATGACCGCTACCCCTTTGGCCTTCAACTCTTCATAGATAGCGGCGGCGGCCTCTAGCTTATCGGGTAGTGAGACTACGACCACCTGAAAAGGGGCAACCACCGTTGGTAATTTAAGCCCTTGCTCGTCGTGATTAAGCTCGGCCAACGTACCAAAGAGACGCGTAATACCGATGCCGTACGAACAGAGTAAGACCGGCATTACCCGACTATCTTTGTCGGTGTAGGTCAGCTTCATTTCGGTACCGTATTTATCGAAGAAGCGAAAGATGTTACCGACTTCAATGCCGTTCGCTTTCATAATTTTGCCGCCACAGTCATTCGGGCAGGCCTGGCCCTCTTCCACTTTGGCAATCTCGTTATTCTGGGCAAAATCACATTTGGGGCAGTAGAAGATGGTATCTTCACCAATCTCGGTCAAAACCTGAAACTCGTGGCTGAATTCGGTGGTAAAAGTACCGCCCGAGGCCTCGACTATCTTTACCGGTACCTGAAGCCGCTCATAAATGCGTAGATAAACGGCTTTCATTTTATCGTAATAGTCGTTCAGATCGTCTAGGGTAGCGTGAAAGGAGTAGAGATCTTTCATAATAAATTCGCGCCCTCTAAGCACACCGGACTTGGGTCGTTGTTCGTTACGAAACTTGGTTTGGATTTGAAACAGGGCCAGCGGTAAGTCACGCCACGACTTGACCCGTTTGCGGGCCATATCGACAATTACCTCTTCGTGAGTCGTACCTAAGCCAACATCGGAACCGGAGTTATCTTTGAATTGGTACATGATGTCGCCTAAAATCTCCCAGCGACCGTTCTCTTCCCAAATTCGTTTCGGATGCAGCGCCGGCATCAACAGCTCGGCCGCCCCGGCCTTCAGCATCTCTTCGCGCACAATGGCTTCAATTTTGCGGATGACCGCCAAACCGAGTGGCAGATAATTGTAAACTCCGGCCATGGTTTTATCGACCATGCCGGCCCTGATTAAAAGTTGAGCATTACGGCTCTCTTCACCTTTCGGTGACTCGCGCAGTGTTTTAACAAAAAAATCTCGATAACGCATAGGTTTATACTAGCACCAAATCGCGCCAGGTCATCAAAATTAAGAGGGTGATAAGCAAGATAAAACCCAAGGTCACCAGTGCGCCTTCAATCTTCTCTTTAATAATCTTTTTGCGAAAAATAAGCTCGGCGAGTAGAAACAAGATGTAACCGCCGTCGAGCGCCGGAATTGGTAGCACGTTTACCAGAGCCAAGTTAAGCGATAAGATGACCACCAGTGACACTAAAGCCGACCAACCGACGGAAACGGCGGCGGCCGTAGCTCGGTAGATGCCAACCGGCCCCACCACCTCGGCCGGCACCTGATGCTGGGTAAAGACCTCTTTCACCAAATCCACCAACATTAACGAGATCGCTTTTAAGATGCCCCAGGTCTCGAGCCAAGCGCCTTTTAAGGCTCCCAGGAACGGTAACCGTACGACGCTATTGCTGGCGATCGAGACCCCTAACGGGGCCGTACTGCCGCTCGGTAAAGTCGGCTGCAGCGTCAGTTCGGCCGAGCCTCGTTTGACGGTCAGATCAATCTGCTGGCCGGCCTGCGCTTGCGTAAATTGTTGAAAGGCAGCCAGGGTCAGGAGTGGCTGTTGGTTGCCGCTTTTAATAATATCGCCCGGCTGCAAGCCGACGGCCGCGGCCGCCGAATTGGTCTGGATACCGAGAATCACCACCTCTTGGTGTAATATTTTAGCACCTTTGTAGGTCTCGAGCGGTTGAGTCGCCGGGCTAAACCCGATTAAGTAGGCGACAAAGAGAATGACAAAGGCCAAGACGACGTTCATAATCACTCCGGCCGCCACCGTCAGCAGACGCTTCCAGACGCGAGCCTGTTGATAGGAGTCGTGGTCGTTTGAGACGGTATCCATACCCTTCAATTTGACAAAACCCCCAAACGGCAGCCAGTTGAGTGAATAGACCGTGCCGCGGCGAGTTTTAGAGAATAAACGGGGTGGAAAACCGATGCCAAACTCCTGTACTCCGATACCCAGCGCCTTGGCCGCCATAAAATGACCCAGTTCGTGTACGAAAACCAGCACCCCTAATACCAGTAAGAAGACAATGATATTCAACACCATCTAATTAAGGGCTATTAAAGAACGAATGCGCACCACCAAATCGGCCACCGTGGTTAAGGTCTGGGGCCAGAGAACGACGATAACCAACTCCAAGAGTAACAGCAGTATGGTACCTAAAACCGCCCCCCGTACAAGCCGCATCATAACTGGCTCACCTCGTTCTCTTTGGTTTTCAGAGTTTCGGCCACCTTAGCGTTATAATCTTCAATCAGTCGGTCGAGTTCTTTGCGGCCCCGCTCGCGGTCATCCTCGGTCAATTCTCCTTCTTTCTGTTTATTTTGGATACGACGCCAGGCCTCTTCCCGGACGTTACGCAGCGCGATGCGGGCCTCTTCGGCCATGCTGTGCAGCTGTTTAATTAGCTGGTCGCGGCGCTCGGTCGTCAATGACGGCAGGTTCAGCCGAATGGTAGTACCGTCGCTGTTGGGAGTGAGCCCCAAATCTTTGGCATTCGTGAGCGCCAACAGCACGTCATCGATGGCGTTGCGATCGTAGGGTTGGATGGCGATGGTGGTCGGCTCGGGAATACTGATAGCCGCCAAGTGGCCGAGAGGAGTCTCTTGACCGTAATAATTAACCTTAATACCCTCTACCAACTGCGGGTTAGCCCGGCCGGTACGCACTGTTTTGACCCGATCGGCAAAATACGAAGCCGCATCTTGCAGACCCTGTTCGGTCTCTTTTAATATGTCTCTCATCGACAGTGGTTACTTCTACAACCTAATTATAGCGGATGATAGTTAAGAGGTTCTAGGCTTCGTAACGCGCAAACCGGGCAATAACAATTTTCTCCCCCATTTTGGCAGTCAAATTAGTCAACAGTTGGTTGATAGTCTGGCTCTCATCTTTGATATAAGGCTGCTCTAGTAGTTCATCAACCGTGGCCGGGTTCATAGCCGATACCTGCAGACTTAAATCGTGGGCGAATTCTTTAAAATCACCGTTGCGGGCGACGAAATCGGTCTCACACTGCAATTCGACCAACACACCAATACGGCCGTTGTGGCTGTAAGCATCTATTAGACCGGCTTTGACGGCGCGCTCTTGTTTCTTGCTCATCACTTCGGCCCCGCGCTGGCGTAACAGCTCTCTGGCTTTGGTCTCATCATTATTGGCCTCTTTAAGGGCCTTGCTAATCTCCATGACCGAGAGGCCCGTCTCGCGGCGAATTTTAACCAACAATTCTTTATTTGGCATTGGTTTGCTTCAGTTCTTTATTTTTGTCCGCTTCGGCCTTGGCCTTTTCGGCAACCACGGCCGCTTCAGTCGCAACCGCCTGGTCACTAGCTCTTTTTAAACCGTGTTCTAAGGCCAACTTAATTTCACCCATAATCAGGTTGATACTCTTGGTAGCGTCGTCGTTGGCCGGCACGAATTCATCAACTAAGCCCGGGTCAGAGTTGGTATCGAGCAGGGCAAAAACGGATAGCCCCAACTTGCGGGCTTCAAGTAAGGCGTTGTGCTCAAAAGAAGGGTCAACGATGAAGAGACCGTCCGGAACGCGCGTGATTTTCTTCAAACCGCCGAACTTAATGGTCAGGCGCACCAGCTCTTGATGTTGGATGACCCGCTCTTTTTTCGAGATCAGTTGGGCTTCGTCTGAAGCCAAGAAAGCCTCAATCTCGTTCATTTTACGGATACTCTGGCGTACCGTCTCAAAGTTGGTCAGGGTACCGCCCAACCAACGTTCGGTGATATATGACAGGCCGGTTTCCTCGCCAATAGACTTAACTACCTCTTTAGCCTGTCTTTTAGTACCGACTAAAATGAGTGACTTGCCCTCGGCGACAAAATTCTCCACCGCCATGGTTAAATCCTGTAATTTGGTCAGGGTTTTTTGTAAATCAAGAATCTGGACCTTTTCACGGGTCAGATAGACGAACTCCTCCATTTTCGGATGACGATGGGCCTTGGTGTGACCGAAGTGACAACCGGCATCCATGAGCTGCTCAATGGTAATTGGGGTATGCTTCATAATATGTTTGACTCCTTTTGCTTCCGCGCCTCTAGTTCCGGCAGAACCCAGAACAGGAGTCTTTAAATAAGACGCGTGATTGATTAGTGGTTACGTCTATTAACCTAGCAAAACCGTTGCCAAAAAGCAATATCTCTGTTAGAGTGCATAAGTAATGAAACAAGGTATTCACCCCGAAACTCATCTCGTTCACGCCAACTGCGCTTGTGGCAGTACTTATAATATTGAAATGGCGACCAATGAAGATTTGGCCATTGAAGTCTGCAGCCAGTGTCACCCGTTCTATACCGGCAAACAGAACCTCATTGACACCGCCGGCCGCGTTGACAAATTCAAGGAGCGCCAGTTAAAGACCGCCGCTTTGAAAGCCGCCGCCAAGCAGAAAACGACCAAAATCAAACCGGCCAGCGAGGTTGAGACCGAAACCAAAGCCAAAACCAAGATCAAAGCCAAAGCCAAGTCCAAAGTCGAAAGCAAAGCTAATTAGCTAGCGTCAGCTATTTTTGGGGTGATTGATACAACTGCCGAACTTAATAAAGCCAACCAAGAGCGTGAGACCATCACGGCGGCATTGTCGTTGCCCGAAACCGTCACCGACCCGGCCCGTCTCAAAGAATTGGGCCAGCGGCTGAATGAACTAGATTCTTTACTGGTCAAACTGCGTGAATTAAACGACATTGAACAACAGTTGCCCGAAGTGCGGCTAATGGCTCAAGCCGAAGACGGCGAATTAGCTGACTTAGCCCAAGAAGATCTCACCCGGCTCGATGCCCGTGAACAGACTCTCGGTGCCGAATTAAACGAGTTTTTGAACCCGTCCGACCCCAACGATAAGAAAAACGTCATTATTGAGGTACGGGCCGGTACCGGTGGCGAAGAGGCCGAACTATTCGCCGGTGATCTATTTCGCATGTACAGCCGCTATGCTGAAACTAAAGGTTACGGTCTGGAGCTTAGCTCGGTCAGTCGCTCCGATTTGGGTGGTATTAGAGAGGCCATCTTCACTGTTAAAGGCTCCGGCATTTACGGTCTGTTGAAATACGAATCGGGGGTGCACCGCGTGCAGCGTATTCCCGAGACCGAAAAGATGGGGCGCATCCACACCTCCGCCGCTTCGGTCGCTGTTTTTCCGGAAGTTGAAGAGACCGAACTGGTCATTGACCCTAAAGATATCAAAGTAGATGTCTATCGTTCATCGGGTCCGGGTGGCCAGAGCGTCAACACGACCGACTCCGCCGTGCGTCTCACCCACCTACCCAGCGGTTTGGTAGTGACCGTGCAAGACGAGAAGAGCCAACACAAAAACAAAGACAAGGCCATGAAGATTCTACGCGCCCGGCTAGCCGCTAAAATTGAAGAGGAGCGTCAGGCGATTGAGGGAACAGCGCGCAAAGAGATGATTAAGACCGGCGACCGCTCCGAAAAAATCAGAACTTACAACTACCCCCAAGACCGCATCACCGACCACCGCATTAAGCAGTCTTGGAGTAATATCAAAGGCATTTTAGACGGCAACCTCGAGCCCGTCATCAAAGCCCTCAAACAGGCGGCCGAAGCTGCTGCCACCGACCCGGCGGCCGCTTAAAACCGGCATCACCTAGTTAAGCTACAATTAGGTTATGGATGACACCCTAAACGACCAGCCCGACCCCACCGTACACGGTGCTCTCAAGTGGGCCGCCGCCCAACTGCAACACCTGCCCAACCCCGACCTCGAAAGTGAGCTGATGTTGGAGTTTGTGGCCGGTGAAGAGCGGCTGTGGCTGGTCACCAACCTTGATCATATTTTAGATAAAAGTCAGGCTGATCGTTACATCACCATCGTCAACGAACGGGCCGGCGGTCAACCACTCTCGTACATTACCGGCCAAAAGGAGTTCTACGGGCGCAGTTTCAAGACCACCCCCGAAGCGCTCATCCCCCGACCCGAGTCGGAGGTGCTAATCAACCAAATCAAAACCATCGTGCAGCGTAAGGCCAACCCGAAGATTTTGGATGTCGGTACCGGCTCCGGCTGTCTGGCCGTCACTCTAGCCTGTGAATTGCCCGCCGCTCAATTAAAAGCCACCGATATCTCGCCCGAGGCGCTCAAAGTCGCCCGAGCCAACGCCGAACAGCACAAAGTGGCTGACCGTATTCTCTTTTTAGAACAGAATTTATTGCTGGACGAGACCGATCACTACGATGTCATTGTCACTAATTTGCCCTACGTTGAAGATCACTGGTTGGCCGCTTCACCTCAAGCGAAAGAGCTGGCCGCGGAGCCGCGCTTGGCGTTGTCGGGCGGCGAGACCGGTCTAGAACTAATTGAAGAATTTCTACGTCAATTCGCCCTCAAACGCAGTGCCCCGGTCGTACTGCTCGAACACGGGGACGAACAAGAGCAGATTTTAGTCCCCTTTGCCAAAAAACTACTACCGGAAGCTCATATTCGCTCGGTGCAAGATCAGTTTGGTGTTAACCGGGTTATTTCTATTTCGATTAACGAGTAGTTGGATAGTCCAAACAACCATTCTCTCACTCGCCCGGGCGATCCCTGGTCAGGCCCGC
>JAUSJZ010000004.1 GCA_030647115.1 bacterium
GCCAAACCCTTGTAGAGTGCTCCCATAATCTTGTCGGTACCGCCCAATTTAATGAACCAGGTGCCGATAATAGAGGTGATGATGGCCGCCGCTCCCAGTACTAGTGGATAAAAGACAACCGGTGATTGGCTGCCGAAGATAATGGAGCCGAGCAACATGGCCCCGACCGAGGTAATGACATAGGTTTCAAACAGATCGGCCGCCATACCGGCACAGTCGCCGACGTTATCGCCCACGTTATCGGCGATGACACCGGGGTTACGGGGGTCGTCTTCCGGAATACCGGCCTCTACTTTACCCACCAAGTCGGTACCGACGTCGGCCGCTTTGGTGAAGATGCCACCACCTAAACGGGCAAAGACCGAGATTAACGAACCGCCAAAGCCCATACCGACGAGCGCCGGAATGCTACCGGTGGTGAGATAGAGAGTAGTTACACCCAAAAGGCCCAAACCCACGACCAACAGACCGGTCACGGTGCCGCCGCGCACGGCGACATCCAGGGCCGAATCAAGACCGTCACGGGCCGCTTCGGCGGTGCGCACGTTAGCCCGTACCGAAACCGACATACCAATGTAACCGGCTAAAGCCGAGAGACAGGCCCCGACGACAAACCCGAGCGCAGTCAACCAACCGAGGGCGTATCCTAATATAACGGCTAAGATAAGGGCGACTACCCCGACGGCCTTGTTCTGACGCATCAGGTAGGCCTTGGCCCCCTGTTGAATGGCCTCGGCAATCTCGCCCATGCGGCTATTGCCGGTCGAACGTTTTAAAATGGTACCAATTAAGTACGCGCCGTAGATAACGGCCAAGGCACCGGCCGCGATCACGAAGATTTGGTAGTTACCGATAGCTGTCATATGAAGTCAGTTACGTTTGTTCTCTTTCAAGCTAGCAGATTGTTTTACCCATGCCAAGAAGTATATAGTCAGTAGTAGGAGATCGCCATGTCCCAGCTCGAAGAGGTATACCGCCGCCTCAAACGGGCGGTGGGGGTGGTGTATAGCCTGCTCGTGATCATTTTCATCACGCTGACCATCTTGGCCACCTGCCTACCCGTCCTGATCGGCTACATCTGGAATACCGAACGCCCCCGCCGTAACTCCCGCTCTTGGCGCGATTAGCGCCGACGCTCCCCGCGATACGCCCCACCGTCCGGCAGAGCTGCAGAGCGCAAGTAGCTGTAGCGTAGCCGGGCGGTTTTTTATAAATTGATGTGATAAAATTAATTTATGAGTGCAGAACGTCTAACAACCAGCGAAGAGCAGCCGGTCGAGAATGACGCCGGTTTTCGCGAAGTGGAAGATTTGGATACCGAAGCCGAGGCAGCGACACCGGAAACAACACCAGAGACCACATCTGAAGAGGGTGAGTTTCTGGATGAGTTAGATGCCGAACTGGCTAAACTGGTCGCTCAAATTGAAGCCGCCCGTAGTGTGGAAGAGGTAGACCAAATAGAGGCCGACACTGAGAAACGTCTACTAAGTGTTTTGTTCGAACGAGGCGAGAAAATAACCTTTGAATTTATGAAGGCTCATGATGGGCTACTGCAGGTTGATAAATGGCCCCAACCAGTGCGCGCCGCCTTGTTGATGGATCCACCCGTAACATCTTATGGCGATTTTTTAGCCCGCAGGGCTAGTCAGCCAACCCTTTTTCGACGGTTAATGATCATTAAGGATGTACTGGTCGGAGCCGCGGCTACAACTTGGGCCAGTTCGGTTAATGCAATATTTAATGCACAGTACCGATTTGGAGCTAAATTGGAAGCATTCGGTCGATCTTTGGATCCTGAATCATACAGAGGCAGAGAGTTTTTCACAGGCTCGGTACCACCAAAAGTCTCATTTGGGTCGGAGGGGGAAGCATTATTTTCAAACCCTGATCAATAAGCAATAGTTTAGTTGTTCAAATATGAATCAATCTAACCAAGAACAAGAACTGGCGAAACGGAAGAAAACGGTCATTAGGCGGTTGCGAGATTTGACCAAACATGGTAAACAGGCTGTTTTAGAATTAAATAATGATTTAAATATCATCGCTGCCAAGGCCAAGATAAAGTCTTAGTTTCCTATTGACTATTTCGTACTGACTATATACCATTAACTAGTCAAACCGTACTGGATCTTTATTCCAGGCCGGTTGGTAGAGAATAATACTAAAAAGCCAGCCCGTCCGGCTAAACACCCCTCGTTTAGGCGGGCGCCGAGCCTCGTCATATGCCTAAAACAGCTAAACCAACAGCTGACACTAAACCTGTCGCTGCTAAAAAAGTCGTCAAAAAGAAGACCGCCGCTCCGAAAGCCAAAACCGCCAAGAAAACCGTCGTCAAAAAGAAAGTTAGCATTAAGAAAGTAGCCGAGCCCGTGATAGCCGAAGCAACGAAAGTCGCACCCGAAACAGCCGCCAAAAAACCGGTAGCTGCTAAACCGGCTAACCCCGATTTACCGGCCGGCCCGATGGCCGATTTGGTCACTGAAAAGAGCGGTGAGCTAATACCGTTCCGCATTGGTTCCATAATCGAGGGTAACGTCATCCACGCCACCTCAAAAGTCGTTTACGTTGACATCGGCGGTTGGGCCATGGGCGTTATTCCCGAGCGCGAATTATCCACCCTACCCAAAAGCCTGCACCCGGGTGATGTCGTGCACGGCACCGTAATTTCACTTGAAGACTACAAGGGCAACGTGGTGCTCTCGATGCGCCGCGCCGACCGCGACAAGGTCATGTTGACCCTGACTCACGCCTTTGATGAAGAAGAGGTCATTGACGTCAAACCGACCGACGCTAACAAGGGTGGATTGCTGATCACTATCGGCGACTTTACCGGTTTCTTGCCCGTCTCGCAGTTGGCTTCGAAGCATTATCCAAAAGTGGATGGCGGTAACAGCGACGAAATTTACGTCAAGTTGAAGGAGCTAATCGGCCAGTCGTTGAAAGTGAAGGTTATCTCATTTGAACCGAAGCAGGGCAAGTTAATCTTTTCGGAAAAAGCGGCCGGTGATAAAGAACAAGAGGAGCGCATTAAGGGCATCAAAGTCGGTGACATGATGGAGGGCGTTATCTCGGGTATTGTCGACTTCGGTCTGTTCATCCAACTCAAAAACGAAGAGAAGAATTTAGAAGGCTTGATTCACATCTCGGAAGTCGCCTGGGGTCGTGTCGCCAGTCTCGATAGCATGTTCGAAGTCGGCCAGAAAGTGAAGGCCATTGTGGTCTCGACCGATGACAACCGCGTCTCCCTCTCGCTCAAACGGCTCACCCCTGACCCCTGGAAAGAGATTGAACAGCGTTATAAAGTGGGCGATGTCGTTAAAGGAAACGTCACCCGCATCACGCCGTTTGGAGTCTTTGTAAAACTTGATGCCGAGATTGACGGCTTGGTGCATATCTCCGAATTATCAGATGAGCGTGTGAGTGACCCGGCCGATATCATCACCCCCGGCAAAGACTATCAGTTCAAGATTTTATCAATTGAGCCCAAGAAACACCGGCTCGGTTTGAGCTACAAACAGGCCCTGCCCGGTCACAAACCGTCAGCCAAAAAAGGTGCCAAAAAAGAAGAGTCGGATGTTGAGACCAAGCCGACAAAGATCGACACTAAAAAGACCGTCAAAAAAACCAAATTAGTGAAGACCAAAAAGACCGTTGCCAAGAGTACTAAAGAGGTAAAGGAATAACAAAATGATATTTCAACGTAGCGACAATACCCTCAAAATCAAAACCGCCAGTACGCTGGTGCGACTCAACGACAGCGTCGAGCTGGGCGAGTTCATCGCCCCCGGCCCCGGGGAGTATGACGTCAACGGCATCGGAGCGATTGTCCTACCGGTAGCGACCAGAACAGTTGTTTTGAGTATTGAGGGCCTGCAGGTGTTATACCTCGACCATCCGTACGAGATTGATAAAGACGATGAGAACTTCGCTAATATTGATGTCGCCGCTATGCGTATCAGTTCGGTGGAGCAACTCAAATTAGCCGAGCAGATTGCCAAAGATTTGGAGCCCAGCGGTCTGTGTCTCTTCGGTTCATTGCCGGTCGCTGACTTCACCAAAGAACTGAATTTGAACTCCGAACCGGTAGAGAGTTGGAAGGTCCAGGCCGGTACCCTACCAGATGAAGGAACCGATATTGTTGTTTTAAAATAAAAATATTAAAACAACCATTACCTCGCTGGCTGGGTCCTCTTTGTCAGGCACGCGTCTGCTAGATCAAAACTATAATAGCTAGATAAGTCGATGGTTTGCCTACGCCTCCAACAACTATCGTTGTTGAGGCTGCGGCAAAACTGCGCAACATCTAATTTCTAGATGTTTTAATTACCTACCTGCCGGTAGGCAGGCGCAGCCGTCTTTGCCTGACATTTCCCCAGCAGGCACTCGGCAACAGTTGTTTTAATAAATACTACTTTAAACTACAACAACGTTCGTTTAAAAAAGAGGTCGGGCGGGCCGACCCCTGCGGGTGAGAAAAATCGAACTCGTTATTTTTGGAGTAGCCATACGACCACCCCCACTGCCAGCGCCAACACGGCCACAATGACCGCAATCACGCTCGGCGAGATGCGACCGGCCCCCTGTTCGGCCAGGGTCTCACGGTTGCGATTCAAACCGGTCGTCATACGTATCGGCATTGCCCTCTCCTCTGCTTTACTATAGCAATCTTTGCGGCTATTATTTGTTTGTTGGATCGCGCCGATTTATTCGGAGCGGTAACAAGGCCGAGGTGGCGGAATGGTAGACGCGAAGGACTTAAAATCCTTTAAGGCAAAACCTTGTGCGGGTTCAAGTCCCGCCCTCGGCACCACGCCAACTAACTAAATGTTAGTTGGCGCACGGGTAGAATATTTTCTAAACAAAATATTAAGCCCAGAGTCAATATCTAACACTACAAAACAGCGGCTATGCCGCCTGCCTGCCGGTAGGCAGGCGTCGATATGATGGCATCAAACAGCTTGACAGTCGGCTTGACCCGCCCTCGGCACCAAAACAGAATTTGCTCTCTAGTCTGTTATAATTTAGGGTATGAGTCCGACAATTTTAACTAACCCGAGGCGGGCAGCTATCAACAAGATCTGCACTGACAACCAAATAACTTACTTGGCCCTTTTTGGTTCACACGCCCGGGGAGACAATACCGCTACCAGTGACATCGATCTACTAGTAGAATTCTCTGCCAAAAAGTCGCTGTTCGACCTAATGCGTCTGCAGAATCAATTTGAACAGACCTTCGGTATGAAAGTTGATTTGGTGCCGCGCCACAGCGTCAAACCAGCCCTGAAGGCTTATATAGACCAAGATGTAAGTCCAATTTATAATGCAGAAAGATAATCGCATCTACCTGCAAGATATATTGGATGCCGTTGTAAAGGTTGAACAGTACACCAAAAAGTTCACCCAAAAGAAGTTTGCTACCGATGAGTTGGTACAAGATGCAGTAATACGTAACCTGGAGCTTATCGGCGAGGCAGTCGGGCACTTGACATCAGGATTTACCAAAAAGCACCCTGACTTCCCCAGTCATGAGGCAATCGCCATGCGTAACTTTCTCATTCACCAGTACGACGAGATTGATGTTGATATTCTCTGGGAGACGATCCAAAAAGACCTGCCTGCCTTGAAGGAACAGGTACGGGCAATTATGGCAGTTACTGCTTAATGTTCTATTATGCGTCTTCAGGCGGAGCCTGACTTGACAGTCGGCTTGACCCGCTCTCGGCTCCCGCTGCTGCGAGAGACAGCATCCGAATCATCCAAGTCGTTTATGAACTCTTGCGGTTGATCCAACCCAACAAATTAGTTGCTATTCCGAACAGTAGACTCATCCCCAACAGGTAGAAAATCGTTTCCCAGCCTTTAACAGAGACCCAGTAACTTTTACTCATTAGACTAGCCAGAAAACCCGCCACAAAACCCCAGTTGAAACGGAATACCGAAATAGTGGTGGGTTTCATAAGTACCAGTTAATTATACAGTTCACTGTGGGTACCAATCAAAGCAAAAACAATGACCGTATGAGCTCGGTTGAAGTAAATTGCCCTCACGTCTCCACTGACATTCAAGCTCCAGTAGCCCGCGTATCTGCCTTTAAGAGGGTGGATTCGTAATCGAGGGTGAGTAGGATTAACCATAAATAAATGCAGCCGCTCATCAAAACGCTGCTGCAATGGCGCAGGCAGTTTGCGATATTGCTTCTTAAATCGCGGCAGATACTGGATAATCACCCCGGTCTATTTTTTTAGATCGGCCAAGAACTCATCGGCCGTTGAGAAACCGCGGCTGATCTTACCATTGCGAATATCTTGATCAACTTCAGCAATCAACCCTTCCAATTTGGGACTCATCTCTTCGGGGATAAAGATTTCGATATGGCGGGTGGCTATAACCTGCCGCAGATAGCTGTTAATGAGCGCACTCAAAGTCAGACCGGCGCTTTTAGCCACCGACTGGGCGGATTCCTTCACCTGCTTATCAATCTTCACACTAATAACCGTATTCATACTACCAAGTATATACTTTGTAGTTATTGGTGTCAAGGTTCAAAAAACCCGGCCATTTGGTCGGGCGAAAGGTCTTAGTCATCCAGCGAACTAGGGCAGCGCCACTGACGGGCTTCATTCATGCCCCGAGCCACAAACTGCTGATACTCCGTCTGCTGCAATTGGCGTTCGATCACCTGCCGCCAGTTGCTCCAGTTGATACTGACTACCCCGCAACTGGGGCGACAGTAGGCACAGCCGTTGTCGAAATGGAGGTGCTTCCAGGTAGGTTGATGATTACCGACCACCACCGGCTTGTCGTCAATCAACAGGTCACCCCGCACCAACGTCTTATCACCACCGGCCAACACGACACGATCACACCAATCTCGACCGAGGTGACGTCGCACCCAAGTAAACTTATCGGAGGCGCAGGTCGGGTTATCGTGGTAGGGAGCCGTACAGAGATATACCTGATACAGCTCGGCCATCTGGGTTATAGCCTCAATGGCACCCGGGAAAGGTGGCAGATCACGGAAGAATCCCGACTCTCGTGCCAGTTGGTGTGCGATATCAGATAAACCGCCATCAAACACATCCTGCACAATGTGCTTGGTACAGGCTATCAGCGGTAATGGTTTGAAACTAGCTCCGATTAACTCGGCCATCTTCGTTTGCAGACCAGCGAAGAAGTCGACCGTCACCCCATCCATATCCACCAAAACGACCGGACCGGCCAAAGCGATGGTTCGAGGATGCATGACTCCTCCTTGCCTTTCCTTCCTACCGGCAGGCAGGCGGCAGTATCACACTAGCAATCGCTACCAATAACGTCAACCGACCACGAACACCTAATAGATTAATTGATGTTGTCCGGAGCTGGCCTCAACCACCCACGGTTGACCAAAACCAACTAGATGTTGGTTTTGGAACGGTACCAACATCTTATAGTTACGGTTGTGCGTACAATAAACATCTGTGAATGATACAGCAGCTATGCTGCGTACGTCGAATGGTCGGAGGACAACATCAATTAATCTCATTTTTACCCTATAATGTAACTGATGCCGCAGTTTAAAGTCCCCCAAAATATTGATATGGAGGACCGTATTATCGGTAAGTTTACGTTGAAACAGTTCGGCTATTTGGCAGTGGGCGGCACTATCGCCTACATCGCGCTAAATAAACTTCCGAGCCCTTTGAACATCATCATCGGCGGGTTGCTGGGCATCATGGCCTTTGCCATGGCCGTCATCAAAATACAAGACAAACCCCTACCAGAGTTCTTAGTCGGTCTGATTATTTACCTTTTCAAACCGCGGGAACGGCGTTGGAAACACGAAGCGGCCGCCGGTGTTTTGATTAACAAAGATCGGGCGGTGAAAAAATCGGACCAAGTGGTAACCAAAAAACAGTATAGCAAGGCCGAGCTAGAGAAAGTATCGGAGCTGGTCGACAGTCACGGCTACTCCAAATTAGAAGATGAGTGATACCTCTACCCAAAATTATCTCCCCATCGCCGGCATCGAAGAGGGTGTCGTTGTTTTGAAGGATGGCTCTCTAGCGGTCGTGTTGCGAATAATGCCCATCAATTTCGACTTAAAAAATGAGCTCGAACAGAACGCCATCATCGCTAAATATCAGTCGTTCTTGAACAGCCTCGACTTCTCTATCCAAATTCTGGTGCGTAGCCAACGACTCGACCTCGAGCCTTATTTGGTCGGGCTCGACCGCTCCACCAAACAACTCTCCAACGAACTGTTACAGATTCACGCCACCGACTACATCGCTTTTATGCGTAGTCTTGTCTCGGTCGCTAATATTATGTCGAAACACTACTACATTATTCTGACTTATCAAGGTTCGGTAACGGCCGCCAAGGGGGGCGTGTTGAGTCTCTTTAAAAAACAGAGCGGGCCGACTCTGACGCGATCAACTTTTAATCACTACCGCGACGAATTGAACGGCCGGGCCAATACCGTGGCCGCCGGTTTAACCGCCATGGGTCTACGCATTGAAGCCTTAAATACTCAAGAGCTAATCGAGCTCTTTTACGGCATCTACAACCCGGATATTTCAGCGACCGAACGTCTGGGTGAATTGGAGAATCTGAAGGCCCAGGTGGTCTCGCTCAAACAGACCGAGCAACCGGCGGCCGGCACTCCCGCTGCCCCCGCTACTACCGCTCCTGCGCCTGATGCCGAGCCGAGACAGAGTTCAATTATTGAAGCCGACACCGCCAGCCCAGAAAGTGCTGCTAGTGCTGGTGCGGCCACCGGCAGTGACCGCATCAATTTAAACCCCCAAGAGAGCGTCGCCGATAAGGTGGCCATCGCCGAAGTACCCGAGGAGGCCCAGAAGAAAGTCAGCGCTCCCGAAACACCAGCTGCTACTTTGTCCGCGCCGGTCGAACCAACGGCGGCCGAACCAACGGCACCAGTCGCAACGTCAGCCGCAACCGAGCCAACCCTGACCCCGCCGCCAACTAATCAAAATCCACCCCTATGATGTTAAAACTACCCTTTGGAATTGGTAAAAGAAAAGGCACCGAAGAAGCGGCGCCGAGCGAGCGCGAGCTGCAGCAGCAGGCGCAACAGGCCTACTCGAGCGGTACCTCAATTGTGCGCGACATCATCTCACCCGCCGGTTTTCTGGTTAAACCAAACTACCTGCAGTTGGGCGAGACCTTCACCCGCACCCTTTTCGTCTATAATTACCCCCGTTTTTTGAACACCAACTGGCTCTCACCCGTTATCAACTACGACGTCACCCTCGACATCAGTATGTTCGTCTACCCCCAAGAGACAGCCGACGTGCTTCGTAAATTGGAGCGACAGACGGGGCGACTCGAATCGACTCGCCAGATTGAACGCGAAAAAGGTTTGGTGCGCGACCCCCAGTTAGACATTGCGCTTGAGGATATCGACCAGATGCGCGATTCACTCGCCCAAGGCAACAACCGGCTCTTTCATCTCGGGTTGTACTTTACCGTCTCGGCTAAAAGCGTCGATGAGCTGACTCAAATTTGTAAACAGCTTGAGGCGGCACTCGGCGGTATGCTCATCTACACCAAAGAGGCCCTACTACAGATGGAACAGGGTTTCAACTCCACTCTACCTATCGGCCACGACGAGCTACAGGTACTGCGCAATCTTGACACCGGCTCGCTCTCGACCACCTTTCCGTTTACTTCGGCCGAACTGACCGCCGATAAAGGCATTTTGTACGGTCTAAATCGTCACAACGACTCCCTCATCTTATTCGACCGGTTTGACCTCGAAAACGCCAATAGTATCGTCTTGGCCAAGTCTGGCGGTGGTAAATCGTTCGCCATCAAACTCGAAGCCCTGCGTTATTTAATGCTCGGCACCGATATTATTGTGGTGGACCCCGAGAACGAATACCAACGGCTGGCCGAAGCGGTCGGTGGCTCCTTTCTCGAAATCTCGTTGAGCTCGTCGCAGCGCATCAACCCTTTTGACCTGCCTAAAATTCAGAA
>JAUSJZ010000008.1 GCA_030647115.1 bacterium
ACCTCGGCGGTCGAGAAAGCCGCTTTCACCAAGAAATCGCGCGCGCCCAACTCTCTCGCCTTCGCCTCTTCTTCGTCGTGCAAGAAATTGGAGAAGACAATGACGGGCACTTTGACTCCCAACTCGTTGATCTCTTTCAAAGCCGTAAAACCGTCTTTCTTGGGCAGTAAGATGTCGAGTAGCATTAAATCGGCCGTCTTCTTATTATTAAAATAATTCACCGCCTCTTCACCATCGTAAGCTTTTTGGGCCTCGTACCCCTCTTCGGTCAGTTTTTCACAGATGATGTCAGAGAGCGTGTGCTCGTCTTCAACTACGAGTATTGTTTTCACTTTTCCTCAAAGTTTACTGAAGGAGTTTCGCGCTCGGTGGCCACGGTCTCAAACAACTGCTTCGTTTCAAAATGCAGGGTGTTGGCAATCATATTGCTGGGAAATGACTTAATCTTGGTATTCAAGTCACGCACGTTGGCATTGTAGAAGCGACGGGCGGCTTCAATTTTGTTTTCAGTATCGGCTAACTCATCTTGGAGTTTACCGAAGTTGGCGGACGCTTTCAGATCTGGGTAGGCTTCAGCGACCGCAAAGACCGATTTTAAAGCAGCGGTTAGTTGATTCTCCGCCTGCTCTTGACCCTTAATACCCTTCGCCGACATGGCAGCGGTACGGGCCTCGGTCACCTTTTCAAAAACCTCTCGCTCGTGTTTAGCATAACCTTTAACCGTCTCAATCAGGTTAGGAATGAGATCATAGCGCCGTTTGAGCTGCACATCAATATCACTCCACGCCTCTTCCGAACGAATCTTTAGTTGCACCAAACCGTTGTAGGCCAGAATCACGTAAAGTGCCAGAACAACAACGATAATTAATAGTGGCATCATAATTTAATTAGTTACTTCTTGATAACGTACATTGCTACCCTGTTTGCCGGGTGAAGCCGAATCTTCTAATACCGAGGTCAGTGTAAACGAAAAGCCGTCCGATGTATAGCCATACCAGTACTGATTATTATTTGGATCAACGGGCAGCGCCGCACTGTAGGCCGGTACCAAAGCACTCCCTAAAACAGTGCTGGCGTTGGTTTTATCAACCGTTGGGGAGACCACATAAGAGCCACGTGCCTGTTTATACGCCACCAGGGCCTTTTTAAGTGATTGTAGATCGGCGAGGCGTTGAGCATCGCGGCCGGTAGCGGTAGTTAGGTCGTTGGTGGTCGGTTGGGTCGGGGTCGTCGGCTCGGTCGGAACGGTTGGCGCCGTCGGCTCGGTTGGCGTCGTTGGTTCAGTCGGAACGGTTGGTTCGGTAGGCGGCGTGGTAGCCGTTCCCGCTAACCCGAGCAATGGGTAATAGTCATCCAAATCGCCGGTCACCACTTCGGCTTCAGCCGGTGCTCCTTTAACCGTGACCCCACCGTAACTGGTCGGCCTTACCTGGGTCGTAATTATTAGCCCCCCGTTAGGTGTATCAAGTAAGGCATCGGTCTGGTAGAGCAGCACCTGACCGCCTTTTTTGTTAATCCACAATGTCAACCGGCTCTCTTGAATTTTGGCATCTTGGCTGTCTACCAACGTCTTAAGCGGATATTCATAAACCAGGGCGGCCGTGCCGGCGTTAATATCGGCCGTGCCGGTAGTAGCCGGAATTGTACTGCGACCGACTAAGGTACCGTTGGTGTCCGCCTTATCGAGCAAGCTGGTGAGCTCTAGACTGGCAAAAGGGATGGCGACCGCTTTCGATTCAAAGGCCGTCGATTTCAGCTCCCGCCAGGGGTTGTTCGTCGCTAAAATGAGATCAAGAAATACCTTGACGGTACTGTTATCCTTCACATATTGGCCCTTCAGAAAAGAATAGGAAGGTAAGAAACTAGAGGCAATCTCGGTTTCAAAGTTGCTGTAGATTTTGTTAACATCCTGCTGCCCCTTCAAGTTCAAGGTAGCTTCGGCAGTAATGGTGGGCGGAGTCTCGGCATTGATGTCGGGTAATTTATCGTTAAAACCGATCGTGGTCACGGCTTCATATTCAAAGGCCCCGGCGTTTAAGGTGGCATCGCGAATTACCGGCAGGGCTTTACTGGCCTGGCGCGGCAGCCCTCCGACCAGTCGCGCCAGTAAGCGACTGTAAATAACACCGCTTGACTGCAGTAAGAGAGATAGACCGAGCGCTACTACCAAGACACCGGCTAAAATGGCCGGCATCAGCCAACGCGGCCGGCTGCGGCCGGGTTCACCCAGCATAATATCACCTTTGTTGACCGGCGGCGGGGGCGGCGGCGCTACGGGTGACATAGTCGGTGCTGGTGGCATAGTCGGTGCTGGTGGCAGGGGCGCGGGCGGCAGTGGCGGCGGTAATTGGACCGGTCGGGGTGACAGCGGCGGGGGCGGCAGGTTGACCGGAGTCAATCTGACCGGAGCAGGTATCGGGGGTAACGGTGTCTGGGGTAAGGGCGGCGGGGGCGGCGGTGGAGTAAAGGGGATAATGGGCTTTGGGGTCAGAGTCGGGGCGACGGCCGGCTTGGGCGGGGGTGTCGGAGTAATTTTCGGTTCGGGTAAACCCTTAGCCGCCAGACGGGTGCGATCTTCTTCAGCCTCTAATTCGGCGTCGGTCGGTACGGCAAACGGTGTCAGCTCGCGGGTGTTGGCGGTCAGTACCCTACCGGTTGCCGCCGGGGCGGTGGTGGCATTTTTGAGCGCTACCTTTTCGGTGAGGGGTGGTGGTGGCGCTTTGGGGGCGGTGGTGGGCCCGCTAGCCTGACTGACCGGTGGTACCGTTAGGTTTTTGGTGATGGCATCGTCAACCGGTACGGCCCGCGGAACCGAAACGGCACCTGGAACTGAAACGGCGCCCGCTGGAGTAATCGGCGGAGTTGGGTTGGGCCTAATTGGTTGGGCGAGTGGATTTTGAAAAGGAGGCATTTGCCTTATTGTAGCAAAGGTCGAACGCTAACGGAGTCGTTCGAGCGCTTTCTCTAAAATAAGATCTTTGGTGGTCTCTGATTGTGGGCTGTCAACTTTAATATTGGGCTCAATACCCTGTTTATCAATCTCGCTTTTGTTGGGCGTCAACCACTTGGCGATAGTTACTTTCACGCTGCCCCCAGCCGACAAGTCGTGTAATTCCTGCACACTCCCCTTACCAAAGGTCTTAGTACCAATTAACTCGGCTCGGCCGTAATCACGTAAAGCGCCAGCAAAAATTTCGGAGGCCGAGGCACTGCCCTCATTAACCAGTACCACTAATTTCTGTTTAGCGGCTAGCGGAGCGGTGGTGAGGCGGTAGGCGGTCAGGTTTTCATTACGATCTTTTTGCCAGACCACGGTACGGTCTAACTCCGGGTGAGTGGAGCCATCAATGAAGAGGCTGCTGATGCCGACCGCCACATTCAGCAAACCGCCCGGGTCGTTGCGCACATCCACCACAATTTTGGTGACGCCTTGTTTGGTAAAATCTTGCAGCGCCGCTTTGACCCGTTTCTCCCCATCCTCTAAAAACTGACTAATTTGGATATAACCGTAACGCAAATCACCATCGGTTTTCACGGCCGCCGTCACACTGGGTAATTCAATCTCGTCCCGCACAATGGGTATCTCGAGGGGCTTCTCGTTACCTTGACGTATGACGGTCAGCTTCACGGTCGTGCCCTTCTCACCCCGAATGTGATTAATTACTTTGGCAAAGTGTTCGTTCTCGGTCTTTAGGTCATCCACCTGAATAATGATGTCTTTCGCCTTCGCTCCCGCCTTTTCGGCCGGCGAACCGGGCAAAGGAGCCACGATGGTCGGCAGACCGTTAATGGCGCTGATCTCGGCCCCGATACCCGAAAACTTACCACTCAAGTCCGATTGAAAGAGCTCGTTCTCTTCTTTAGGCAGATAAACCGAATAAGGGTCACCCAGACTTAACATCATACCCGAAATCGCCCCCTCAACTCGGGCATTGCTGTCAGGGTTGCCAATAAAGTAGTTGTCAACCAAACCCCACGCCTCCCAAAAAGGAGCAAAACTGATAGCCGCCGGTTTATTTTTGACTTGATCGACCAGCGGTCGCAGCCGTGACGAAGAAGGAGTGGACTCTAATGGTTGGATATTGCGCCACACGGCCGTCTGCCAGCCGGCGTAAAAGACGCCCGCCAAAATGAGAACGGCGATTAGCAAGACCCTTAGTTTAGGGCGACTCAAAAAAAAGCGGCGTTTTGTTGACATAAATTTATCTACCGGTCATGTGGCCGTACAGGGTCAACCAACCGTCGGAATGTTCGATGACCACCGCGTTGCCGTAACCTCCATAATACTCATCTAAAATAATTTTGCCATCGGCGGCGGCGTAGACGGGTTGCCCGGCCGGGCCGGCCAAGTCAATGCCGTTATGGAAGGAATAAACCGGGTTGCGCCAATTGGCCGCCCCGTACTCCTGCGTAATGCGGTAATCGACGACCGGCCAGATGTAGTTGCTACCGAGCCGCGTACGGGGGTTCACCGTCGCCCCTTGCGGGGTAAAGACCGAGAAGTGGATGTGGGGACCGGTCGAAAAACCGGTACTGCCCAAATGCCCAATAATATTGCCCTGACTGACCGGTGTACCCTGACCGGAAGCTCTAATGCCCGAGCCGAGCCGCAGACTCTCCTGAATTTTGCGGGTAATAATGGCTTCGACTTCGGCCTCTTTATTGACCGCATCCTTCTCTTCTTGTTTGAGACTGGCATAAGCCACCTCGGCGTCTTGCTTCAGCGCCGCCTGTCGCTGCTCCTGTTCGCTCAAATCTCGCTTCTGAATCTCCTGCTGTTGGCGGTAGTTTTGCAGCGCCACTTTTTTCGTCTCCTGATCTTGCTTTTCGTGCTCCAAATCGGCCTTCACCACCATTAAGTCGGCTTTCTGACGGTCTAGTTCCCGCTTAACCGAGGCGTAGTTTTTGTCATCCCGAATTTTTTTGGATATTCCCTCTTGACCAAAAATAATGCCGACGTAACCGACCTCTTGATTGACCAGCTGCATCTTAAAGAACTTACGCAGCGTCGTTTGGATGTTCCCTTTCTTCTGCTCAATATCACTCTCTTTTTGAGTAATCTGTTCACTTAACGAGCCAATCTGGCCTTCGGTATTGGTAATATCGGTACTCGTTTTAACGATGCGACCTTGCGTAGCGTTAATAGATTTATCAAGCTTGGCAATCTCTTCTTTGGCGGCTTGGGCGTCGGCCGCCTTCTCTTTGGCCGCCTCTCTTTTCTGTTGGGCGACCTTTTCGAGCTGTTCTTTGGCTGCCCGTAACTCACTAATCGACTTGCTATCCAAACTGGCCGCGGTGACTACCGTTACTAATGCTAAATTAAGCGTGGCCAGCAGAGCCAAACTCCAACCAAGCACCAGCCAGCGGCGTCGGTACCTGAATTTATTGTTTAAGATAACGTCTGACTGCCACATAAGAGATAATGGCCGACAAGAGCATACCCAGGCCAAAATTCGACCAGAGCAGGATGCCGAAATACTGTTTATAAATTAATACCGGCTGAAGCGTCGAAAACTCGAAGTAAAGCGGAATCTGTTTTCCCTCCCAAGACGCCACCGCCAACAACAGACAGAGTGAGATAACGGCCGCGAAAGCGCCGAAGAGTAAACCCTCGACCACAAACGGTAATCGAATGAGTTGATGCGAGGCCCCGACCATGCGCATAATACCAATCTCTTCGCGGCGCGAGTAGATAGCGACCCGAATGATATTCATAACCACCACCACCGAGACAATCGCCAAAAACGCGGCGAAGACCAGACTGTTTTTCATCACAAACTTCGAGAAGTTGATGTAGGAGTCAACCGCCACCTTCGTGTTCTCGAAACTGGTGGTGTCAACCAACGCCGCAAACTTGGGGTCGAGGGCGTAGGCGTTAATGGCCGCCAACTGACCGGGCTCTTTCGGTTTAATTTGGATGTAGCGCGCAAACGGGTTACCGATGTCAGACGTAGCCGCTAACAGTTCGGCGTCATTTTTGTTGAGCTCGTTAAAGGCCGCTTTGGCCTGCTCTTTGTCGGCGTAGGTCAGCTCTTGCAC
>JAUSJZ010000012.1 GCA_030647115.1 bacterium
CAGGTTCAGGCGGCGCAAAACCCGCTCTTTCAACTCAAGCGCGCCGCCGTTGACCGACTAGTCGAGCTCAAAGTAGCGGTCGTCATCCCCATTGTGGTGAACAAAAAGCTGATCGGTATTGTCTTTTTGGGCGACAAGTTATCCAACGACTCTTTTTATGAGCAAGACCTGAACTTCTTGACCATCGTCGGGGGGCAGACGGCGAATGCCATTGAAAAGGCCCGTTTCTTCGAAGAAGACCAACTCAAGAGCGAGTTCGTCTCTATTGCCTCACACGAGCTCCTGACCCCGACCGCCGCCATTGAAGGCTACTTGAGCATGATTTTGGAGGAGAAGATGGGAGTGGTGGATCAGAAAGCCGAAACGTACCTGTGGACGGTCTTTCAGTCATCCAAGCGCTTGAGTGCTTTAGTGAAGAACTTACTCTCGGTCAGCCGCATTGAGTCGGGTCGTATTAAGGTTGAACCGAAGATCTTTGATTTGAACGAAGTAGTGGCGCAGCAGCTTGACCAACTGCAGGTGAAGGCGACCGAAGCTAAGTTATATCTGAAGGCCAAGTATCCGCGCCATCAGGCCTCCGTCTTTGCCGACCCTGAACGGGTAACGCAGGCAGTGGTAAATATGATTAGTAACGGGCTCAAATATACCAAAGAGGGGGGAGTGACGGTAGCGGTGGTCGAGAAACCTCGTTTTTATGAGGTGCAAGTAACCGATACCGGTGTCGGAATCGCTGAAGCCGATCGGCAACATCTGTTTCAGAAGTTCAGCCGTATCGAAACGAGTGCTACCGCTGGTATAATGGGTACGGGTTTAGGTTTATACATCACCAAGGCGGTCGTCGAGCTGATGGGCGGGAGCGTCTGGGTGAAGAGTACGGTCGGCAAGGGCTCCACCTTTGCCTTCAGCGTCCCCAAACAGAAGGTTGTTAAAACTGCTAACTAAATAAATTTTTATGGCACCAACACCTCCAACTCCGGCTGCCCCCGCAGCCCCCGTTCAGCCAACTTCCAGTTCCGTTGCCGCTGGTCAAACCATTTTACTGGCCGAAGATGACCACGTCTTGCAAACTATGTACCAAGAACGGCTCAAGGCCGAAGGTTTTAAAGTGGTCTTGGCCGTCGACGGTGAGCAGGCGCTGGCCCAGGTTGAATCAGCCGCTCCGGCCCTCATCATCCTTGACATCATGATGCCCAAAATGAACGGCATTGATGTGCTGAAGAAGCTGAAGAGCAGTGATAAGACCAAAAACATACCCGTCATCGTGGCGACGGCCTTGGTGCAAGACATGACCGAGTTGAAAAAGCTGTTGACTACCAACGACGCTTATCTAATCAAGTCGGAAGTGATGCCGGGCGATGTCGTTAAGTTGGTGCACGAGAAACTATTAAGCAACCCGACGTCTTAAAACCCGGCCGCTTTGAGATCTGACGGTAGGGTAGGCAACTGTTTGTCACCCGAACTTTCGGTTGCGGTGCCGGTTGAACTTGAAGTTGAACCGGCTGGGGCGGTTGAGCCGCCGGTAGCAGTAGAGCCGCTAGTAGCGGGCGCAGTGGTTGTTGTCGGTTCGGTGGTGGCGGCCGGTTCGGTGGTCGGGGCAGCCGGAGCGACGTATCCACTATAATGCTCAAACGGGTTGTCACGGGTGTTGCTGACCTCGGCTTTGGTATCAAACTGACCGGCGGTACTGCGCTGATGCATGCTCTCAATGGCGGCCTCGTTAACCTTCGGAATGGCGATATCGACACTCTTGGCCGTCGGTTGATTGACGGTGTGGCGCACTTTGTTGGCGCCCCACAACAATAAACCCAAAGATAGCAGTAGCGCGGCCGGTACGAATAATTTAACTAATTTACTCATTTGGGTGGTACTTGCCAGTAGGCGTAGAAAGTCAGGTTGCTCTCCAGCTGATTGGGGTCGGTCTGGTCGGCGCTGACCGAGATGTTGTTCAATACCAGTAACCGATTCAGGGCGGTCAGACCTGACATAAACTGGCGTAATCCGTCGTAGTTGGAGCGCAGCTTCACCGAAACCACCAAACCGTTGTATTTGGATAACAGACTGTCGGCGAAGGTGCTCTTGCTGGCAGCGGCCTTGGCAGTCGTATCGTTAACAGCTGTCTGATCGGCGCCGGCAGTGGATTTGCTATTTTTACTATCCGAGGTGGTATTTTTCTGCTTCGGTACTACCTTCGGTTTGATTATTGTCGAGAGCGAATTGATGGTCGCTCCTTTACTCTGGGCGAGGGCCTCTACCTGGGAGACTAATATTCCCGTCTGGTTCTCATCGGGTATGGCTAACTTTAAGTCGGCCAGATCTTGTTGGATACTATCAAACTGGGCTTCGGCCTTGACGACGAATTTCTTTTTATCTTCCAGTACTTTAACGGCTTTGGTGGCCTCGGCGTTGGCCACTACCGCTGCCTGCAGGCGGTTGAGCTCCGGTTTCACCAAACCAAACCACAGTGCCAGGCTGACTATAATAGTGGCCAGGGCGCGCTTGACGGTTTTGGTTTTGAGAAGACTACTGCTCATGGTTTGGTTTTAAGGTTAGGGTAACGCGCATGGTAAAGTTTTGGGCGGCGGTGTCGTTGCCCGAAACTGCGATGGAATCGATAGTGGCGTCGGTGACATCGAGGTGCAGTTTGGTATTATCTTTGGCCACGGCTAATATTTTCTCGCGCAAGACTCCGACCGCTTTATCATCACCGGCACTGCCCGTTAAATTGACGACCGTCACCGCACCGCTGGAGCTGGTAGTGACGCTGGTGAGTTGAGCATTGGGCGGTAGGGCCTCTTTAAAGAGGGTAAAGATATTGCCCCAATCGCGATCTTGGTTGACGACGTCAAAGTACTCCTGGGCTTTGGTGGATAGCTGTTTGGCTTGAGTGGCGACCGCGTCGTAGCGTTCAACTTCGGGGCTTTTAACCTGGGCGGCCCGTTCAGCCTCTTTGGTACTCTGTTGCAATCGCAGCCGTTGGGTCAGGGCGTAGGCGTAGATAACCGCTAGAGCGGCTACTAAACACAGCATCAACAGGCGTACCTTGGGGGCGTAGCGATCTAAGGCGATGACCCGTTTGCGACTGGTTGGTAAAAGGTTAATATTATTCATCTTTCTCTCTTATACCGGCTCCAATGGCCGCCAAATAACTGGTATCACAGACTTGCTTGCCCTTACAGGTGACGCCGACCGGCTGACCAATGACGACCGGTAATTGTAAGTATTGGGCCAAGACCGTGTCGAGGTGGGGCATGCGGGCGCCGGAGCCCGATAAGAAGACCTTTTCAATGGGGGCGGCATTCGGCACGCGATTTTGATAAAAACGCAGCGAGGCGATAATCTTTTCGGTCAGATTGGTCAGAAAGATATTAAACTGGGTCGCCAAATCGTTGGGGCCAAAGGCCAACTCTTGCGCCGCCAGCGCCTTCTCCCAGGCCGGATCTTGCAGGCTGACCGAGTTAGAGACGTGAATTAAGTCGTTGGCAAAGATAGCGATGGAGGCAAAGTTGGAGCCGATATCAACCGTGATATATGATTGTTGTTTGGCTTGATAGAGCCGACCCAGCGAGAGACTGGCCGTCTCGATGGCCACTAGGGGTAGGCGGATGGCATCGGCGGCCTCTAGAAACCAATCTACCAGGCCGCGGTTCATGGCAAAGACCATCGCCTCCATTTGGGGCTGGTCGGGCAGAATTTTTAACACCGAGACATCCACGTACATACTCTCGGCTTTGAGGGGTAAGTCAGATTCCAATTCGTGCGGAGCGGCCTCACGGGCCTGGGCCAGATCCATTTTGGGCATGGTCACCACTTTAGAGAAGACGTCTTCATCACCAATAGTCAGCACCGCTTCACCCGGGCGAGCCGGTCGCGGTTTGGTCGACTGTAAAGCCGCCTTAAAAGCATCGGCCAGTTCTGGTATACTACGATCTTTCTTCATCAACGGTAACGGTCGGGGCAGGGCAATACGACCCCAACTGTGCACCACCGTTCCGCCGCCCACAATCTCGACCACACGCAAACTGTGCTCGGTTAAGTGCACTCCTAATTGTCGTGGCCAGTGTTTTGACATTAAATGACGTTAACTAGATTGTACATCGGCTGTAAGACGGCCATAAGTAACAGCGCCACTCCGACGCCTAAGACGACCATGATAATTGGCTCCAGCAGTGACGAAAGATTTCGGGTAAAAGTATCGACGTCTTTCTCGTAAAAGTTGGATATCACCCAAAAAGTCTCGCCTAAATTACCCGATTTTTCGCCGACCCGTATTAACTGGGTCATCATAGCGGGAAAGACCGGGCTCTCTTGTAAGGCGCTGGCAAAGGGCAGGCCGTTCTCCACTTTGTCGGACATCAATTCTAACTCCCGCTCGATGTATTTATTACTAACCAGACCTTTGGTGGTCGCAAAAATCTCTAATATGGGCAGGCCCGATGAGATGAGGGAGGCAAAACCGAGGCTGAACCGGGCCATAATCACTTTTTTTTGCATCCCGCCGTAAATGGGTATTTTGAGCCGGATTCGATCCCAGGTCAATCTCACGGTTGCTAGTCGCAAAGCGAAACGGACCAAGATAACCAATGCGATAACGACCAAAATTAACCAGAGCCAGTATTTAACGGCGAAGTCCGAGATGCCTAACAGGGCACGGGTGATAAAGGGCAGTTCCACTCCGGCATCCTCAAAAACACCTTTTAAACGGGGGATGACAAAAATGATGACGATACCGGCCACCCCCAACATCAAGGTCATGACGATGATCGGGTACATCAGCGCCGAGCGCACCTTGCTGCGAATGTCATAGTCTTTCTCGAGTTGGTGGGCAATGCGCCCCATAATTTCGTCGAGGTTGCCGCCTTTCTCGCCGGCCTTAATCATCTCTATGAAGACATCGTCGAAAGCCTGGGGGTAATGGGCTAGAGCATCCGAAAAATTACCGCCCCCTTCAATGATACTGGCGATGTCGTTGAGCATACGCTGTACGGCCGGTTTGGTGCCTTCGGCCACGACCGACTTCAAGGCGTCAGACAGTGACAGACCCGACTTAATCATCAAGGCAATTTGTTCGGTTAGAATAATCTTATCCTTGAGTTTTAGTTTGACTTTGTTGGCGGCACCCCGACCAAGGAGCGAGAACGAACCGCCCTCATTGACCGAAAAAATGACCAATTGTTTGGCCTTCAACAGCGTTCGGGCCTGGCCGATTGACGGGGCCTCAATCGTGCCCTTGACGGTTTTGCCAGCAACGTCTCGTGCCTGGTAGCGCCAATTTGCCATTATATTTTGGTTACGCGCCAGACTTCTTCGAGGGAGGTGATACCGTCAATCGCTTTCAATAAACCGTCTTGCATCATGGTGACCATGCCGTTTTTGATGGCCAACTCCTCAATTTTATTGTCGGGCGATGACGCCAACACCAACTCTTTGATGTTGTTGGCAAAGCCCAAAACCTCAAACACTCCCAAACGACCGCGATAGCCGGTGTTGTTGCAGGCATCGCAGCCCTTGGCCGTAAAGAAAGCAAAGGTGGCGGGGGCCTTATAGTTGGGGATTTTAACTAACTCGGCCTTGATCAAGACTCCTTCTTGCGCCGACGGTTGATAGGGTTGCTTGCAGTGGTCGCACAGTTTGCGCGCCAAGCGCTGGGCGACGACGGTGTTGATGGAGGAGGAGATCAAAAACGGCTCGACGCCCATATCGATTAAGCGGGGAAAGGCCCCGGCGGCGGTGTTGGTGTGCAGAGTAGATAAGACGATATGACCCGTCAGCGCCGACTGGATGGCAATCTCGGCCGTCTCTTTGTCGCGAATCTCACCGACCATAATGATGTCGGGGTCCTGACGCACGATGGCGCGCAGACCGTCGGCGAAATCGTATTTAATGTCGGGGTTGACCTGACTCTGGTTGATGCCTTCAATGCGATACTCAATTGGGTTTTCGAGGGTGACAATGTTGACTCCCACATCCATCAACTGACCGAGGAGGGCGTACTGGGTGGTCGTTTTACCCGAACCGGTCGGCCCACAGACCAGCGTCATGCCGTAACTTTTCTTGATGTTCTCGTTGATAACGTCGTAGGCCTGGCCACGCACGCCAATCTCTTCGAGAGTCAGAATGCCCTGTGATTTGTCGAGCACGCGCATAACCGCTTTTTCACCATTAGCGACGGGCAAGATGGATAGACGAAAGTCAACGCTATTTTTGTCGATGGTCAACTGAAAACGCCCGTCTTGGGGCAGACGGTGTTCGTCAATTTTCAGACTGGCCAGAATTTTAAGACGGCTAATAATGGCCGACTGTATTTCGATGGGTAGCTTGATGCGCACCGCTAAAACACCATCCACCCGAAAACGCACCAGCACGAACTTCTCTTGGGGTTCAACGTGCACGTCCGAAGCCTTTTCACGCACGGCTCGGCGCAACAGTGATAAGACGATACGAGAGGTGGGTGAATCGTCGCCGGTTGACTCCACGTCTTCGACGGTGGCTTCGGCAATGACTTTCTTGTTGATATCGAGTTCGGTGTCTTTAACGACGGCTGCCACCTCTTTTTCGAGCCCGGAGTACTGGTTCAAGATACGACTGATATCTTCAGAAGAAGCCAGTACCGGCACGACGTCAAGACCGGTACTTTTTTTGATTAACTGCACGATCTCCAGGTTTTCGGGGTCAACCATGGCGACGGTGATGGTATTGGCAGTGGTTTCAATCGGGGCGGCCTTATGGCGGCGGGCAAACAGTTCGGGCAAGATGTTCAACACCTCTTTCGGAACGCGAATTTCCGACAGATCGCGGATACTAATATTTTTGGCTTGGGTGGCCTGATTGTATCTGATATCGGGCGGTGACGGGGGCGTGACGGGGGTCGGTTTTTGGGGGGCCGGTTGAGCGGCCGCGGCCGGGGCTGGAGCAGCCGCGGTCGGCGTGACCGGGGGAACGGGCAAGGCGGTAGCAGCGGGTGGTCTGGCGGCGGTGGCGGCGGGTGGAGTGGGAGTTGCGGGTGGAGTTGGAGTTGCGGTCTGGGCCAGCTGCTGTTTTCGTTTGGCAATTTTATCGAACAGAATTAACAGGTTGGGGGATTTTTTAGGAGTTTCCGGTTGAATCTCTAGGGTCGGCTTGGCCGGTGTTGCCGGCTCGGAGCCCCGCTGCAACTCATCCACGGCGTCGGGCGGAGTATTAAGGGCCTGACCATTGGCATCGAGGGGCTGACCGTAGCGATGTAAGAACCCTTTGCGCGGCTCAACCCGTTTACGCCAAGCGTCGGAGGGACGAAACTTGATGACTTTGGTCTCCAATACTAAAATTTGATGGCCGCGACCTTGGGGGTCGGGTATCGATTTACTGGGGTAGGGGTGTATTTTGAAGCGCCCAAAATGAGGCAAACGCACCGTTTCTCCTTGAGCGAGGGCATTGCCAATCTCACCGGTAATGGCGTTCACTAGCAAATGCGCCCGGCGATAAGACAGCCCCGTGCGTTCAGCCACGGCGCGGTACACAGCGGTAGAATTTAACATCTTAAATTCATTGTAGCAACGCCTTATCGTGCTTGTTACCGTATCTGGCTAACAGATACAGCGCTGGGTAGAAAAAGGGGCTCTGCGAGTAAATTCTTGTTAGAATAGAAAAGATGTATCAATCACTGTACCGTCGCTATCGTCCTCAAAGTTTAGCCGAAGTAGTCGGCCAGACCCACATTGTGCGGGTTATTCGGGCCGCGGTGGCTAAAAACCGCGTCGCCCACGCTTACTTTTTTGCCGGTCCGCGCGGTACCGGCAAAACTACTATGGCCCGGCTGGTGGCGAAAGCGGTTAACTGTTTAAACAGCAATTCCAAAAAACTCATCTGTGATGCTTGTGATAACTGTCAGGCCATTGCCGCGGGGCGCAGTCTCGATGTAATTGAAATTGATGCCGCCTCCAATAATGGGGTGGAGGATGTGCGGGCGTTACGCGAACGGATCCAATTTCCGCCCCAGGAGCTGACGAAGAAGGTTTATATCATTGACGAAGTCCACATGCTCTCGACCGGTGCCTTTAACGCCTTGCTTAAAACCCTGGAGGAGCCGCCCGAGTACGCCATGTTTATTCTGGCTACCACCGAACCGCACAAGGTGCCCATTACTATTCAATCGCGTTGTCAACGACTCGATTTTCACCGGGCGACCGAGAAACAACTGGTTTCGCATCTGGCCAAGATTGCTGCGGCCGAAAGTTTAACTATTGAGGAACCGGCTTTAGAACTGGTGGCCGATTTAGCCGAGGGTAGTTTTCGCGATTCGCTCACTTTATTAGAACGACTGCTACAAGAAGAGGGCAACGTGACGGCCGAGCGGACCCGCGAGGTGCTTGGTTTAGGCAGCGAACAACTGGTGCGACAGATTGTGGCGGCTATTTTAGACGGGCAGCGCGCGGCCGCCTTTAGTTTATTAGATGAAGCGGCCGCTAGAGGGGTAAATCCACCCTATTTGGCTCGGGCGATGGTCGACCTAATTCGACGACTGATGTATGTCTCGCTTGAGGTGGTCAAGAGCGGGCGTGAGTTTGATAACGAGCAATCGAAGAAAACCGATTTGAAAGGGTGGCGACAGTTACTGCAGTACTGGCAGGAGGCGATTATTGATAGTCGGGCTACTCCACCCATTGCCATGTTGCCGTTAGAAATAGCGGCGGCCAAGTGGTTGGAGCAGGTGGGGACGACCGCCGAACCGGTCACTACCAATGTAGTGGTTGAGACACCGACCATCACTTTTGAGGGGCCCATTTCACCCGAACAGTGGCAGGCGGCTCTAGCGGAACTGACCGATTATAATCACTCGCTGACCAAACTGTTGCAACAGGCGTCGGTGGGCCAGGCCCAGTCGGGCCGAGTACCAGTGTACGTGCAGTATCAGTTTCACGCCGACACCTTGCAGCAAAAAGCCAATCTTGATGCGCTCGCCAAAGCGCTCGCCAAAGCCACCCAGGCCACTATCATACCCGAATTTCACGTCGGCCCGGCTCCGGTCGATGCCATTCGAGTGGTGTTGGAGGAAGTCGCGGCTCCGGCCACCGCCCAAACCGACCTGTTGCAAGACGCGCAAGAGATTTTTAAATAGAAAATCACCCGGCTAGGGTGATTAAGAGGTGATCAACAAACCGATCAGAGAGAAGAAAACGAGTCCTACCGCTACCAGACAACCGCCACAGGTATCAAACAGATCGCGACAACCGTTGCAGCGGCCGCAATCGGTCAGGCCATCATCGGCGTTGGGGTCAACGTTGTTCGGTGAATCTTGGGGCATGACGTTCTCCTCGTCTTCGGCTAGGTTAGGTCAATCAGCCACCTTTGTCAATGCCATAGTCGCAGCTCGACCATTACTTTGCTAAGATGACCATATGCGTATACGAGTAGATCGAGAAGCCTGTCAGACCGCCGCCACCTGCGTGTTGTTTCAGTTGCAAGAGGGCACCGCGATGTATGAGTTGGATGACGAGTCACTGGCGGTCATCAAAACCCGCGACGGCGCCGATTCGAACGTACCCAAAACCGATCAGCCCTTAGCTGACGGTGAGGGATGGGTTAATCTAACCGATATTGCCGGCTATGATGCTGCTAAAGAAGCCAAGATGCGTGCAATTGCTCTCGATGCCGCCAAAAGCTGCCCGTTCAACGCCATTATCGTTGAAGACGAGGCCGGCAAAGTCATCTGGCCCGAAGAATTATAAAAAGTAGGCAAAAGTATGACAACTTCATTACCGCGGGTGGGGGCGCACGTTTCAGCGTCCGGGGGTTTGGGTAAACTACTCCAACGAGCGGATGCCTTGGGGGTCGAGGTGATACAGCTCCACCCGACGGCACCCCAAAATTATCGCCAATCGACTATGACCGGTGACGAGATTGGGCGCTTTCACTTGGCCGTTAAATCACACGACGTGCCGGTCTACTTTCACTCCATCTATTTAATCAACCTGGCCAATCCCGATGATAAGCTGTGGCACGCCTCTATCGGTTCGCTGGAACATTACCTCGAGCTGGCCGGTCAGTTTGGGGCCGTCGGCACTATTACCCACGTCGGTTCGCACAAAGGAGCCGGCTTCGCTGCCGTTAAAGAACGTTTGAGTCACACCGCCCGCAAGCTGGCCGCGCATTTTAAGGAACACAAAATTAAGCCCGGGGCCTTTATTATTGAAAACACAGCCGGGGGCGGCGGCACTTTGGGTCGCGACATTACCGAACTGCATGATCTCTATCACATCTTCGCGGTCGAGTTGCCGACTAAAATCTGTCTCGATACCTGCCATCTGTTCGCCTCGGGTGTGGCTGTGCACGAACCAAAAAAATTTGACGAGTGGTTGACCGAATTTGACCGGAAAATCGGTTTAAAAAACCTGACCGCTATCCACCTGAACGACTCTAAAACGTCGTTCGAATCGAACCGCGACCGTCACGCTAACCTCGGTGAAGGGGAGATCGGAGCAGCGGGGCTGAAACACGTGGTCCAACATCCCAAACTCAAACACGTCAATTTTATTTTAGAGGTTCCGGGCAGCGGCCAGGGGCCGGACAAAGAAAATATCGACCGGGCGAAGAGCTGGAGAAAATAAAGAAAGTTTATATAAAATAACCGTTAGTGCTATCGACTTAATTATTGACCTTTGGGTAGAGTTTGTATTTTTAAAGTCGACAAGATATCTTCATAAGTTCGAATCAGTTCATCCTTTTTGTCAGCATCAAGGTAGTTATAACCCAGCGAAAAGTAATCTACACCAGGTACTCCGCCGTGCTCTGCAAACTTTGCATGTGTGAAGGTAACTATGTCTACACTGGTGTCGTCGATTAACTGTTTTGAGTGTGCTGTTTCATCACCGAACTCGCTGGTATCGCCCGAACCACCGGCAGTATCAAACAAGATATAGTTGCGACTCTTATCCGCATTAGTTTTATAAATTTTTTGATAGCTGCCCCTACTCTCATCGGTTAACCAATCATTAGGATATTTGAAGCTTATTGACAGTAGAGATTCTTGGGAGCTATAGGTTTTCCAAGCGGTCGTATCGATGGTAGTGGCTGTATCTGAAGAGGTAGTGGTTGGTGCTGCTTTCTTTTTCGACATCGAGAAAATACCGATTGCTACTAACACGAGCACTACGATTATTACACCTTCAATAACGGTGAACCCTTTCTTTTTTGTTAGGTACATGTCAATTAATTACTTATCTCTAAATTAAGAGTATCACTGGGTCTGATCGGCTGGTAGCTAAAGATTCACCCCCCCCATAATGATAAGTCCTAAAGTCAGAATTGGTGGAATTAAAAAAAGGGCGCCGGTTGGCGCCCCTTCAGGTTCTCGAGTTGTTCAGCTGGCCGTAGCCGCTATCGCGAAGCGACAGGCGGAGCCGCTACCAGTTGATGGTCAGCTCCTCGAAGGGCTGACTGTGGTTCTCGTTGACCGAGGGACCACGGGGGAAGCCGTGGCGGTACTCGGGACCAGAGTAGCGCTTCAGTATCTCCCCGTAGACCGCCCAGGCGTTATTGATGCCCAGCTCACAGATGCGGCCGAACTGGAAGAGCTGCTCTTCCCCGTATCGGGCACTGCAGCCGGAGCGCACGCCGGTGCGTTTGGCCGTTTGCGGATAACCGAGCGGCCCACCGGGGCCACCCGTGCGCAGGTACTCGCGGTTGAATCCGCCGGTGATGACGTGTTCGGTCTGGCTCCACTCGGCGATGCAGCCGCCCTCGAACGGTTGGTACTGACCCCAACCGCCGGTCGTGTTGACGAACTGGGGTGCCCCCGACTTCACCGCGCGGCGATAGTCTTTGGGATAACCCAGCTCACCTTGGCCCTTGCCTTTGGTATTCCAGACCCGGCCGAAGTCACCTAGCACCGTCGCCGTGAGTCCGTCGAATTTGGCGATGAAGCCGCCTTCGAATTGGGCCCACTCGCCGTTGCCACCGCTGACGCCCGATGGTTGATCGTAGCGCTGTTCGGTTGTCAGACAGCCGAGCTCACCGGCCCAACCACCGGCCTGCTGGTAGTGGTCGTAGAACTCACCCTTGACGCCGTAGACTTCGGTGCCGAGGTTGATCAGGATACCGTTCTGGCAGCGCTGGTAGCTGAACCCGCGACCGCTGGTACCCGACTTGATGGTGCCGTTGCGACCATCCATCTGCACCGCTTCGAGCGGCGGCCCGACGTCGACCCGCTTGGCCGCCGCGTGCCACTTGCCCTCGCCGTACCAGAAGCCGGTCTCACCGTAGTCCCACCGTGAGGCGGGGTGAGCGAGAACGACCTGGCCGACTGTGACGGTCGTTGGCGAGGTGCTCGGAGGCAGCATCGAGGCGTAGGTCTGGCTGGTGTCGGTCGTCGCATACAACGGCCCACGGGTGAGGTTCCACCAGTTATCTTCAATTCCTTTGTTGAGGTACTTTTCGAGATGCTTGAAAGCATCCTCACTGCTTGGCAACTCAACGTGTGACACTCCTACCGGTTCTCGGATCAAACGTTGTGCCTCGTTAGCGAGACCATCCCAGTTGGCACTGCTGACCGGCACGATGGTGTCGTTATTGCTACCCCCACCAACACCAGAGATATACTCACTGCCGAGTTCGAAGGTGCCAGCGATGGAGAGGTAGTCGATGCCGGTGTATGACGGCTGGTTCAGTTCCTTCAGAAAGGAACTGTTGGCCCGCATATCCCTGATGGCTGGGGCTGTCAGATTAGCGGCTATGTTTACGGTGAACAAAGCCGCGTTGATCAGCAGGCCCATGGACGGCGTGAAACCGTCGAGGGTGAGGAACTCGAACTGGGTGACCACTGCCAGGTCGAACCCGTTGTTCGGTGCCCCCAGCAGCATTACCAGCACAACGTTGTTGCGGTAGCCGAGGTTCTCGACCATGTAGCGGGCCACCAGACCACCCTGACTGTGGCCGATGATGATTTTGGGGTCATCGTCGGCCAGTGACGGGATGTTCTTGATGCGGGAGAGGCAGTAGGCGGCACTCTCTTTGATGGGGTTGAGGTGACCATAAAGGATTGCCTCAACACCGTCGATGAGATCGAGCTTTCGATCCATCTCCCAGGTGGGGAGTCGGCTCTGGTAGAACCGCATCGAACCGGGGTTGGCGAAGGTGCCGTGGAGCAGGATGAAGTCGAGCTTCCGCTTACCGTCAGCGGAGCGACTGGTTGGCAGCAACGTGGCGGAGCGACCGGTTGAATCGTCGGCCGTCGCCAGTTGGACCTGATACAGACGCACGCTGGTGACAGCGGCGCGGGCATCGGTTGGTAGTTGGTCGAGACTGGTTGTCACTGTGTTGGCGGCGATTGTCTGGGGCAGCATCAGGCGGTAGCTTTCGGTGCCGCCATTGTTCTTGACCCCGACCAGCAGGTAGTTGGCACTACTTTGGAGGTTGAGGTTGGCAAACGTGACGGTGTCCGCCTCGGCGCGGTTGTGGTTGACCGGTACCTCACTGATGGTACGAAAGTCCGAATTGGTCGCGACCGCAGTGATCGGACCGGCGATCGTACCGCTGGCGTTCAGGGGGTTAGACCCGCCACAACCGTAGAGGTTGGGCAGAATCATCAGACTGACGACGATCGAGCAGAGACGCATCGGTTTCTCCTTTTTCAGGTGCAGGCGCACGGTTTGTGCGTTCTAATAACACTGTGTCAAATGGTAGATGACAAACAGATTATCAAGTACGATGGTTACATAATCGTTTTGTCATGTTCGAGCTGGTAACAATTAAATTATGAAAAAAACACCACTATATTATTATCTCTTGCCGTTTCTGTTGGCTTTGATTATCGTTTGGCTATTGACGGGTGATTATGGTTTGGCCTGGTTATCGGTAGCGGCAACGGCCGGTAGTATTGCCGGTTCAATCATGTTTGTAATCGGTATTGTCCTACTAATTTTCCGACGCATCACTCTCGGCTCGCTACTAGCTCTCACACTGGTAGCGCTGTTGCTGGGCATTACTTTTTCCTTCGAAGAGATCGGGTTTGGATTTATGAGAGCTTATAAACAAAGAAACTTGCCAGATTCGACAGTTCAAAAAAAGATTGACTTTGGTAGGGGCAAGCAGTTGTGGGTCAGCCAGGGGCAAGGTGAAACTATTTATACTAATTTTATGGTCGACGGTAAGAATTCGTTCAGTAGGTTAGAGCTATTCAAAATTCTTAGTCGTGATTTACAATCACAGCTCAATATGGAGGTCAAAGTGTATGCTATGTACATCTCGCTTAGTGACGAATTAGTCTCACCGCGTAAACACTTTATCGATTTGCAGCTAGATTACTACAACGATGAACAATTGCCCTACGGTGGTTTTTACGCTAATGATGCAATAAAAAAGAGTGACGCAAATTGGCGAGTCACATCATTCAAAAATAACAAATTCGTTTTTCAAACTATTCCGCAACAAGATGAAGCCGATAAGGTGGGTAGATTCGTAGATCGTAGGGAGGTAAAAGTTACCAGAGGTGAGCCGGGTGTAAGCACTGATTTTGGTCTATCTTTATTTCTGAACAAAACCAATGATTATGTTTATATCAGGGGAAATGACCAAAAACAATGTGCGTATCGCTATCCAAATTCAGACAACTATATACCAATGGACACAGTTAATCCTGCAAATGGCTTTATGTCTGATGACAAAGAGAAATACTTATATACTTACGTAGACGAACCCAGTGTGGATTTTAATGTGCTGTATTGCGGCACAGATGATAAACACGTTTATCACATAATCCCGATTATTGAATCGTACGATGGGGATTCAATCAAGGTCATCATCCGTCAGTACGAGCGACTCTAATCTATCCACCGGTTATACACCAGGCCCCAACCCGCACTTTGCTGTACAATAGAACCATAGAATACCGCTATGGAAAAGGAGTTTCACCAAACAGGGGCCACGGTTAATCCGCTCTTGGGAGTGCGGGTGCCGCCACAGAACACTGCCGCCGAAGTGTCTGTTTTGGGTGCGGTGTTGCTCGACCAGAACGCCATCGTCAAAATTGCCGACATCTTGGCTCCGACCGACTTTTATGACCGCCGTAACCAGATAATCTACGACGCCGTGCTGACGCTCTTTGGCAAACGCCAACCGCTCGACGTGCTGACCCTCAAATCGCGACTCGACGACACGAATAAACTGGTTGAAGCCGGTGGGGCGGGCTATATTGCCGACCTGGTCAATTCGGTGGCCACGGCGGCGCACGTGGTTGACCACGCCAACATTGTGCGCGAAAAAGCGGTGCTGCGTCGTTTAATCAGTGCCGCCAGTGACATCAACCAACTGGGCTTCAAAGAGGGTGAGGATATTGACGTGGTGCTCGACCAGGCCGAACAGAAACTCTTTGCCGTCTCGCAGCAATTTCTGCGTCAGAATTTTGTCGGTATCCGCTCCGTTTTAACCGATACTTTCGAACGCCTTAACGAGCTGACCGAGAATAAAGGGGCCCTGCGTGGCATCTCCACCGGCTACCGGGCACTTGATAACGTCTTAGCCGGCTGGCAGAAATCGGACCTGGTCGTTTTAGCCGCCCGACCGAGTATCGGCAAAACCTCGCTGGCTCTTAACTTTGTCGAAAAGGCGGCCGTGGAAGGCCATAAATCGGTCGGCATCTTTTCGTTAGAGATGAGCGCCGACCAACTGACCGACCGGTTACTCTGTACCCTCGGGGGCATTGATGCCTGGCGCCTGCGTACCGGCAATCTGCGCGACAACGACTTTTCACGACTCCACGAAGCGATGGGTAAGCTGGCCGAGGCTAATATCTTTATTGATGATTCGCCGTTCGTCAACGTCATGGAGATGCGCGCTCGCGCCCGCCGACTCCAAATGGAACACGGCCTCGACTTTCTGATCATCGATTACCTGCAGCTAATGGGCGGCTCCGATAAGTTCAACGGTACCGATAACCGCGTACAAGAGGTCAGTTATATCTCACGTTCCCTCAAGGCACTGGCTCGTGAATTGAATATCCCGATATTGGCTTTGTCGCAGTTATCCCGCGCTGTCGAGTCACGCTCACCCAAAATTCCGTTGCTATCTGACCTACGTGAGAGCGGTAGTATCGAACAAGACTCGGACGTGGTGCTCTTTATCTACCGCGAAGAAGTCTACGATCGCAACACCGATCGCAAGAATATCGCCGAGATTCACATCGCCAAACACCGCAATGGCCCTACCGGTAAGGTCGACCTCTTCTTCAAAATTGAACAGACCAAATTCCTCGATATCGATACCACGCACCACGAGGTAAGAGCAGTCGATTCACCCGGTGAAATCCCGACCGCGCCTACCATGTAAAAGGCTTACAAAGTATGACGGTAGCATACTATAAAACAATTTAGCCTGCGGCCACCAGAGCCAGGTACTAAGGTAGGCGATCACCCGGCTCATTGACCTGCTACGAGCCCCGAGGTATAATGCGATTAGTCTGATAAATTCCGATGTTTAACCATATCGGTAACCATCAGACGAGTACGCACCTTCATGGGTCTCTTTCCGCCCCCAGGGTCAGGAAGGGGATCACAAGTGGATGGTGCTGCCTGAAGCCGCGACAGTTACGCGGGGTTTAACCAACATTGACCCCAGAGCGTTAACCAAAAACTGTCGCGGACTTTTTTTATGGCTCTAAATATGACAAAGTGGTAATGAAGGAGAAGTCGATGAGTCAGACAGATGCGGTGGTGGGTGATTTGGTGGAGGTAGTGACGCACTTACCCCATCAGGTTATACCGACCGATATGGGTGTGGCAGTAGCCAACGTCGCTATCGAGCACCATAAAGTGAGGCTGGCCCAAGCTCGAGCCGAGCTCGATCGATTACAACAACTGTGTGAGCACTCGTGGTGTTATGGGCTGGAGAGGCCGACGACCATCAGTGCAGAACAGGTTCCAGGTAGCCCCTGGCGGATGGTGGGCAGGCATGGTGATTGCCAGATCATTTGCAGCCTCTGTGGCTTGCAGTATACGAGAGAAACCATTCCTTACCTGCACCTCTGTCGGTGCTGTCTGCAACAGTGTGGCATGATCCACGTTTACAAGCGGTTTGAACGACGGCAACGCTTTGAGCAAGAACCCGACGCGACTCTGGTAGCCTATCTGCAGGGGCGGCTCAATGCCCTCATCTGGCGTCCGAATGGAGGACTGTGGGTACCTTACTGCTCCGATTGTCTGCTCTTTGACTTCGTGGTTGAGGAGAGACCGTATGATAAGTGAATGTAGGGCTGTGGTGACTATCAAGCGGCATCGTAAGCGTCACGGTTTCGTCGGAAGCATCAGAGTCGAGAACGGTCAGAGCAGCTGTGACTATCAGGTTAAGGTCAGCCAACACCCGCATTTCGATGATCTGTTGTCGCTGACAGAGGGTGATTGGTCGGGCTTCAGCATCGAGATAACACGTGGCACCAGACGGCGGCGGGAGATCGTGATTCGTCGGCAAGGAGATGAAGAGAGCGGTCTGAATTACTATGAAGAGTTGGATGGTTCGACCATCACCATGGTTGCCCAACAGTTCCTGTTGCACGCGGCCAAGGTCGGTATCGATGCGCTTATCAGTCTGCGACGTGAGACTCTGCGCGGAGCCATTCTAGCCGGTACGAACCTGACGTTGCCCAATCACGTTACTCTGACCGTGCCACTCCCACGTGAGGCCGCACTCCAAACCGCGGCCGCCGGTTCGGCCTTCAGTAAGTACCTTCTTGCTCCGGACGCAGACTGGCGTTAGGCGCGTCCGTAATCTTAAGGGGTCCCCGCGGCCCCCTTTTTTTATTTGATCCACCCCAAAATACTTGACAAAATGTAAAGCCAACTTTACATTGAGAATAGTGTAACAGTCAAAAAGTAACTACCAGATTATGTTTAGACCATTAGGTGATCGGGTTTTAATTCGCCCGCTTAAGACAGAGAAGACAACGGCCTCCGGTTTAGTGTTGCCCGACAGTGCCAAGAAAGAGTCGCAGGAAGGCGAGATTCTGGCAGTTGGTGGCGGTCATACCGATGACGGCAAACAGCTAGATCTAAACGCGATGGGTTTAAAAGTTGGGGTCAGAGTAATGTTTGAAAAATACGGTCCCGACGAAATCGAGATCAATAACGAAGAGTTAAAGGTGGCCAAGGTAAGTCACATCTTGGGTATTATAGAGGATGTGCCCGGTATTAACTACGCCAACTAATATAAAGTAAGAAGAAATCATATGGCTAAAGACATCCGATTCGGTGAGGCCGCTCGCTCTGAAATCGCCAAAGGTATTGATATTATCGCTAACGCCGTCAAGGTAACGCTGGGGCCCAAAGGTCGCAACGTACTCTTAGACAAAGGCTACGGTTCACCGACCATCACCAACGACGGTGTGACCATCGCCAAAGAAGTGGAGCTGGAGCATAAGTTCCAAAACATGGGGGCCCAATTAGTAAAAGAGGTGGCCTCCAAAACGAATGACGTCGCCGGAGACGGTACCACCACCGCTACTTTACTGGCTCAAGCCATTGCCAAAGAGGGCCTCAAGAATGTGACTGCCGGGGCGAACCCGATTGCCATCAAGCGCGGTATCGACAAAGCCGTCGAGACCATCGTTTTGGCCATGAAGCAGAACGTGCAAGAGGTCAAGGGGGATAGTGAACGTATCGCCCAGGTGGCCACCATCTCGGCCGGTGACGACCAGATCGGCAAGTTGATTGCCGAGATCTTTAAGCAGGTCGGTGAGAACGGCGTAGTGACGGTTGAAGAAGGTCAGCGTTTCGGTCTCGAGCACGAAGTGGTTGATGGCATGCAGTTCGACCAGGGTTACGTCAGCCCTTACCTCATCACTGACACCCAGACGATGCGGGCTGAATACGATGAGCCGTTCATCTTAATCACCGATAAAAAAATTAGTGCCTTAGACGACATCTTGCCGCTACTCGAGAAATTAGCCGCTTCGGGCAAGAAGAACCTCGTCATCATCGCCGAAGATTTTGAGGGTGAGGCCCAAGCGACTTTGATTTTGAACAAGATTAGAGGTGCCTTTAACACCCTCGCTATCAAAGCACCCGGTTTTGGTGACCGTCGTCAGGCCATGCTCCAAGATATCGCTACCCTAACCGGTGGTACGGTTATCACTGAAGATTTGGGTCTGGAGTTGAAGGCGACCGAAGTAGAACAGCTGGGTAAGGCCCGTCGGGTGGTATCCACCAAAGACACCACCACCATTATTGACGGTGCCGGTGACCCGAAAGTCATCGACGAGCGCGTCGCCCAGATTAAAAACGAGATTGAGCAGACCGAGAGTGATTACGATCAAGAACAACTCGAGAAACGGCTGGCCAAACTAGCCGGCGGAGTCGGAGTCATTAAAGTCGGCGCCGCGACCGAAGTCGAGATGAAAGAGAAGAAGCACCGTATCGAAGACGCTCTCGAAGCGACCCGCGCCGCGATGGATGAGGGAATCGTCGCTGGTGGTGGAGTGGCCTTCTTGGATGTTATTGCGACGCTTGATCAGGTAGAGGCCAACGACGAAGAGAAGGTGGGGGTGGCTATCATCCGCCGGGCGCTCGAAGAGCCGATTCGCCAGATTGCCAAAAACGCCGGTCAAGAAGGCGCGGTGATTATTGAAAAAGTGCGCACTCTAAACGCCGGTATGGGCTACGACGCCGCCAAGGGCGAATACGTTGATATGATTGCCGCCGGTATCATTGACCCTTATAAGGTGACCCGCTCGGCGTTGCAAAACGCCGCCTCGGTTGCCGGTATGATTTTAACGACCGAAGCCGCCATCACCGATTTGCCTGAAAAGGATAACAAGAATGCTGCCGCCGGCATGGGCGATATGAGCGGTATGGGCGGGATGGATGGAATGGGGATGATGTAGGATCAAACAATAAACAGACCGTGAGCCTCGCTCGTGTGGGCGTCCCTTGTCAGCCCGCGTCGGCTAGATCTAACTTTAGATTACTATCTGAACGGTATGAGGTGATAACGCTAAACGATTAACATCATTTAGCTCTAATCACCTCATCCAGCCAGTCGAGAGTTAGATTACGCCGCCGTCTTAGCTGACATTCCCGCACTGACGCTCGGCCAGGTCTGTTTTTTGTTTTGATTACTGGCAACTATGGGTGGTTGAGGTCGGCTCCAGACCTTGACTTTTAACCTGTTGTCAGCTATGGTACTTGCTAGTGATGCGTCGTAGGGGACAAAACCCGCGACGAAGGAAAGGACACAGCACATGAGTGCACAGTCAGACGAACGGACCTTTGGCCAAGCGGTGGAGTTGCTCCGTCGCATCGGCCAGAGTCTGAAGATGGGCCGACAGGCCCTGCAGTGGATCCTCAACAACTTCGCAGAGGTCGAGGACTGGGTGATCGCGCAGCTCAAACTGACCCTGTTGCCCTTGTTCGCCGCCAGCCTCGAAGGTTGGAAGGTGATCGAGGACGGCGAGGCGGTTGACGATGATGGGAGCTGGGTCGACGGGTTCTTTGCGGGTATGTCCCTCGCCTGCCTGCACCAGGACAGCGAGACGTACCTGACTGGCGAGGAGTTAGTGAAGAGGATCCGGCCGCGAATGGGTGGTCGGCGCGAGTTCGACCAGCACATCCTAGACTGGTTGTTCCGTCACTGGGACGACCCCCGCATCCCCACCTGGTTCAAGGAAGCCGTGGAGGGGGGCGACATCTACGTCGTCGCCACCGGCACGGTCATTCTGGACCCCGATGGCCGCCGGTGCGTGTTGTACCTGTTCTGGGGCGACGGTCGGCTCTACTGGCGCTGCCGCTGGCTCGGCTTCGGCGACTGGGACCGCCGCTGCCGTGGGTTGGTGCCCAGCGACTCCTGACCCTGATCCTTGGTTCTCGAACCTTGCCTGCCTGCCGCCTGCCTGCCGGTAGGCAGGGTAGGCAGGGATCGCCCTGTGCCCTGGCGGCTTCCGCCAGGGCACTCGTGTTTTTAGAAAAAACTCTTATTTAACCCCGGCGCGAGAACTCAAGAAATGAAAAAATTGGCCAATGATGGGCAAATAACCCAAGAGCTGCAAGAAATAAAGTACGAGGGCAAAGCCGATGGTGGAGCCGAGCGCAATCATTAGGCCGTTCAAAAAACTAAAAAACAGAAACCGCCGCGGTCGGGCGTAGGTGGACCACTGGCCGGTCTTTTCAATGCTGTCGATAGTTGAGGCCAGGCGGTTGGTCTCGTGCGCTAAATCTTGCAACGAGTGCCGCAGGGCCTGCTCCTCCTTTTGATTAAACATGTGTCTCTAGTATATCGTAAATCGAAACAAAACCGGCGGCGGTTAGGCAGCTGGAACAGTAGCTAAATTGAGCGAGAGGGCTTCGTCGGCGGTGACGATGACGGCGTTGCTGGTGATCTCCACAATCTGTCGACTGGCAATGACCCGACTGGTACGTTGTTGTGAATCCATCACGGTGATGGTCTGTAGGGTGAGGGTGGGGGCATTCCAGCAAACGTCACCGACCAGACCCAATAAAGAGCCGGTCTCGGTGTAGACCTTCAACCCCAGCAGTTTAACCGTCTCTGACTGATAGGGCTCTAAATTAGAAAAATTGAGTCGGTCGGCGGTTATATCGACCACGGCGGTAGCGGCTAGGGTTTGTTTGGCGAACTTGAGTGCGACCAAGGTGCCGTTTTGGGGTGTGACCAGTAACTCTTGCACTCCACCTAAATCAATCTGTCGCAAAAACCCGGTCTTACCCAAAAGCGTAGTCGCTAAGAGGTTGGCCATAGTTACTAAAGATTACTAGCTGCTAGTTGCTCGCTCGACGTACTCACCCGTTTGGGTGTTCACTCGAATTATATCACCGCTTTTGATAAAGAGGGGGACCGAAACGGTAGCTCCAGTCTCAATTTTAGCCTGTTTGCTGCCACCCGAAACGGTGTTGCCCTTAACGCTGGGCGGAGTGTCGGTGACGCGATATTCTAATTTGACGGGCAAATCAATGCCGACCGGTTCGTCGCTGACGTAGAGGACATCGACATCGGTGCCTTCGACCAAGAATTTGAGCTGTGATTCGATAGCGCTGCGGTCAATAGTGAACTGTTCGTAGTCATCTTGGTTCATAAAGGTCGCTTCTTTGGGGTCGGCGTAGAGGTAGGTCGCTTTCGAACGAGCTACTTCGGCTTCGGTAAAGGAGTCTCCCTGTTTGATGTTGCGCTCAATCGTGGCTCCGGTCTTGAGGTTTTTGAGTCTGGCCTTAACTAATCCACCGCCGCGGCCCATTTTGGCGTGCTGTGATTTGACGACCAAAAAAGCAACTCCATCGAGTTCGATGGTGCGGCCGTCTTTGATGTCTCCTAAATCCATAGAACTTATTGCAAAACTTCCGATTCAGCCAAACTGTTTGGTTTTTCGCGAAAAGAGTGAAGGATGAGGAGGCGTATCAAACTGATACGTTGACGAGTCCTGAACTCTTTGTAGCCAAAACCAGACAGTTTGGGTCTAGAAAGGTAGTTTTGCAATGAGTTCATAACTATTAGCGGGTGAACGAAATTAGGGCAAGATGCCGGGCGCGTTTGATGGCGCGGGCCATAGTGCGCTGTTGAGCGGCAGTTAAGTTAGTGTAGCGGCGAATCTTGATGCGACCGGTCGGGGTCAAGAACTTCTTTAATAGTTCGACATTTTTGTGGTCAATCTCGACGTTACGATGGGTGTTAAAAGGGTTGCGTTTCTTTTTCATAAAAATTTTTAAAAGGGGATGTCTTCAATGTTGATTTCGTCGTCCGAGGGGGCGGAGGCAGGAGCGGGGACAGATGCCGGAGCGGCTGGAGCAGAGGCAGGTGCGGATGATGGAGCAGCAGTAGGAGCAGAGGTTGGAGTGGCGGTGGGCGTCGGAGCAAAAGACGGAGCGGCCGAGCCAACGGTGGGGCCGTTACCCGGTTCGTTACCGGCGCGCATGACCTGGTCGGGACCGATAACGGTATCAGCCACAATTTCGGTGCGGGTACGTTTGTTACCATCCTGTCCTTCCCATGACTGGGTCTGTAGGCGGCCGTTAACAAAGACGCGGTCTCCTTTTTTCAGAGTGCGGTTGACTCCTTCGGCCAGTTTAGCCCAAACGACGACGTCGTGATACTCGGGGTCGGCGTCAACCCAATTACCCTGTTGATCTTGCCAACGACGATTGGTGGCGACGGCGAAACTGGCGACCGCCCGACCGTTAGGAGTGTAGCGTAGTTCGGGGTCGCGGGTGAGATTACCGATGACTTCCACTCGATTGAGATTTATAGCCATAGCTAGATATTATTTCTCTTTAGTTTCGCTGTCGTCGGACAAAATATCTTCTAGAGCGGCGGCAACCTGTTCTTGGCGTTCTTTTTCATCTTTGACCTCAACTGGCTCGGTCTTCTTAACGGGTGTCTTCTTGACCAGCTTCGGTTTGGTGGCACCGGTACCACTCTCACGGCGCAACGACTCCTCGGCCGAACGCGGTGCGTCTTCGGGTGATTCTACAGCGGCCTCTTTGTATTCACTAGTTAGAGCGACCGGGTTATCAAAACCTTGGGTAATAAGCAGGCGAATAAAGTTACGGTTGAGACGCAGCGCGTGATCAAATAAGTTAACGGCGTTGCCTTCAGACTCGAATTCTAGGGTGGTGTAATAACCCGAATGCTCACCCTTAATCGGGTAGGCGAGCGCCCGCCGACCCCACTTGTGGGTCGCGGTAAAGTTAAGTTTTTGATTCGCACCCAAACTTAGCACGGTCTTGACGTGCTCTTCAGCCGCGGCCGCCTCTTCGCTGCCGCGAGTTATAAAAGTGATCTCGTATTTCATCCCTTTTTATGGACTTTAGTCCCGGGAAACTTTGTCGACACCGACCTTGCGGGTACCGACCGTCGCGGGAAAAAAGGTGATTTGTTACTTTGGAACTACTTATTTGTAGCTATCACATTGTATCAGAACGGCCAACTTCTTGCAACAGATCGAAATTTATGTTACAATCGCTTAATTTCACCATGAAGAACAGCATTATTAATCTGACTGACGAACCCAACGATATCGACCAAGTGGACCGGCCAACGAAGCCGGTCAAATTGGTATCAGTCAAACCGGTGGCGGCCAAACCAATAGCGGCAGTCGAGATCGAAGAGACCGGCAGCGCACCGGCCGAGACGAGCGTACCCATTGCTGATCTGGAAAAAGAGTCCCGTCACCGTGCCCGCTACCTGAAACACATTAAAAATTATCTCAATGCCGCTGGGGAGGCCAAAGCCCCGCGCCGGCTCGAACCAAACCAAGTCTAAATGATTTATCTTGATATCGTCACAATTTATACTCCTGCTGAACGAATTATTCGTCGAGGTGGTATGATGATCAGAGAGCAGTACCAAGAAGCAAAACGCTACCTGCGTCTTAAAGATGATCGTCGACCCGGAGAGGAGATGTTGCTGCCGCTCGAGAAGATGGATGATCTGGCATCAGACATGTACGGCGCTGCCGAAGATCAAAGTAATCAAGTACCGCAGTTAGGCAGCCAGCTACTATTGGAGCCATTCTAAAGTAAAACAAGTAATTTGTTGCTATGAGTGAGATTGAACCAAAGACACCCGTACCCGCACCGACCCTGCCTCAACCGGAAGGAGCACCGGTGATTCCTGACACAACCGAAGCCCCGACTCCAGCTGGTGCCGCTGATCGGCTCCCCAGTGTCCAACAACCGACCGAACCAATTATGCCCGCACCGACCGAACCGATGACGCCGGTACAACCGGTACCTGTTCCCGACCTAATGTCAGAACCGGCACCGGAGGCACCTAAAGTGCCGTGGTATAAACGATTCCTCGGGGCCAAACCAGACGCAACTCCCCCGGCCGATTCTCCAGAAGAAATTGAAAAAGGGGTAGGACTGAACGAATAAGTTAACAGAATGTAAGCAGCAAAAAAGGCGCCGCCCGTGAGGGCGGCGTTATTGATGGTAACAGGTTTGGGCGTAGGTACGGTTAACACCTTGGTAGTGGTGGCAAACGGGTATGAGTCGGGTGTAGGCGATTCTATTCCAGATCTCGAAGGTCTGATTGGCGGTGAAGCGATAGGGTGAGCCGAGACAGATGATGCCGGCATCGGGCCGATGAGTCTGATCGAGGAGCACGACTCTGATTGATACCGGCTGCGCAGAAGTTATCAGTTGGTGCTCGATAAAGGCGGGTACCTGGTGACCGTGATAGTCGCCCCAACTGGGTTCGTCGCCTGGTAAGTAGCGCACTACTGCCCGAACGCAGAACTCGATGCCGCCGCGATGCCAGACGTGATAAGCCAGTTGCTGCCACTTAGCTTCGAAGATGACACCGGCAAAGGGCTGATTGTTTTGATGCGCCGGCAGCGGCGGTTCGGGTGACAACAGAGCTGCCAACTGCTCTCTGATGTGCCAATACTCATAAGTATCAATCGGCAACATGGGGTCGAGATGCCAGAAATCGCAGTCACCGCGGGTACCACGTTTGCGGGATTGGCAATGGGGCAGGTGCCAGACGACCGAAAAGGCTGTCTCTTGAATACGGTCGCGCTCGGTGCCCCCGAAACGGGCGTGACCCTGCACTCGACCGATAATCAAATTGGGAGCCGGTCGGCGCCAGCGGGTGATATGGGCGTCACTCATGAGGTCGAGCAACGGCGATTCTTCAGAGGCGTAAAACAGGTCGGTAGTGGTGGTGCACATTGGTGCCTCCTCAAACTAATCTAGCCACTACTAGAGCGCCAAGTCAATCTTTTTTGCCGTGAAAGTGGGCGTGCACTGAACGCAGCTGGCTATTAGTCACATGAGTGTAGCGTTGAGTGGTGGTAACCGAGCTGTGGCCGAGCATATCTTGCACCGAGCGCAGGTCAGCCCCGTTCATTAAAAGTTCAGTGGCAAAAGAGTGACGTAGCGTATGCGGCGTCACTTTTTTTGTCAATCCGGCTAAGGACGCTCTTTTAGAGACGATGCGTTGGATTGACCGCGGCGTGAGCCGCTGGTCGGTCAGAATATCAGGGTTGGTCACCTTGCGATGGGCGATAAAGACAGCTTCGGCATTATCTGGCCGGGCCTTAAAGTACTCGTGCAGCGCCTCTTTGGCGGCGTCATCCAAAAACACCAGCCGTTCTTTGTTGCCCTTGCCTCGTACCGTTATCTCCCCCCGATCAATGTTGAGTCTGTCACGCGATAGTTTGGTCAGTTCGCTGACGCGCAAGCCGGTGGAGTAGAGACACTCCAAAATGGCCTGGTCGCGTTTGCCGGTTAGGGTTTCGGTATTGATAGAACCAATCAGGTCGGCCACTTCGTCGGGCTCCAAAAAGTTAACTTCAGGTAGTGACATTTTAGGCAGTTCAATCTTATCGGCGCTTAAAGTGTCGATATCGCGCTTGGCACAGAAACGCAACCACGAGCGCAGAGCGATGACGTGGTAGCCTTGGGTCTGGGGCGAGAGCAGTTCGCCGTTCTCATCCTCAAACCGGGCCAGCCAGACCCGAAATTTTTGGATGTTGTCGGGGTTGAGCTGACTCGGCTTAGTAATCTCGTGTTCGGTGCACCAATTCGAGAAACGGGTGAGATAGCGGCGGTAATTGGTCAGAGTATTGGTAGCGCGGTGTCGTTCCACCTCTAAGTGTTCTAAAAAATCATCCACAATTGGGGTAATTTTGGCGCTCATTACTTCATTATGACGCAATCTTGCTATTTGCGGTGGATCGTACTATTTTAATGGTATCGGAGAACGCGTATGATGTGTCGTCTGTCGGGCAGGATCACTCAATTCGCGCCTACCACCACGCACCGCACCGCCAGCCAGGCCTGCACCTTCCGCTAGCGCACGATCTACAGCGCGACCGAGAGGTGATGGCCTGGGTCTGACCGGAGGGAAAGATGGGTGTCCGTATTCGCGACGGTCCGAAGTGATTGACTGGACACGGAGTTCCTCCTGGCTTCCGTACCAGTCCAACCTCGGGCGCGGCAATCCTGCCGCGCCTTTTCTGTTACAGATGATTAAGTGTTAAACTGAAGTCAATGACATCATGGCTCGCGGCGTTTGACGAACACTGGTTTCGCGGTCTGAATAGTTTGGTTTTGAATCCTAAAGTGGCCATTTGGGTCTTCGGCATTGCTCTTTACGGTATCGCCATCTATCTGTTGGTTTTTATCTGGCTTTGGTATCGACCGGGGCAGCAGCATCACCACCACCATCAAAAAACGGTGGTTTTGGCGACGTTAACAGTATTTCTGACCATGATTGCCACCCAAGTGGCCGACGTAGTTATTAATCGGCCGCGCCCGGCCGTTTTTTATCACGACATTATTGCCTTCAACGTGCTGGTCGACCAGGCCAGTTTCCCCAGCTTACACACGGCGGTCGCTTTCGGTATTACGGCTATCTTGTGGCTGATGCACTACCGTAAACTGGCCGTTGGTAGCCTAATATTGGCCATCGCTATCGCTCTTAGTCGGGTGGCGGCCGGTGTTCATTATCCAACCGATATTATTGCCGGGGCTATTTTGGGTTTTGGTGCCGGTTGGTTGATCTACCGCGAAGCCGCCTGGTTGCGTGATTATCTACCGGCTAAAAAAGGAACCGACCAATGACCCTCTTCATGATGGTCGTGCTCGGTCTGATACAGGGCTTCACCGAATTTTTGCCCGTCTCTTCGTCCGGCCACTTTGTGATTACCACGGCGGTGCTGCACTGGCCCGACATTTCGGCCGGGTTAGAGATCGCGCTGCACCTGGGCACCCTGTTGGCCGTTATCGTTTATTTTTGGAGCGATTGGGTGGATTTAGTCAGAGGCAAACTAAACGGTCTCAAGTGGTCGCTCTTTTGGGCGACTTTAGTGACGGCGGCGGTTGCTTACTTTACGGGCCCGCTACGCACCAATCTTGATCATCGACCAATTCTGACCGCTTACATGTTAATAATCTTTGGTATTTTATTGTGGTTGGTAGATTGGCGGGCGCGCCAACTGCCCAAACGAACTTTGGGTACTACGGCCGAGTGCAAGGCACCCTCTTTCGGACAGTCACTCTATTTGGGTCTGGCACAGGTAGTGGCTCTGATACCGGGTGTCAGCCGCTCGGGTATCGTCATCACGGCGGCGCGGGGTCTGCGCATGAACAAAGAAGAAGCGGCCCGGTATGCTTTTTTACTGTCCGCGCCGGCCATCGCCTTAACTCCCATTGCCCAACTGCTAGATCGTACCGGGGGCGAAAGCTTTGTCATCAACGGGCCGGTAATTTTAGGGGCCGTAGTTGCCTTTGTATCCGGTATGGTGGCCATCTCCTTCTTGCTCGGGTTGGTCAGAAAGATGAGCTACGGCTGGTTTGCTCTCTACCGGGTGGCGCTGGCGGTTTTTATTATTTATCTTCTTAAATAAACCAATGTCTGACGCCATTATTAATCAGTTGAGCGAAGCCGGTATCTTAAAAACACCCAATATTATTGAAGCTTTCAATACGGTACCGCGGCGGGAATTTCTGCGGCCCGAGTTTCAAGATGTGGCTGACGAGAACGTGCCCATACCCATTGGGGCGGGTCAGACAAACAGTCAACCGATGACGGTCGCTTTTATGTTGGAGTTAATGCAGTTACAGCCGGGCGAACACGCGTTGGATGTCGGCTCGGGTAGTGGCTGGACGGCGGCGCTGCTGGCCCAAATGGTAGGTGAGAGCGGGTCGGTGACGGCGGTCGAGATTATACCCGAACTGTTTGAATTCGGGCAGGCCAATTTACAGCGCTTGGGCTTTACCCGCGTTATCTGTCGCTCCGGCAGTTGGGAAGATCAGATAAACGAAGAGGCGGTTTATGATGCAATCTTAGTCAGTGCGGCGACGCCGATGACTCCACCTAAACTACGAGCGGCGCTGCGCGAAGGTGGGCGACTGGTGATACCCATTGAGTCGCACGGCGGTGACCATGTTATTACCAAAATTGTGCGCGACGGAGCGAACTTTACTAAAGAAGAATACCCGGGCTTTCAGTTTGTACCGTTGGTTTAATAAATATCTTATAGACAAGCAGAGCAACTACTGCTAACTTACAGCTAACCGCTACGACAGCGGTTAAGGAGGATAGCATGCCCGAAATCTTCGGTACGGCGCAGGGGTTCGTCAATTTCACGCGCAACCGGCTGCCGTCTGTTCTGACCGCCCTGAAGGGCCAGCCGCTCCAGGTCTGCTTCGGCTCTTACCGTCGTACGGCGGGTTTTACCGATGGTACGGTGGATACCGGACAGACCGACCTGACAGTGACGGTGGCGAACGGCAAGGGTAAGGATTTGAGCACCTACGGCCGGTTGGCTTGGGACCTATTCAAGTTGGAGGCGGCTCCGATCATTCAAGAGACAGGTCCTGGTACCCCCGAACGCGAACGTGGTACCGGCCGCTTGTTACGGGGCCAGCAACTAGTTACGGTCGGCCAGGCTCTAACCGGAATTACCGATGACACGGGTGTGCTGGTCTGTCTCTACGCCGGCCCATCGGCCCGCCAGCTGGTAGTCGACACCGTGCAGTCATTTCGGCAGCAGCATCCGCGGGCAACCATCATTCTCACCAGTTGTCTCTGTCAGCCGGAATCGGAATTCAATGATAGCTTGGCCGATTACGTGCTGTTCGCTCAACCCTGTGGGGTAGAGGTAGAGATGGGACAGCTGCTACGGAACATCATCGAACTGTGGCCCCTGACCGTACCCGCCTAGTCGCGCAATTACCTGAACTTACGCTGTGTCTTCTGGCACGGCGCTTTTTTTACAGCTAGAATACAGGGAGTGACAAACAAAATACTAGAACAGCTAAACGTGGCCCAGCGGCAGGCGGTGACGACGACCGAAGGGCCGGTTTTGATTTTGGCCGGGGCCGGTTCGGGCAAGACAAAGACCTTGACGGCGCGCATCGCCTATTTAATTGATCAATGCCATATCGAGCCCGCCGAGATACTGGCCGTGACCTTTACCAATAAGGCGTCCGGCGCGATGCAACACCGCGTCTATGAATTGATGGGTCAGCGGGCCCGTATCTTGCCGTGGCTGGGCACCTTTCACAGCATCTGCGTACGCATCTTGAGAAAAGAGTTGAACGACAGCCCGCTACCGTACACCCAAAACTTTACCATCTACGACTCGAGTGACCAGTTGAGTTTGGTAAGACAAATTATGAAAGACCGGCATTTAGATCAGAAACAGTACAACCCACGGGCGGTGAAAGCCTATATCGAAGGGGCCAAGAACGAATTACTCGACCCGGCCGGTTATCGCAATTACGTGGATAGCCACTTTCAAGAGCTGGTCGCGACCGTTTACGAAGACTACCAGAGGCGACTACAGACCGCCAATGCCTTTGACTTTGACGATCTCATCAACTTTACGCTCAAACTTTTCAGCGAACAGCCCGAGACGCTCCACAAATATCAACAGCTCTTTCGCTACATTTTAGTCGATGAATACCAAGACACGAACAAGGGTCAATACCAGCTAATTAAGCAGTTAGCGGCTCTCCACCAAAATATTTTCGTGGTGGGTGATGACTGGCAGGCGATTTACAGTTTTAGAGGCGCCGACTTTCGCAACATTTTAAATTTTGAGCAAGATTACCCGAAAGCGGTGGTAATTAAGCTCGAACAGAACTACCGCTCCACCCAAAATATCCTCGATGCGGCGCACCACATTATCGCCAAGAACCAGCAGCGTAGTAAAAAACAGCTCTTTACCGAAGCGAGTGAGGGCTACCCGATTAAGGTGGTGCAATGTCGCAATGACTGGGCGGAGGGGGAGTTTATGATTCAAGAATGCCGCCGGCTCATCCGGGAGAATACCTCGACCCCCAATAGCTTGGAGGATATTGTCGTCTTGTACCGCACTAACGCCCAATCACGGTCGTTAGAAGAGGCCTTAATCAAGGCCGATATTCCCTACCGCGTTATCGGGGCCGTGCGCTTCTACGATCGCCGCGAGATTAAAGATCAACTCGCCTATTTACGACTTTTAAGCAACCCTGACGACCGGGTTAGTTTTGAACGCGCCATTGCCGTGCCGCCGCGCAAAATCGGGCCGAAAACCCTGCAACAGTACCGCGCCGCTATCGAATCACCGGAATCTGATCAACCGTTCACCACCGCGACCCGAGGGGTCGCGGTCCCGCCGCGGGTGCGCGATTGGCTCTTAATCATTGAGCGGCTGCGCGACCAGGTGAACAAAATTGCGCTTAATGAACTATTAATGAAGGTAGCCATTGAGAGCGGTTACCGCGACTGGGTTCGAGACGGTACGATAGAAGGCGAGAGTCGGTGGGAAAACATTTTAGAACTACAGAACGCGGCTGCCCAACACGACACGCTCGAGGCCTTTTTGGAGCGGGTGGCGTTGGTGCAAGATACCGACTCCATTAACGAGAAACGCCGCGGTGAACTGTACGATCACGCCGCTTTGGGCGCTACGGGCAAATTACCGGGTCTGTTGACCCTCATGACCGTGCATGCGGCGAAGGGGTTAGAGTTCGATACCGTCTTTATTATGGGTATGGAAGAGGGCTTATTTCCCCACGCCAACGCGCTGCGCGAAGTAGCCGAGATGGAAGAGGAGCGGCGTTTGGCCTACGTGGGTCTGACTCGTGCCAAGCGCCACCTGTATTTAGTCATGGCCGAAGAACGCCGCTACTTCGGTACGGTAGTGGCGAATCCACTCTCGCGCTTTGTGACCGAAATACCCGGGCACCTAATTGAAATCAGTGAGTGGTAGAAGATTACCGGTTTTGGGTATAATAAATGTATGAAAAAGACAACATCATCTTACCTGCGGTTGTATTTTGACCGGCAACCCCATGAGGAAACTAAAGCGGCGAAGTCGTTGCAAAAAACATTCCGCAAGTTACTTGGAGAGAGTGTTCTGACCGCGGAGGCTGATTATGTAGCCGGTAAACCACATCAAATAATATCGGTTAAAGGCGAAATTTTTAACCTGACCGTCAGGTATGACTGTGTCGATCTGGCTACTAACCGAGAATTGGGTAAGGTAACGCCGAAAATAGTACAACAGTTCAAGCTTTTGGCGGCCGTTTTAATGTTGACGATAGACAAACTTTACGGTTTCACCGAGGCAGATTATGGTGATTATTATCGCTATACCATTAGAGGCGAAGCGGTGAAATTGCTCAAAAAACGCTTTAAGGCACTGGTGACGATAAGCGGTGGGAGCGGTTATACCTACTGGCAAAAAGAGGCCAGGCATCAAGATGATGTCACCTTTGAGGTAATCAAAGATTGGCTGGTTGGCAGAGATGATCAACCACCGACCGATTACGACCACGGTTGTGCCGTTAATGTATATTTGCGCAACTATCATTTAACATCTAAAAGGGCGGTTAATCATTTTCTCGGTCAGCTCATAAAGCTGGTCAAAGAGTTCTCTGATAAAAGTTAGTCTGCTGTCTTATCCACAGCCTTGAATTTGACCGTGGTATATTACTGAAGTCATGAAAAAACTTGTTGCCATATTGGCTTTTTTTCTGCCCGTTTTCGTCTTCGGCACCTCCATTTTGCTCTCGAAGCAGAGCGAACGGTGGTTAGTGATTCCGGTCGAGGCTGCCGGTCTAACGGGTCAAGCGGTGGCCGGGGCCGATATCGCCAATGCCGACCAGTTGGCCAAAGAGAGAAGTGTGGCGCCCGAGACCTATTTCGGTCCCATCGGGCCAATCACCCTGTCCGAGATGCTGCAGCAGTTGCAAGTGACGGCTAACGCTGAAGATATCGTCACGGCGGTGCCTGACCCACAACTGGGCCGTGGTAGCGTCATCAGAATCTACCGGGCGCAGGTCGTGTTAGTCAAGGACGGGAACAAAGAAGAACTGGTACGCACCTGGCAGCCGACGGTCAAACAGCTATTAGAAGAGAGAAAGATTGAACTCGGCGAGCAAGACAAAATTGAGCCGGGCCAAGAGAGTAACATTTTGACCAACGAACGCACTAAACCGGTTGTCGTGACTATTACCCGGGTGGAAGAGACTGACGTCATCGACCGCGCGAAGATTGAGTATCAGACGGTCGAACAGAATGATAACACCCTCGAAAAAGGCACGACCAAAGTTTCACAAGCAGGAGCGAACGGTATCAGAGAAAAGACCTACCACTTGCGGCGCGAGAACGGTGAAGAGGTGAGTCGCAAACTGATTAAAGACGAAGTGACCAAAAAGCCGGTATCCAAAATTATTTTAAAGGGCACTAAAATTCTAGTTTACGGTACGGGCACGGCGACCTGGTACACCAAAAGTCTAAATCACGTGGCGGCGAATAATAACATCCCCCGTGGGACAAAAGTTAAAGTCGTGAACACCAGTAACGGCCAGTCAACCATCGTTACGGTGGTGGGCGGCGGTCTGGCCGGAGCCTTAATCGATCTCTCCTATGACGCCTTTACCGAAATTGGCAGTCCCAGTGCCGGTCGGCTGCCGGTACGGGTCGAAAAAGTATATTAAGCGGCTTTTTTGGTGACAGCCTGTTCATCTTGCAGACGTTCGGCGTATTCGGCTTCAATGTCTGCTGCGTGACCCGATTCGCCGCGTAAAATGTAACCTTGAGCTAATTTTTTGATTAGTACCCCCTCAACCTCAATATCAATTTTTAATAAGCCTTCCTCTTGGCGCCAGATTGCCAGCTCATTGTAGATGTGGAGTAATTGAGCGAAGACCCGCTCCTGCTCCTTCTCCTGCTCCTCTTCGGGGACTTCTTTTAAAGTATCTGGGTCGGGTATAACACTAATCTCGCGCTCTCGAGCTTGCCGCTCCCGTTCTCGCCAGAGTTTAGTGGCCGCGTCGTCCCGGGCTCGTTCGGCTGTAACCAAGGCCTCGCGAGCCGTTTTGATGGCAGTGGCCGGGTCATTCATTAATACCTGCTCAAAACTGGCGGACGAGTCGGTTGGTTCTTGTTCCATGGCGTATTCTTATTTTTCTTTATTATACTCACAGAGAACCGGTTGTAAAACTCCCTTTCAAGCCAAAATGTCCTGTTTTTGGCTGCCTACCTACCGGCAGGCAGGCAAATAGTTCAGGCCTCGTCGACGTATCTGTTTGATACGCCTCCTCCGCCTTCGCTATTTTCGCCTTAAAAACAGAACATTTTTGTTAAGCAGGAGTTTTGCAACCGGTTCAAAAAGTGCTATTCTCCCCCTAATGGATAATTTGGATTCAATTCAAGAACGACTGCGTGAATTGCAAAAGCGGCCCAACCACGATTTAGGGCAGAACTTTTTAATTAACGACCAGATTGTCGAGCAGATTGTGACGGCCGGTTTCGCCCCTTTTACTCCTGCTACCTTAGCCCTGACCGGTAAAGAGGCGGTTGATGCGCGGCAGCGGGTGCTAGAGATTGGGCCGGGTCTGGGAGTTTTGACCGGGGCCATTTTGGATAAATTACCCAAAGGGGGCCAGCTGTTGGCCATCGAAAAAGACCACGGTCTGGCGGCTAACCTTGACCGTTATCTGCACCATCCGCGCCAACTCAAAATTATCGAAAGCGATGCGACCACTTTTGACCGTAGCTATCATTTTAAAGACGGCCAGTACCTGGTAATGGCCAATCTGCCCTTCAACATTAGCTCTTTCATCGTGAACGCTCTGTTAACGCAAGCGCCGCGTCCGGCCCGATTAATTTTGATGCTCCAACAAGAGGTGGCTGACCGTCTGTTGGCTCCGGCTGGTCACAGTAGCCGCGGGTTGCTCTCGGTCATCACCGAGTTCTACACCGCCGGGCACCTGGTCTGTCCGGTGCCGCGAGCCAATTTCTACCCGGTACCGAAAGTAGATGCGGCCGTAATCTGTCTCGACGTTGACCAACCGATTGCGGCTAGCGACCAGGCACTTTTCAAATTGGTTAAGGGTGGATTTGCCCAGCGCCGCAAAAATCTTAAAAACGCCCTGGCGGCCAGTTTAGGCCTTAGCAAAGAGGAGATTGGGCTGCTTTTGGTTAAAGCCAATCTTGAACCGACAGCGCGAGCGCAAGAACTGACGCTAAAGCAGTGGCAAAAGCTAGCCAAGGTGCTCAAAATTGGCTAGACTGGCGGCAAGGTGAGTTGAGAGGAGGCGACCATGCTGCAACGTGTCCTGCTGAAACGCGATCGTGACGGCTATCTGAAGCCGTGGTCATCAAACCTGGTCATGTGCCTGACCATCATCGTCGTTGTCGGTGTTTTGTTGCTCCTGTTCGCGGGGTTTATCTGGTTCCTGCCGGACGACCCGTCTTACCCGATCCAGGTGGGCGCGGCTGTCGCCGCGCCCCTTCTCATAAATACACCTATCAGGTAATCTTTTTGTCATGTTAATCTGGTTAACTTAGTCTGTAACTAGTAATATCCATCAATGCGTGTACTAGTAGTTGAAGACAAACCGCACTATCGCAATCAACTGGCTTTGCAATTGTCGAGTGAAAATATGCACGTCGATACGGCCAGTACGGCCCGCGATGGTCTCTTTAAGGCCCAAGTCAACCGTTACTCGGCTATCTTGCTCGACTTGAACCTGCCCGACGGCGATGGCCTCACCGTCTGTCACGAAATTCGCCAAGACGGTATCAGTACGCCCATCATGATGTTGACCGTCCGTGATGAGATTGAAGACAAGGTCAAAGGGCTCGAAACGGGCGCCGACGACTATCTGACAAAACCGTACTCACCGCGCGAACTGACGGCCCGTATTCAGGCGTTAACTCGCCGCGGTTCCAAACAATCGACCTGTATCTACCGTACTGACTATCTGATGCTGGACACCCGGGCACGCCAGCTGCTTTTTCACAATCAAGAACTAACTTTAACCCGGCGCGAATTTGATTTGCTGCAGTATTTTTTGGAGCACGACCGTGAGGTGGTTAACCGCGAACAGATTTGGGAGGAGGTCTGGGGGTGGGATGATTATCCGCTGCACAACACGGTGGATGTGCACGTTAAACGACTGCGGGCGAAACTGAAAGACCGAGCGGGCAAAATGATTCAGACCGTGCGCGGTATCGGGTATCGGTTTGTGGCTTGAAAGCCGCAAAAAGACCAATAATATCTTTCGCCGCCTGTCAACCGTGGGTGGTTGAGGTCGGCTCCAGACATCATTGGTCTTTAGCCGGTTATCAGTTAACAAACAATACCAGGTAGTCGCACCATCTGGTATTTTTACAGTTGGTTATCTAGGGTGGGTCTGCGAACGAACTGCCCGGGAATGTCAGGTTCGACGGCGGCGTAATCTAACTCTCGATTACTGACGGTACCGTTATAGTCAAATAACATTTATGATGTTTGACGTTACGGTGCCGATTCGGTTCGTTGGTAGTAGAAAGTTAGATCTAGCCGACGCGGGCCTGACAAGGGATTGCCCGGGCGAGTGAGTGGACCCCCACCCTAGATAATCTATATTAGAAAAACGACCAGATGGTGGCGACGCCGGCGGTGACCATAATGGCGGTCGTAATCCAGCCGAGCCAGGTGGTGATAGGGTGATTGACCCGTTCACCCATAATTTTCTTATTGGCACTTAATATGACTATTAGGGCCAAAACGACCGGGGCGACCAGGCCGTTGGCGACCGCCGAGTAGATCAACGCTTTAATCGGGTCAAGACCGACGAAATTGAGTCCCAATCCAATCAAAACCGACAAGATAATTACCCCGTAAAAGGCGTAGGCCTGTTTCAGTTTATAGCTTAAACCCTGGCGCCAACCGAAACTCTCGGAGATGGCGTATGAGGCCGAGCCGGCGAGAACCGGAATACCCAACAGACACACTCCAATAATGCCGATGGCGAAGAGGGCGTAAGAATAATCACCGGCTAAGGGGCGTAGGGCTTCGGCGGCCTGGGCGGCGGTCTCAATGTTCGTAATGCCGGTGGCGTTGAGTGTGGCGGCCGTAGCGGTGATAATAAAAAACATTACCAAATTGGATAAAAACATGCCTGACCAGACATCCACCCTCATATCTTTGATCTGTTCCGGTTGTAGCCCATTGCGGCGCGAAGCGATACTCGTCTCGCCGCTGGCGATCTCCTCTTCTACCTCTTGCGAGGTCTGCCAAAAAAACAGGTAGGGTGAGATGGTTGTACCCAAAATAGCGCAGATCAAGATAATCTGGTCGCGATCAATATTGGCCAGCGAAGGTACGATAGCGGCCCGACCGATGGCCATCCAGTCTAAACCGTCTATCAAGAGCGTCGAAAAAATATAGGACAGCAGCACTAAAGCCAGCCATTTCAAGTATTTGGCGTAGTTTTTGTAAGGGGTGAAGATCTGCAGACCCAAGATCAGAGCGGTCATGCCGATGGCGATGAGACCAAAACTCCATTCGGGTCGAAAGAGACGCACCGCTTCGGCCATCGCTCCAATATCGGCTCCGATATTAAAGGTGTTGGCGGTGAAGAGCAGCATGGTGGCGGTCAACAGTACCCAGCGGGGGAAGTGCTTTTTGATGTTGGCGGCGAGACCCTGTCCGGTGACCAGGCCGATGCGGGCACACATCTCTTGCACGATGGCCATGAGTGGAAAAGTAAAGGCAGCGAGCCACAAGAGACCGTAGCCGTAGCGGGCGCCCGTCTGCGAGTAGGTGGCGATGCCCGAGCCGTCGTCATCGGAGGCGCCGGTGGTCAAACCTGGTCCTAAAATGTGCCAGTAGTTTTTGGCAGCGGCCAGAGTTTTACGCCCACCCATCTTGCCGGCCAGTTTTTCGGTGTCAAGAACGGCGCGCTCTAACATACGGGCCGGAGCCTCGGCTGCTTTTTCAATGAATTTTTTGGCCATCTGTCTCTAGGATAGTCGGTGTAACCGGTCGGTGCAACTGACTCAATTAGGGCAAAAAAAGAACCCGCGGGTGCGGGGTCTTAAGGTTAAGGTATCTCGCTTAGACTCTGATTGCCATCTCCGATTGCCAGAATCTCGGGTATGGCGACCTGGTTTTCGACGAGCCAACCCTGCGTCAGGGTCTCTTCGTTAATCTCCTGCCAGGTAATGTGGAGGCAGAAGTTATCCCAATCGAACCAGACCAGGGGGGCGAACTCGTAGTCGGCGGGGCCAGCGGTGAGGCTGACCGTCCAGACACGTCGCACGCATCCGAGCAACCACAGTTTCATGACGTGCTCATCGTAGAGGCGGGCCAACCAGAAGGCGTGGGCGAAGAGGTTCAGCACTCCGAGCCCGGCGGCCCGTTCTTGCCAGCGGTCATTGTTGAGCAGCTCGTGGCCTTGTAGCCGATCGAGCGGCAAGCGGAGCCGCTCCCAGTGAAGCGATCGTCGGCAGGTCATGCCTACCAGCCGGCATTCACCAGAGGTGACCTGGGACGGACGGGGTTGTCTCTCATTTGACATTATCCGATCGACGATCTGATCTCGATTGACTTTGACCCGGGATTTTCCAATAACCTGTCGTAGCTGGTCGATGGTATCTTCGAACTCTCGCTCCGGCTGGCCTAGTCGATACCAAGCCAACACGGTCGCTTCGAGATGGTCATCATTTTCGGCTAATTGGGGGGCGTGCTGATCACCAGGTAGGTAGAGTTGATCTATCAGGGCGTCGGGTGGGATGTGGAGGCCGGGACCGGTGCAATCTTCATGGGGCATCCACCACAACAACCGCATCATCTGGATTCGAGGATAGAGGGATTCCCAAACAAATGGGGTATGACCTGCCTCTCCGAAAGGTGTGATGGTATGTTCGGCCAGAGACAGCAGCTCGACTTGTTCGTAACCATGCGCTTTCAGCTGGCTATACATCAGAGACACCAGACCGGCATCGGTCAGAAGCTTCATCAGTTCGATGGCGTCAAAGGCAGTGTCTGCCTGTGGGCTACCAGTCTGCGGTCGCAATGATCGTCGGTGCAACTCAATGAAACCAGAATCCATGACGTCGACTCCTATCTGTTGGCGTTGAGCCAACTGTCTTGAACATAGCAGAAACAGCTACGAAAGCAACAAAAAAGCCCCGGTCTAACGGTCAGACACGGGGCAGGGGGGGTGGGGTCCAGGAGTCGGGGAATCGGGAGGTCGGGGGCGACCTACTGTAGCTGTTTGCCGCAGAGGTCGCACGAATCGTCGTGCATGCTGGCGGCGTTGCCGCAGCTGCAGACGACGAACCGGTGGCCGCACTCACAGGTGCGGCTCCGCCCCCGAGGTGAGTGCTGCCCGAGCTGTTTGCAGCTGGGGCAGCGCGAGTCGGGGACGGGGGCCGGCGCCAACTGGGGCGCCGTCCGGACAGAGTGACAGGTGGAACTGGCCATGATCGCCCTCCTTAAGGGCGGGTCGTCTGAACGGCGTTCAGGCGACGAACAGAGCAGGGTTGACCAGATGATGGGGGACCAGTCTGACCCGGGTGGGGTTATTGCACTGGCCGCACTCAATCAACTGGCCGATACGGAATCGGGGCCCGTCGTAGATGTGCCCACAACGGGGACAGGTTGGGTCGTCCGGGTGGACGATCAGCCTCAACTCGGACAACGGCGGCAGACCACCGTTACCGTTGGCCACGCTCTCTAGCCGAGGCCAGGGTTGCCGGCTCCGCGGATGTTCGCGCCGCCAGCGGGCTTCGGCCTCCAGCTCGGCTGCTGCGAGACGTTCGGCCTTGGCGGCCGCCCGGGCAGCGTCTTCCTGCCGAACGGCGACGCAGTCCGTCAGACGACGGCCCGGGTCGTTCAATTCAGCCACCAGACGACAGGTACTGCCGTCTGATCCACAGACACCACAAACCGCCATCGGCGGCTCCTTTCTCGAGTTTTTCAGGTATGATACCGGGTTCCGACCGGTTCCAGATTGTCGCTATGATAGCACGAAACCGGCCTTTTGTCAATCAGTTGCTATACTAATAATATGGCCTTTGTCATTCCACCCGTCAAACCGGCGCCCTTACCGGAGAAAAAAGAGGCAGCTACCGGTGGTTTTGCCGTGCCACCGATGGGTTATATTGACCCGGCGGCGGTAGTCGACGAATCCACCTTTTCCAGAGGCGACAAAGTCAGCACTCTCAAACGCACTCAAGCCTACGACCCTTACTCCAACGAAAACTTTTATTTGGCGGCTCACACGCCGGCGAAGGTGATTCCGGCGCGCGACGAGCGCCACTCCTTAAAAGATCAGGTAACGGTCATCATCACTTCCTTTGATAACGGCAGCGGGCGCATTGCCTCGATACCGGCCGAAGATTTGGTCAAAACCGACCTAGAATAGTTTGTGGTGGCTGTTTATCGCCTGGGGGCACCGGGGCACTTATTGCCAAACATTACAAATACATGACAAACTGATTAAGTCCCGAAAAGGGAGAACAGCGCTACTTCGCCCCTGCTCGACGCGAACGTTAGCCGGCTAGCGGAGGGGGCAGGCGCCTTTGACTACTAGCGAAGGCGCCTTTTTGGTGCTAGCCACTTGGCAAGTTGCTCAAAAGAATATATAGATAAAGTTATGCATCAATTAAGAGCCACCGTTTTTGGTGAAGTACAGGGCGTTTTCTACCGTAATTTTGTCAAACAGCGGGCCGAGACCTTGGGTTTGAAGGGCTACGTGCGCAATCTCAATTTGGGTTCGGTCGAGGTAGTCGCCGAAGGCGAAGAAGAGCCGCTACTTAAATTACTCGACGAACTATGGGAAGGGCCGAGCGAGGCTCGCGTCACCCAGGTTGAGGATGAGTGGGAGCGATCCCGCGGCAAATGGCAGAACTTTCAGATTGCGACCGAATAGCAGTTCGGTTAAACTGAAGCCATGTTAAAGAGCGCCAAACCTGATCGTTTTTTTGTCACTACAGCGATACCGTACATGAACTCCCACGTACACCTGGGGAACTGTTTGGAGTATGTTCTGGCCGATGCGCTGGCCCGAGCGGCGCGGCTGCGAGGTGAGCCAACTTACCTTTTGACCGGTACCGACGAACACGGTCAAAAAATTGTTACTACTGCCAAAGACAAAGGGGTTGAGGTACGCGAGTTCGTACAGGGTAACGTCGATTTCTTTCAAGCGGCACTTAAAGAGCTGAACGTCAGCTACGACGACTTTATTCGCACCTCCGATCAAAAAAGGCACTGGCCGGTGGTGCAGGCCTTCTGGCGTCGGCTCAAAGAGAAGGGTGATTTGTACGAAAAGGATTATGAAGGTCTGTATTGTATCGGTTGTGAAGCCTTCTACCGCGAGGCCGATTTAGTTGACGGCCAGTGTCCTACCCATTTAACCAAACCGGAGCTGACGAAAGAGCGCAACTGGTTTTTTAAATTGTCACGGTACTCGACCGAGATTTTGGATTTTCTCAAAACCCGGGTGGAGCCACGCTGGCGGGCGAACGAGATGATTAAGTTTTTAGAGCAAGGGCTGGAAGATATCAGCTTCTCACGACCGAAAGCGAAGTTGAATTGGGGGATACCGGTACCCGACGATGACAGCCAGGTAATTTACGTCTGGTGCGATGCTTTGGTCAATTATCTCTCGGCCGTAACGAGGGTCGAGGTAAACAAGAAAACGAAAGCGATTGACTTAAAATCAGATTGGTGGCCGGCGTCGGTGCACGTGGTCGGCAAAGATATCGCCAAGTTTCACACCCTCTACTGGCCGGCCATGTTGCTCTCGGCCGGTCTGGCCTTGCCCGAAAAAGTACTCATCCACGGTTTCATTACTATTAACGGGCAGAAGATCAGTAAATCACTCGGCAACGTCATTGAGCCGAAACAGATAACCGAAACTTACGGCGTCGATGCCCTGCGTTTCTATTTTCTCCATGAGGTGCCGACCGTCGACGACGGTGATTTTTCGCTGAACCACTTGAAAGAGGTTTATAACGGAGTGCTGGCCGACGGGTTAGGCAACCTGGTGCAGCGGTTGATTGTCATGTCTAACAAATACGAAGTTAAGTGGAGCTGGCCGACCGGTACTAACACCGACCTAGCCTACCGTGCGGTCTTAACAATTTGTTCGGCCGGGGGTCATTTTGAGGTCCAAAAAGCTTTAGACAAATTGGTCAAGCAGATTGAGGAGTTGAATCGCAACATCCAGCAGCTGGCACCGTGGGAGCTTTTCAAGACCGAACCCGACCGGGCGCGCGACGAGCTAATCAAATTGCTCGACGAGTTGGCCCGGTTGGCGGTGACGCTAGAGCCGTTCTTACCCAATACGAGCGCTAAAATTATCACTCAACTGAAAACCCGTCAGCCGGAAGTGCTTTTTCCGAAATTGGATCAGTAATTATTTGACTTGGCTTCTATAGCGGCGGCTAGAGCAATCAAAGTATCGTTTTCAAGTTCCTGATAACCGTAAGGTGTAGGATCGCTACGAAGTCGGACAGTTGATTTTCTTAGCAGGGTGAAAATCCACCACAGATGGGAGAGTGAATATTGGTCACGATGGATATTGGCCATCAGTTCAGCGTCATCAACAATCAACCAATCCATTAGATGATTATTGGCTTCTGTTGGATGAAGATCCAATACAGCGCTGAGAACAGTTGACAGCTGGTCAAGTGGAATTATGTCTGTTGCAGCAGAGTCTTGAGCTAAGCTGATGTCGTTATGATGGGTGAGCAAATTGGACCCTAAAGTGGCGATCTCTTTTCTTAAATCCTTACTGTCCGGAGTACTGTTTGGTTGTGACAAAAAACTGCTGTTGTCGGTCGCGGCTCTTACGCCAGTTAACTCACCACTCTGTCTCTTCCAGCGGGGCCAGATCGTCATCACTTCAAACTGATCGATCGAACCTTCGGGAACGACTGTTGTTATTAATTCACGCACGACGTTAAAAGAACGGCCGGTGGAACTGGTCTCATCTACTAAACAGATATTGTGCCCCAGATATCCTTGAAATGTCTCACTAAACCTGTTTTTTGTTTCGTCGGTGACAACAGCCGGTGGATTGACAAATTTGATTGCTGGTAATGGTGCTCGAGTGATTTGGGGCCAGACCTCTTGTAGTAGCCAAGAAAAAGGGCGAGCACTTTTATCTAAGAAAATTAGGGTATCATATTCTTGTCTCTGGCACTGTTTAATGAGCTCGGTGATACCAAATTCGATCATTAATCTTTCGGCTGGGTTGGTCAGATAGCGAAACTTCTCGTTATTAGTCTCTGACTCATCGTTGCTCTCAGTGACAATTTTTTCCATTGTATTCCTGTCAATTATAACAGTACCGTCAGGAGTTTTATTAAATCGGACCAGATAGATTACAATGGGTTTATGAATCCCTTTTTGCTCCAGATAATCGCGGCCCTTTTGTTTGCGGTGACGATGGTACTTGATAAGCGAAATCTGCGCCGCTACAAACTGGCCCCACCCGATTACACCTTCATGGTCTTTATCTGGTTGGTCGTCTTTTCGGGTATCGTGACTACGTTTACCCACCACGTTGATTTGGTGAAACTGGCCGAAGCCCGTTACTACTACGGTTTTGTGGTCTTGGTGCTGCTGGCGTTTTTGTGGAACAAACTCTACTACTACTTTGAACTGCACGAGCGAATGGAGGATTTTGAGGTCATTAACCTGACCGTGCCGGCGGCGACGGCAGTTATGGCCGGTATCGTCTTCCCCGAAGAGCGCAACATTATTGCTTATCTGGCAGTCGGGGTCTCGCTGGTGACACTGGCCGTCGTGCGCTTGCAGAAAAAAAACTGGCAGTTCAACACCTACGCCTGGTTAATTTTGGTGATGATTCTGGCCATGGCGGCCGAAACAGTCATGCGCAAATATATGCTGGCCGTCTTTGATCCGGCCACCCTCTATTTCTACCGCGTTACCGGTGTGACCATTTTACTTTACCTCTTTAACCGTCCTAAAAACCTACCTACTAAATGGCAACCCTGGTTGGCGACCGGTCTGGCCTCGGCTCTGGGTACCGCCGCCATGATTATGATGTTCTACGGCTACGCCGCCATTGGCGTCATTCTCACCACCATGATCTTCTTACTCAACCCGTTGGCCGTCTATTGGCTCGATTCGCTCATCTTGCACGAACGCCTTAAACTCAAAAACATGGTGGCCTCGGTAGTAATTCTGGCTGCCATAACCATCACGGCGGTGTTATCATAAGGTAATGGTAGATACCCATTGCCACCTTGATTTCGAACCCTTCACCTATCACGAGGAGGAGTATTTGGCGCGGGCCAAAGAGCACGGCGTGACCTCGATTATTAACCCGGGCACTTCTTTGGTGACTTCAGAGAGGGCCATCCAACTGGCGCGGCACTACCCGCAGGTGCACGCGGCCGTCGGGCTGCATCCGACCGAGGCGAAGGGGGTGGATATCTCAACCGTTGAGACCTTTCGCGGTTTAGCCGAGCGGGAGCAGGTCATTGCTATCGGTGAGGTCGGGTTAGATTATTATCACCTAGAGCAGAACCCGGACGAGACGGCGAGTAAGCGGGAGCAGCAGTTTATCTTTGAGCAGTTCTGTTCGTTGGCTTATGATCTGAAGTTGCCATTAATAGTGCACGCCCGGGCGGCCATTGCCGACGCGCTGGCCATCGTGAAATCGTACGTGCGCGACGTCGAGGTCATCTTTCACAGCTTTGACGGTACCTATGACGAGGCGAAGGCCATTATCGGTATTGGGGCCTACATTGGCATCAACAATATGATTACTTACCCCAAAAATGATGATTTACGACAGGTGGTGAAAGAGCTGCCGCTCGACCGGTTTTTGCTCGAGACCGACGCCCCATTTCTACCGCCGCAAGAACGCCGCGGGGGTACCAGCGAGCCGGCCGATGTGGCCATCGTGGCCGAGGCGATTGCCGAGATCAAGAACCTGACGCTGCCTTTAATTGAGCGAGCGACGAATACCTCGGTGCGGCAGATCTTTCGCATCGAGCCGTAAAAAAAACGATATCATTGCCTCTCTAGCTCGGGCGATCCCTTGTCAGGCCCGCCTGCCTGCCGGCAGGCAGGCGTCTGCTAGATACAAACTTGTTGTTGCTAAATAGAACACTTTATTTGCCTACGCTTCCAACAACTGTCGTTGTTGAAGCTACGGCAAGTCAGCCACCAATTTTCAGAAGTTTGCATTATGCAGCCGTCGAACCTGATATTCCCGAGCAGTACGTTCGGCAACGATATTGTTTTTTTGTTAACATGATACTAAGGGAGTCAATTATGCCGCATCTCGGTTGGTTCGACGAGTCAGACGATGAACGTCGGTCGGCGCCGGAGTTTGATGCCGGTGACGTCTTCATTGGCGTGATTGCGGTTGTCATTGTGCTGTTACTGCTCAGCCTCGTTTTCTGGAAGTAGCGAAGGGGTGGTATCCAACTTCAGCCGGCGCACAACGCCGGTTTTCTAGTTCTTGGCTTGTAAAGTAGCCGAAAGTTTAAAGGTATAAGTCGTACCGTCGGGCAGGGTAATCTCAGATTTGCCTTCTTTAGCCAGATGCACAGCCAGTTCTTGCGACAACATCTCTTTCTCTTCGCTCATCTCTTGGCGCAGGCTCTTGAGCTTCTGCTCCAGCTCGGTGTTGCCCGGTTCGTTTAGAATCTGCTCTTTGACGATGGCGCACTCACGGGCGGAGTTCTTTTTGGCTTCGGCTAATTCGCGGTACTCGCTGTTATTTTCAAGAGCGTCATCGAGCATGGCTTTGGCTTCGTTACTCTCTACTTTCAGTTTTTGGATCGTGGAAATGTATTTGGCGATATTAGACATGACAAAATTATTTAGTGGCAAGAGCTTTAGTGTAGCAAATTAAAAACTCCGGCCGGGTGGCCGGAGGCAAAGGGGGGGGCTGACAGACCGGAGTCTTAGGCCTCGCTCGGGAGCTCGTTGAGGTCGGGGCCGACCAGGCTGGGCTCCCGCTCCAGACGATCCAGCCGCTCGGTCAGCGTGGCGAGCTGCAACTGCTGTTCGGCGAGTTGCTTTTCCTGTCGCGCGAGATCCCGCCGCAGGCAGTCCCAGTGCGTGGTCGTGACCAGTTGGTCGGGCCAGACCCGCCGCGGCAACAGCGTGCCGCGCCGCACCCGCCACATCATCTGCAGCGCGTGCTTGAGCTCGATGGCGGAAATCTCGAGCTTGTAGCACGGCGTCTTGCCGGAGTAGTGGTGCAATAGGCCGCTGGCGGTGGCCCAGCGGTACTCGCCCTCCTGCCGCACGACACGATGCATAATGTCGTGGATCGTGACGTGGCTGGCGAGAGCCACCAGGCTCTCGGGGAACAACGGAGCCTCGTTGTCGTTGATGATGGGGTCGCTGACGTACAGCAGACCCGTCTGACACGTCTCTACCCGGGCACCGCTAGCCTTGTGGTAGCGGTAGCGGTTCGGCTTCTGATCACGCCACGCGAAGTGACGGGCCATCTCTCGTGCATCCATCTGCTTCAGGTACAATCGTGTACTCATGTCGGTCTCCTCTGTCGCTTGGTTCAGCAGCGAGTGGTCCCGCTGTCTGTGGCGACTTTCACGAAGTACTTTAGCATAAAGAAGACATTTTGTCAATGAAAAACCGCCTTTGTGATATACTCTATAAATGACTACAGAAGCAAAGGTTGTATTAGGTATCGCGCTGGCAACAGTGGTTTTATTGGGCGGCATTATCTGGTCGAGTACCCGTAAGCAAGCGGGTCAGTTATCTTACACCACTGACTTCCCGGCCGATTATCAGACGGGCGACATCATCAACGACACTGACTACCAAGACGGGTCCAAAGAGGCCAAAGTCACTGTCGTTAATTTCTCAGATTACGAGTGTCCTTTCTGTCGCGAGGTGCACCCTATTTTTATGGCGCTACGCGATGATTTTACGACCGAAGAGCTGCGTTTGGTCTGGAGACACTTGCCCATTACCGAGATCCACCAGCAGGCTTACCCAGCGGCGGTAGCGGCCCAGGCGGCCTTGAAACAGGGCAAATTTAAGGAGTTTAGCGACGCGCTGTTCAACAACGTACCGCGCTTGAGTGAGGAGTTTTACCAATCACTGGCCCAAGATTTAGGTCTCAATGTTGATCAGTTTAATCAAGACCGGCAGAACGTGGCGATTCAGTGGGAGGCCTACCGCGCCCGTACCTACTTTGGCGATCACGCCTTACGCATTCAGACACCGACCATTTATATCAACGGGGTGGAGTATACGGGCGAGCGTACCAAAGAGGCAATTGAGGGGGCAATCAAAGTGCAGCTGGCTCTGTAGCTCTGTTTAACGTTATCATGGTCTCGCTCGCCCGGGCGATCCCTTGTCAGGCCCGCGTCGGCTAGATCTAACTTTATATTACTAACTCACCTGTATGAGGTGATAACGTCAAACGACTGACGTCATTTGACTATAATCACCTCATCCAGCCAATCGAGAGTTAAATTACGCCGCCGACGAACCTGACATTCCCGGGCAGGACGCTCGACCACGGTAATGTCAAACAAGCTAGTAGCGCCAATTGTTTTTACCTAAAATGAAAACCGCCCTCAGTAGGGCGGTCGTAGGTGGACCGGTCGCTGTCTGCTAGAGACAGGGCACCGGCTCGTGGGGCGTCGGGATGTGGAAGCGGGTGGTCTCATCCGCGAGCGGGACGTTCTTCATGTCCCGGTTGGGGCCCTCGCCCGGAACATCCGGGTAGACCTCGTTGACGGTCAGACCCACCGTCTGCCAGCGGCCATCCTTCTTCAGGTAGGTCACGATGTAGGGGTGGTAGAAGGTCCGGCCGCATTGCGGTGCCCCGTCGACGTGGTAGCCGACGTATTCGGTCTTGATGTAGACCGAGCAGACGTGCTGCCCGCGACACGAGAACTCGTAACGCGCCGGGAAATCAGCATAGGTCTGCTCGAGATCATACAGCTCGTATCCGGGAGCCGGGGCTCCCTCGAGGTGACCGTCGAACAGACGCTGCAGGCACTTCAACGCCTCGAAGGCGCTGCCGGTGATCTGCCAAGTCGGGTACGTGCGGGGTTTGGTGGACACGGGAGTCCCTTTCTGGGCTGTTTCAGCCCGCTTAGACGAGGGCGGCGGGTTACCGCTCCTCGGTTTCGAACGGGGCAACTATAGCACGAAAGGGGGGGTTGTTTGTCAAGATTCGGGCTCTGTATTGACGTAATTGGTGTGATCTGTTAGTATCACCCAGAGATGAGCCGGCAACCACCGGCGAGAAAGGGACCGTGATGATTGGAACGACACATGTCTGGGAGACCACCCAGGCAATCAAGATGGCGGGGCACACCGGAGATGCGATTGCTCCGGCGTTGGGGTCATACGACCCGGCCAAGTTGCTCGGTCTCGTGCAGAGCCATGCGGAGCTGTACCGGCAGACGATGGAGGCCGCCCTGGCGGACTTCTGGAGCTCCTTCAAGTCGCCGTTCAAGTACGACAAGACCTGCGACGACTGGGAGCTCGTCAAACCGGAAGGCGAGGACTGGCGCCAGTGGCCGGTCGACCCGACCGCCACCGGCCCGGGTGTGCGCATCGAGTGGGACCCGATCCACATCCCCGAGTTGTTCGAGGAGGTCTCGTTCATCCGTGAGGTTGACGGGGGCTTCGTGAGTGGTCTCAAGATGTGGCAGCGCGCCCTGGACCCGGCCGAGTGCAACTGTCCTGACGGCCAGTTCCTCGCCGAGTGGCTGCTTCTGCACCAGCAGTACATCCCAAAGAGCTGGCGGGGCCACTATCTGGTGTTCCCGGGCACCGTGTGGCGCAGCCGCGACGGCGCTCTGGATGTGGCGTACCTCGGCTGGAGCGATGGGCGCTGGTGCCTCGACTTCGGCTGGCTCGACGATGGCTGGGACGGCTACGACCGTCTGCTGCGCCGCCGCGACTCCTGACCCCGATCCTCTACCTTGATTGGCTCTCTGCCTGGGCGGCTGGCGCCCGGGCATTTTTTATCAGTGTTAAATGAGTCAAAAAACCGCCCCGGAGGGGGCGGCGGTCAGGGAGAGGAGAGAGGTAAACTAGGCAGAGACGGGTTGAAACCTGATGATGCCAGTATCAGTTGGCTTCAGCCATTCAGACAACAGCCTGTGCCAAATAAGCTGGTTGCCATAAAGGGCCTGGTAGGTGACCATTGGCTGTTCAGAGGCTTCGTCGATGCCAACCAGCAAAACTCGATACTGTCGCTCTGGGTGCTTGAAGTGGGCATATAAACCGTGAACAGTTACCTGCTGCTTGGCGGCTGCAATTCGCTCTGCTAATTGATCTTCGGTGGCTCGTTCCATGGTTGTTCCTTATTGGTATTATAGCCACTTTGTTGAGTTTTGGCCTTAAATTAAGTATCATTGTCCCGACATGAAATCGAGTGGTGCCAAAGTGTTTGTCATGATGAGTGGCGGCGTGGATAGCTCCGTCGCCGCTTTGTTGTTGCGCGATCAATATGATGTCACCGGGGTCTTTATGAAAAACTGGAGCCCCAATACCTGGCAGTCGCTGACCGATTGTCCGTGGGAGCAAGATCAAGCGGATGCCGCCGCCGTGGCTAGACATCTCAAAATAAAATTCCGCTCGGTTAATTTCGAAAAAGAGTACCGGACGGCGGTGGTTGATTACTTCTTGAGCGAATACCGGGCCGGGCGCACGCCCAACCCCGACGTGATGTGTAATAAAGAGATTAAGTTTGGGGTCTTTTACCGTTGGGCGCTGGCGCAGGGGGCCGACTACGTCGCCTCGGGCCATTACGCGCGCATCGTTCAACATGACGGTCAGGCCAGGTTGGCTAAAGGGGTGGATGCCACCAAAGACCAATCCTATTTTTTATGGGCGGTGACTCCGGCTATTTTCGAGCGGGTTCTTTTTCCGGTGGGGGAGCTGACGAAGAAGCAGGTACGAGAGCTAGCCGAACGGGCCCAGCTAGTGGTAGCCGCCAAGAAAGACAGCCAGGGCATCTGTTTTATTGGGCACTTAAACGTAGCGCACTGGTTACGAACCGAGCTGGGAGTTAAAAAAGGGGCAGTGGTCTTGGCTGACGGAACAGTGGTGGGCGAGCACGATGGAGCACACCTCTATACCATTGGCCAGCGGCACGGTTTTAAGATCACCCAACCGGCTGCTCTAATTCGGAGGCTGCAGGTAGAGTCGGGTCACTTACCTATCCTCTTCGTCATTAAAAAAGAGCTTGCCCAGAACCGGTTAATTGTGGATAACCGGCCGCCGGCGACCACAATCCCCTTTTACATCAACCAGCCGCAGTGGTATGACCTATCGGTCGTCAACCGGTTAAACAAGGGGGAAACCGTTACCCTAGAATGTCAGGTCCGTTACCGCCAGCATGTGGTCACTGTAGAGGTTGCATCGAGCGTCGGTATTAATCATAATAGCCAAGTAGTGGTCAGACCCCAAGCAACCATTACCGCCGTCACCGAGGGCCAGTTTGCGGTCTTCTATCATGATGGCCTGGTGGTCGGAGGGGGAATCATCACGGTTGGCGACGGAAAAGTTATATAGTACTATAAAGAAAAAGAAGAGAAGTAATTATAAATATGAAACGTCTTTTAACACTGCTAGTGGCCATCATCATCTTGATCGCTATTGGCTTAGGTGCCATGAAAATGGGTGTCGGTCAACCACTGCTACCACCGAAGAGCGATGAAGCTAAAGAGGGCTACACCGCCGTCTTCCTCGATAACGACCAGGTCTATTTCGGCAAACTAAGCATTAGTGGCAAGGTGGTTATTTTGAAGGATATCTACTACATTCGACTGAACCAACCGCAACCCCAGAAAGAGGGTGAAGATCAGGCCCAGCCGCAGTTATCGCTAGTTAAGTTGGGTGATCAGATTCACGGCCCGGTAGATGAGATGCGGGTCAACACCGACCACATCTTGTTTGTGGAGCGTCTGAAAGATGAATCAACGGTGGTGAAGGCCATTAAGACCGAGAAAGAGAACAAAGCCAAGGGTGGCGATCAGAATGCCCAGACTCCCGCTCCAGCAGTCGCTCCGGCGACCGAGCCGGCCCCAACCACCACCGCTCCCACCACCGAGCAGAAGCAGTAGAACTAACCGTTAATGACTCTGGCGACGACCGTGCGCGCCTTGGCGGGGGTAGGCCCCGCTAAGGCGCGTTTGTTAGCTAATTTAAAAATTGAGACAGTCAGAGATCTTTTATATTGGGCGCCGCGCAAATACGTCGACTGTACTAACCCGCAACCGATCGGCGAACTGACTGTCGGGTCGAGCGTCGCCGTTTTAGCGCACGTCAGTCAGGTTGCCAAACGTCAGACCAAGTCTCGTAAAACCATCGTCTCGGCGCTGTTAACCGATGATTCGGGCTCCATTGAGGCGACTTGGTTCAATCAACCTTACTTAGAATCTACCCTTAAACGTACTCGGCAAGCGCTCTTTTGGGGAGTGGTAAACCGCCACTGGCAGACCGGTTTGCCCATCTTGATGGCGCCCAAAATTGAGACGGCGCCTAGGGTGGTGCCCATCTACTCCACCACGACGGGGCTCTCATCACGGCAGCTGAATAAGATGATCACGACCATTGTCGGGCAGCTAGTTCTGCCGGACCCCTTGGAACCGACCGTGCGCGCCCAGGCCGACGTCATTGAGCTGGCTAAAGCGCTGTCGTATCTGCACGAACCCGTGTCAATGAGTGATGTCGCGATCGCCAAAAGGCGCCTGTTATTTGACGAACTTTACGTCCTACAGCTACGCCTGGCTCAAGCCAAAAAGAGGCTATTGCAGCACCAAGCTACCTCAATCAAGGCTGACGCCCAATTATTAAAAAAATTCGTCGGTACCCTGCCGTTCACTCTCACCGATGACCAACGGCAGGCTGTCTGGCAGATGGCGTTGGAACTCAACCAGACCCAACCGATGCACCGACTGTTAAACGGTGATGTCGGTTCGGGCAAGACAGTGGTGGCGGTAGCCCTCATGCTTTTAACGGTAAAAAGTGGCCACCGGGCAATTCTAATGGCCCCGACCGAAATTTTGGTCCAGCAGCACCGGGCGACCATCACCACTTTACTCAATTCGTTTGGAGTCTCCATCGGTCTGGTGACGGCTGGTACCAAAGAGCTCGACGCCGATATCCTCATCGGCACCCACGCCCTGTTATCCAAAGATGTTGCCTTACCTAATGTCGGTCTGGTAGTGATTGACGAACAGCATCGTTTTGGAGTCCGTCAACGTACGCTGTTACGACGCCGGGCGACCGAGGGCCGGCGAGCCCCGCACGTTTTGGCGCTAACGGCGACCCCTATCCCACGTTCTCTGGCCCTGATTCTGTTTGGTGATCTCGATATTACCGTCTTGCACGGTCTGCCCGCCGGGCGTCTGCCCATAACGACCGCCGTGGTACAGCCGACGGACGAACCACAAGTCTACGCCACCATGCACGCCGCTTTAGCCCGGCAGGAACAGATTTACGTCGTCTGCCCACTCATTGAAGAACAGCGGGGGGATGAACTGATTGTGGATGAGCGCCAGAGCGTCAAGGCCGTTTTTGAGCGGCTGCAAGCGAGCTCTTTTGGTCAGTACAGAATGCAGGTACTGCACGGGCAACTGCCGAGTTACGAGAAAGAGGCTATCTTAACCGCTTTTCGCGACGGCCAGTTAGATATTCTCATCTCGACGTCGGTGGTCGAAGTGGGGGTAGATATCCCTCGAGCGACCGTCATGGTCATCGAAAGCGCCGAGCGGTTCGGTATCGCCCAGCTGCACCAACTGCGCGGTCGCATTGGGCGGCGTCACCTGCCCGCGACCTGTTATTTAATGGTCCGCGAACCCAGTGACGCCGCCCTGGCCCGCTGCCAACGGGTGGCATCCACCTTAGACGGGTTTGAATTGGCCCAATTTGATTTGCAGCAACGGGGCCCCGGCGAACTGGTCGGTCTGGCCCAAAAGGGGCTCAACCCGCTCTTTTTAGGTGATTTAGACGTTAACTTATTAGAGACGGCGCAACGGCTGGCACGCGAAAATTGTTAGTGGTACAATTGTTACCAAGACCGAGTCCCCGAACTGGTGCAATAAAGCGAACGTGTCTCCTGTGAATCTCAAGAAAGAGGCACTAGAGGGAGTTTACTCCCAGACCGTTGGCTAAGGTCAGACCCGAGAGGCACCGTTGGTCGCCAGATTGACACTGTCGAAGGTGATCTTGTCGACAGCGGAGGGCAAACGTCGGTCACGTCAGTCGTGCCGAACGTACCGAAGCCGCGGGGGAAATACCGGTAGCCTCCGGTGTGTGCGCCACAGCGCGCATTTAACGCCGGTAACCACCAGTTCTGCACTGCCTTGAGGCCGCCCCCACCGGGGGGCGGTCTTTTCAAAAATCAAACCAACGGAAGCGCAAATCTGTTTTGTGCTCACTGTTGCGCTAAAACAAGTTTGCTTTCCGTTGGTTTGGGTTAAAAGGAGTTCAAAATTAACGGGAGACCCACGAATTTTGAACGATTAATAAAAAGGCGGTGCCAGGCAGCGGTCGGAATAATCGTGAGTTCATCCTGGCTGGGGCAAAATGGAATAATGAAAGCCAAATATATTGTGCCGGCGTTGATGCTAATCTCTATACTTACCTCGGCAGTTTTGATTATCCAACGTTCGGCTGTCAAATTGGTTAATCGCTCCATCCAAACAGCTCTCAACCCGATTTCGACTGATATCTCTAATTTGCAACAGTCGCTACTTGGTTTTGAACAAGATCTGGTAGCTCTCAAACAGCAACCGGCGTCTGCAGTGACATCAACATCAACATCGTCACCGACTCCGGCAGCGGTTGCTACAAATCCAACCGCTTCTCTTGATACTGCTGTTGCCACCACCGCGCCGACTAATTCCGCTACCGGTTCACTAGTCAATCTCAACACCGCCTCGCTTACCGAACTTGATTCTCTGCCGGGCATCGGCGCATCCTACGCCCAACGAATCATCGATGCTCGACCTTTTCAGTCAATCAACGACCTTGACCGCGTTAAGGGTATTGGTTCGAAAACAATTGAGAAGTTAAGGCCTTTGGTAACATTGTAATTAGAGCCCCTTTTTGCTTAACTACTAGAGATGTCAGGTTCAGAAAGCGTTAGTTTCTGCATATCGGGGTTTGTTGATATGCGGCGACTGACATTTAGTCAGTCGCCGGGGTGGCGAAATGGTAGACGTACCAGCTTTAGGAGCTGGCGGGAGCAATCCCATGGAGGTTCAAGTCCTCTCCCCGGCACCAAATGGTCTGTATCCTAAGGGATACAGACCATTTGGTATCTGTCCGAAGCAACCTCAACTGCTTGAGGTTGCGGGAGGACTTGAAGGGTTGGCGCATCTGCCGCAGGCAGGAGCCAACCCCGGGGTACGAAGTACCCAAGTCCTCTCCCCGGCACCATGCCAAATGACTAAATGTCATTTGGCATACGGGTTGAATATTTTTCTAAACAAAGTATTAAGTCCAGAGTCAATATCTAACACTACCAAACAGCGGCTATGCCGCCTGCCTGCCGGCAGGCAGGCGTCGATATGATGGCATATAAATGGCCATCTTTTTTAGTACTGACGTCTTGGTTCTTTAGCCACCCCAACTGCTTGGGGTGGCGAAAGGACTGAAAAATAGTTGTTAGTGGCAAGGGAATAACGTAAAATTAACATTGATAACTAATAAAAGGAGCTCTAACAATATGGAATCTAAAGTAACACAAGAAGGCACAGGTGTGCCAGAACAGCCAGAGGTAGAGACAGATCTTGAGACGTTACGCACTAAGTTACAACAAAGGCTCAATGAGCTTCAACGTGATGGGGTTGTCTGTAACCAGGTCAGAGAACTGCTAGCGAATGATCCTGATGTGGGGTTGGGCGTAGGGCATCCTAAAGAGACGCGCGTGCTTCTTTTTGCGTCTGAATATAACTTACTGAATCAGCTGTTAAGTGATCGTCCCACACCTCCAACTTTAGAGTTACTCGGGCTGGTGGATGAGGCTTTAACTATTTTTTCTAACCCAGAGATTACGGCTGATGATCTTGGTAATACAATCACACTACCCCTAACAGCAGCCAATTTAGAGAAAGCCGTCCAAAGTGTGGCCGGTCGTCGCGCCGCTACCATGCTCGTCCCACTCCGTGACTATATGCAAGGGCACGGCCTCGACATCCATAACTTCAGCTAGTGACGACGAATCGATAAGAAAGCGAAGACCTCTACCTCTCCCCCAGATTGACAAAGAGGGTAAAAAGTGCTACAATCGCTCAATCTGGGTTGCCAGAACAGCTTTCGGCGTCAAAGGAGGCATTCATGACGCACCAGCTGGATTGGGTCGTGTGGTCCCTGATCGGGTTGGCGGTCGTTCTGGCCGTCGCCCTCGTCGGGGTGCTCTGGTCGGTCTTCGCCGGCCGGCCAGCAACCAAACGTAAAGACGACATCATCGAGGCCGAGTTCGTCTCCGCCCGTCAGGGCGGATTGACAACGGGTCGATACGATGTCGACACCTACGCCTGAAGCCGGGGGTTCGCCCCCGGTTTTCTTGTGCCCATTTTTTTTTATGGTACTTTAGAAGGAGTAACAAGTAAGGGGCATTATATGAGAACAAAAATGAAATCGGGTTTTACCGTCATTGAAGCGGTCATAATTGTGGTTTTGATAGCGGTAGTAGTGGCCGGTATCGCGATGACTAAAAAGAAGCAAGCTGTGACCACAGAGCCGACAGCCGCTCCAGCCACGACCGAAGCAACCAAGACCGAAACTAAAACTACTACGGCGGCCAAGACAGATAAGATGGCCGATTGGAAAACTTATTCGAATACTAAATATGGTTTTAGTTTTAAATACCCTAGCGATTGGAAGATGTCTGAAAATGGCGGCAATAATGCCGACCCTTCAGTGGTTAGTATCGTAAGTCCTGAAACACAAAAGGCTCCTGGTTCATCCCCAGATGATATGTCGGTCTATTACTATCCCTCCGTAGCAGATGAGCCCGAGAATAAACTGAATAAATTAGGGGCAACTACACTTGATGACATGATTAAGAAGAATTCCATGATTACCAAGATTGGTTCAACGGAGATCGGTGGGGTTCAGGCAACAGATGTAATTTGGGGAGGATTGGGGTCATATTATGCTATCCTCACAACGAAGAATTCGCATCTTTATAAGGTTTGGTTTAGTAATACCTCTGACAAAAGTATGTTAACATCTGTTGAAAAACAGATTCTAGCCAGCTTTACTTTCACCAAGTAATCGGGAAAACAAAAAAAACCGCCGCTATCTAACATAGTCGGTGTGATGGGCGGCGACGTTGGTTGACCACGGGGGTCAAACCCCGGGTTTTCTTGTGCCCATTTTTTTTATGATACTTTAGAAGGAGTAACAAGTAAGGGGCATTATATGAGAACAAAAATGAAATCGGGTTTTACCGTCATTGAAGCGGTCATAATTGTGGTTTTGATAGCGGTGGTAGCAGCCGGTATCGCGATGACTAAAAAGAAAACGGCGACGACGGAGCCGACAACTACTCCGACTGCAACCGAAGCAACCAAGACCGAGACTAAAACCACTACCTCGGCCAAGACAGATAAGATGGCCGATTGGAAAACTTATTCGAATACTAAATATGGTTTTAGCATAAAATATCCAAAGTTTGACTCGACCGGAGCAGTATCTGGCGGTGGAAATGAGGAATGGATTGCCAAGGAGTTTTCTGGTGGTGCAACGCGTGCATATATAAGCTTTGGGCCGCCAGGGTCTGCTCAAGGAGGTTATGTATGGGGGCTTTTAGTTACGGCCGGTACAACTATCGAGAAACAGATTGCAGGTCAAGGAGATCAATGGTCGGATCGCAAGGAGTCAAGGAGCACCGTGACTCTTGACGGATTAAGTGCAACTGTTGTGACTGTTACAACAGCAAGTCAGACCGATTGGACCTCTAAGACAGTCTATTTCGAGAAAGATGACAATATATATGAAATCAGCACTAGCGCAATCACTAGTTCATTTGATAATTTCTATAAGAGTTTTCAATTCACGAAATAGAATTTGCCGCCAAAGTAGCCCGGTTTGCTTGACTTTAAAAAACGAGGACGACATCATCGAGGCCCAGTTCGCTCCCGTCCGACAGGATGTCGACACCTACGCCTGAAACCCGGGGGTTCGCCCCCGGTTTTCTTGTGCCCATTTTTTTTGTGGTACTTTAGAAGGAATAACAAGTAAGGGATATTATATGAGAACAAAAAATAAATCGGGTTTTACGGTTGTTGAGGCCGTCGTGATAGTGGTTTTGATAGCGGTAGTAGTGGCCGGTATTTCGATGGCCAAAAAGAAGACAGCGACTAGTACCGACGTGGGTTCGGTGACGACGGAGCCGACAACTACACCAGCCACAACCGAAGCGAAAAAGACCGAGACTAAAACCACTACTGCGGCTAAGACAGATAAGACGGCAGATTGGAAGACATTCAGCAGCAATCAATATGGTTACAGTGTTAAGTATCCGGCTGCTTGGAAAGTAGAAGATATTAGTAAATTCGGTATCGTGACATTTGCTGACCCCACCAAACAAGCTGATAATGAAAAACAGAAGCAAGGTGACGGTGGTGAACTTGTATATAATATCGTCATCGTGTATGCCAGTTCGGTAGCAACAGAATCGGAAAATGTGAGTAACAAGTGGGGAGCCAAAACTTTAGCTGAATTGATGGCTAAAACTGATATGATTACCCCGATTGGTGACACAACCTTAGGTGGCCAACCGGCCAAGGATATGATAATCCGTGGTTATATGCCCTATACAATTATGTCTATTCATAATGGCCATTTTTATAAAGTAGCTACATTTGCCGCTGGTAAAAATGATCTGAGTACTGAAGTAAAACAAATCCTAGCCAGTTTTACTTTCACTAAGTAATCGGG
>JAUSJZ010000017.1 GCA_030647115.1 bacterium
TCCTCAAGTAGATTCAGCACCGGCCGAGCAGTCGGGTCGGGTGCAGGCGCTCAAAATGGCGGTTGAAAGTATTGAAAAACAGTTTGGCTCCGGGGCCATTATGACTATGGGTGAAGGGCACAACAAAAACATTGAACTCATTCCAACTAACATTCTTTCACTCGATTTGGCCCTGGGTGGTGGAGTACCACGCGGTCGCGTCATCGAGATTTACGGGCCCGAATCTTCAGGAAAGACAACTATTGCCACTCATATTATGGCGCAGGTACAGAAGCAGGGTGGCGTCGCGGCCTTTGTGGACGCCGAGCACGCCCTTGACCCCGAGTACGCCAAAAAACTGGGGGTTGATTTAGATAATTTGCTCGTTAGCCAACCAGATAACGGGGAACAGGCGCTTGAAATAACCGAAACTCTGGTGCGCAGTAACGCGGTTGACGTGGTGGTTATCGACTCGGTGGCCGCCTTGGTACCGCGGGCCGAGATTGAGGGCGAGATGGGTGACTCCATGATGGGCGTACAGGCCCGTTTAATGAGTCAAGCCTTGCGTAAATTGACGGCGGCTATCAGTAAATCCAAAACCCTGGTCATCTTTATCAACCAGATTCGTATGAAGATTGGGGTCATGTTCGGTAACCCCGAGACTACTTCGGGTGGTAACGCCCTCAAATTCTACGCCAGCGTGCGCATGGATATCCGTCGTACCGAGCAGTTGAAAGAGGGTGATGAGGTCATCGGCAACCGCATTAAAGTCAAAATCGTTAAAAATAAGATTGCCCCGCCGTTTCGCACCGCCGAGTTTGATCTGTTATATAAAGAAGGTATCTCGCGCGAGGGTGATTTGATTGATGTTGGAGTCACGGCTGGAGTCGTCAACAAATCGGGTTCCTGGTACACCTTCGGGGAACTGCAGTTGGGTCAGGGCAAAGAGGGCGCGCGCACCTTTCTGAAACGCAATGAGGCGATCGCCAAAGACATTGAAACCAAGGTACTGGCTTTCGCCAACGGTAGTAAAGAGACCGCCGATGAAACAGTGGTCGCCACGATCACCCCAGAAGTCGCCGAGTAAGTCGCGCGTCAAATCGGCTGAAGATAAGGGTTTGGCGACAGCCTTAAATTTTGTCAAATACCGCCCCCGTTCTGTTTTAGAAGTGGTGCGACGGTTGCAACGGGCCGGTTTGGGTAGCAACGAGATTAACTCTATTATTATCCAACTGACCGAGGTGGATATCTTAAACGACAGTCGGTTTGCCCGCGATTGGGCCCGCAGTCGCGACCGACTCCACCCCATTGGTAACTGGCTGTTGCAGCGAGAACTGAATGAAAAAGGAGTCACCGAAGAAGTGATTACCCGTACTCTAGACGAACGGGAGACGCCGGAATGGTTAGAAGAGGTCGGTCTGATAGCCGACGGGCGCCGACTAGAGCTCATTTTAGCCGAGCAATTGGTTCAGAAACGGCGAAAACGGGTAGCTGTCCCCGAAGACCGGTCGGCTGCATTGAAAACGAAACAGCATTTGGCGCAATTTCTGGGTCGGCGCGGTTTTAGCCCCGCTACCATCTCAACCCTCGTCTTTCACGATAGTTACGACACCTAGTTGCAACAATTAGAAAACCCGAGCAACCGCTCGGGTGGGGGTACACTGGCTTGGTGGCCTATTCGTCCGCAGATGGCGCTGGTTGCTCGGGGCGTACCATTTCGGGGTAGCCATCTTCGCCAAACTGCAGCTTGGCACCACGGTACTCTCGTTCGGGGTAGCCATCTTCGCCAAACTGCAGCTTGGCACCACGGTACTCTCGTGCCAGGGTGGAAAAAGCACCGGCCTGCTGCGATTGGGGCAGGTGCGGGAACAACGTCACTGAACCTACCAGACCGGGCCAGACCTTCTTGCCGGTAAGTCGATCGATACGTGGGCGAGGTAGACGCAACTTTTTGGGCACGTTTCACCTCCTAACTGGCGTTACTGTACCCGAAAGATACTATTTCGTCAACCAGCTGATACAATTAACATAATGTCTAAAGGAGGCCAGTATATTTATCGTTTCGAGGATGTCGACCAAGACAACATACCCGAAGTTGGCGGCAAAGGAGCGAATCTAGGGGAGATGACGAAGGCGGGTTTTCCGGTACCGCCCGGTTTTGTGGTCTCGGCGAGTGCCTACTATTATTTTGTGAAAGAGAACAAATTAGATCAGTTAATTAAAAAAGAACTGACCGGTCTTGACCCCGAGGATACCAAAACGCTGCAAGCCAAGGGCAAATTACTACAACAGGCCGTTTTGAAGGCCACCCTGCCGCCAGATTTGGTCGAACAGATCAAACAGGGGTATAAAGAGCTCTCGGCCAAAGCGCTGCAGAAAGGGGGTGCCGACGTCGCCGTCCGTTCCTCGGCGACGGCCGAAGATCTGCCCGAAGCCTCTTTCGCCGGTCAACAGGCCACTTTTCTCAACATCCACGGTGCGACCGAAGTGGTCAACGCCGTCAAACGCTGCATCGCTTCGTTGTTCGAGCCACGGGCCATTTACTATCGAATAGTAAATAAGTTCGACCATCTGAAGGTGGCGCTGGCCGTGCCGGTACAGGTGATGGTGCAGAGCGACATCAGCGGTATTATGTTCACGGCCGACCCAGTTAACAGCGACGAGACCATAGTCGTCATTGAGGCCGGTCTGGGGTTGGGCGAGGCGGTCGTCTCGGGCTCCATTACCCCCGATACCTTCCACGTTGATAAAAAGACCCTGCAAATTACCAAACGCGAAATTCACGATCAAACCTGGCAGATAACGCGGGTCAGGGGCAAAGATCAACATGTTAATCTCACTGCCAAGCAGAAACGGGCGCCTAAAATTAAAGAAGATCAGGTATTGGCGCTGGCTAAAATCGGCTTGAAGCTCGAAGAACATTATCAAAAACCGCAAGACAGTGAGTTTGCCATTGAGGCGGGCCGCGTTTATATTGTGCAGACCCGCCCCATTACGACTTTGGGTAACGTCGAAAACGCTACCGCGGCCGCCAGTATGACCCCGGCACCGGCGCCCAGCGGTTCAGCCGGCAGTCTACAGGGGGGTGTAGCGGCGAACGAAGCTAAGGCTCTGTTACACGGCATTGGCGCCAGTATCGGTGCGGCGGCCGGGCCGGTCGTTATCATCCACTCACCCGAAGAGATTGATAAAATTAAACCCGGTGACGTGCTGGTAACCGAGATGACCACGCCCGATTACGTGCCGGCGATGCGTCGGGCGGTCGCTATTGTCACCGATGCGGGCGGCAAGACCTCACATGCGGCCATCGTCTCGCGCGAATTAGGCATTCCGTGCGTGGTCGGTGCGGGCACCGCGACGACGACCCTTAAAAACGGGGTCATGGTCACGGTAGATGGTCACGAAGGCACCGTTTATCAAGGCAAGGTGCAGTTGGGAACAGCGGCGGCGACCAATGGGCCGACCGGTACCGCTACCGCAGCCACCCCGAGCGGTAGCGCGGCCTACAATACCATGGTACCGGCCACCGGTACTAAAGTTTACGTTAATTTAGGTGAACCAGATATGGCGGCCGAGACGGCCAAACTACCCTCTGACGGGGTCGGTTTGATGCGGGCCGAGTTTATCATCACCGGTATCGGCGAGCACCCCCTGTTTATGATTAAAGAGGGCCGCTCGAAAGAATATATTCAAAAACTGGCCGATGGTATCGCCGCCATCGCCGGCGCCTTCTCACCCCGACCGGTTATCTACCGCGCCACCGACTTTAAAAGCAACGAATACGCTCACTTAAAAGGGGGGGAGAGTTTCGAGAAAGAAGAGGCCAACCCGATGATTGGGTTTCGCGGGGCGTCGCGTTACATTCGCCAACCTGAAGAATTCGCCCTCGAGCTCGAAGCCATCAAGGAAGTGCGCGAAAAACGGGGCTTTAAAAACTTGTGGCTGATGATTCCGTTTGTGCGCACGACCGATGAGTTGATATCCATCAAAGAACTAATTAGAAAGTCCGGCCTCGAACAGAGCAACGAATTCAAACTGTGGATTATGGCCGAAGTGCCTTCGGTCGCCATTTTAGCCGAGCAGTTCTGCCAGCTCGGTATCGACGGCATGTCCATCGGCTCGAATGACCTAACTCAATTAGTGCTCGGCGTTGACCGCGACAATGGCACTTTGGCAGCCGACTTTGACGAACGTAACCCCGCTGTGCTAATGGCGATTGAGCACATCGCCCGCACCTGCCGTCAATACAATGTGACATGTTCAATTTGCGGGCAGGCGGCCTCTGATTACGCCGAAGTGGTGGAGTGTCTGGTCAGAGCCGGGGCGACTTCGGTCTCCGTTTCGCCCGACCGAGTGGTGGATACCCGCAAATTAATTGCCAGCGTCGAAAAACGCATGTTACTTGAACACACCATGGGCGAGCAAGACGAGCATCTGCTATAGGGGTTCATTTTGCTCTAACGGTTTTTTACTAAACGAACTGTGACCGCAGATTTTTGGTTACGTTCTACGGTGACAATCTGATTTTGGTAATGCAACCACGATGCGTCAACATAAACCAAAGTTGTGTCAGACGGGCTGTCATAATCGTAGGCTGTCACCTGTGCTCGGCCCTGTGGGTCAGTACTGTCGGTGTCATAACGATCCTCATCTGGACAAGGTGGATTAAGAACCATGGTGACGCAGTCGCTCGGTGAGCCATGGTAATTGCTAACTGTTGCTTTGGCAATAGGTTGATCAGTTGTCTCATCTAAAACGGTAACACTAATTACCCCTCTAGAGTTTCGTTTTACAATTGTCGGGATATCATCAAGTAGGATCTCACCGACACTAGTGTGTTTGCGGATTGCTATTCCCAGTATTACTGCTGTGGCTAGGACTACCAGCACAACAATACACCCAACGATTTTTACCGCATGGTAACGAGTCCAATTCACGAGTTTATTGTATCACGGCCGAGTAGGCCATAGATGAGCAGGACGAGCCTCTGCTATAATTGATCGTAAATGCCACGATTAGAGCACGAATCAGCTGGAGAAAAACGGAGTCAAGAACAACCAGATGAGGAGTTGCGGTTTAGAGAATCGATTGAAAATCCGGAAGATACTTTGGATGAAGAAGAATCAGAAGAGGAAGAGAGTGTAGAGGAGCCCGATGAAGAGACTGAACTGGATACCGAGCCGGAGGTGAGGGTTGAACTAAACGCGGAGCAAAAGAAGGCTCTGCGTCTGGTATCAGATATTATCATCCGACTCTCCCAAGAGTCGTTGCGCAATACTGGTGAGTTTGAGGTGCGTCAACAGCTAGAGCTTCAGATTGGACAGTTAAACACCATCCGCACGGCTATCGAAAGAGGCGCCTTTTCTCACTTTGGTAAAAAAGCGATTCAGCATTTTTGGCGCCGAACGGTCAAATATCTCTCTAAAAGGTGCGATTATTATAACTCTCTTTCCCGAGACTATTGGCAGGAGTGGGTCAGGCCAGCCCAAGAGGCGGCGGTGACCGCAGTGCAATTGCAATCAGACCAGTCACCGACGAGTGAGGCGGCCATGCTGGAGCTGGCTTTTAACGAATGGGCCGAAACGGTGTTTTATGACCCGGATATTCGCACTGCTAGACCTCTTAGACCTCTGCTTCTGCTTGAGCATCAACGCCCCTGGCCGGACGATACGGACGGTAGTTGGGAAGATAACCAGACGTTAGCTAGTTTTGACCGAGCGTTAGCCCGCTTTAGTGAACGAAAAGAATTGAGCGAGACAGATCAGGCGACGGTCGACCGTCTCTGGAGTCAACGTCAAGATTTACTAAACGGTTTAAGGAAATTGTGGGATGCGGCCCAAGTACAAGTACAGGCGCCAACCAACGAAGATAAACTAACCCAACTGCGGCACAGTCTCGAAAGTCCGGTTTTTGATACGGAGCCTCCAACCAGTTTTACCTTTTCGGCTGACCGGAAGATTAGACGGCGTCAGCGGCAATATCTGGCTGATATAAATATTCATCTTTCAGGAAAAAATACAGGCCAGATGAATATTATCTTATCTCGCCTGAGCATGGGACCCAGACCAGATCAGACCGTGATAATAGAGGCAGATATTAGAGGGTTGGCTGCCTGCGCGCAAGAGTGGCAAGATAAGGTGCAGCAATTGATAGAGGAACGCGGTTTAAGTCAGGCCGAGAATGGCCCGAACGAAGCGAACGAACGTTCGATTGATCTGGCTGACGATGAGCCAAACCCAGACGAGTAGTTAGATAGCCACTAAAATAGCCCCGGCGACGAGCAAGACGCCGCCAATTATTTTGAGCGTGGTCAATTTCTCACCCAAGGTCAAAGCAGCAATGATTAAGACAAAGACGACACTTAACCGATCAAGGGCGGCCACACTACCGGCCGGCCCGTTTTTTAAGGCCGCAAAATAGCAGAGCCACGACAAGGCGCCGGCGACGCCGGCGCCGATGATATACCACCAAGTTCGCGTTGAGACCGAACCGACCCCGTGAATCTTATCGGCTGAAAAAGCGATCACTATCAGAAAGAGCGCCATTATAATTGAGCGCAAAGTCGTCGCCAGTGTAGTATCGAGACCTTTAATGCCGAGTTTGCCCAAAATGGCGACTAAAGCGGCAAAGAAGGCCGAGAGCAGACCTAACAGAATCCAGTTCATTTTTATATTGTAACGAAAAACCGATAGTCAAGCCATTATCAGATTGGGGCACTTGGTCGGCTGCTTGACCTGAACCTGAAAATCAGGTATAGTGATTTAATTTCATGAACGCCAAAACCGGTGCCAAAACTCGCTCTCCCCTGACGACTCGCCAGCTCATCAAGCACCTGCAGGAGTCCGGTTTTACGGTGGAGTTAAAGCGCGAAGCGGTGCTGTTGGCCGAATCGGCCAAGCCCAACGTGCGCGCCCGCCAGGTGCCGGTTTACGAGCAGGTGGAGTATCAGCGAGCGGGGCGACCGGCCGAGATCAAGGGGTTGATTGTGCCCGACAGCAACACTATTTTGATCAACCGTTCACTGCCAGTTAATGAACGCGTCATTACGGCCATTCACGAACTAATCCACCTGCATTCGCCCGAACTGACTGAAAATGAGACCGAACAAGAGGCCGTGCGTCTCTACCGCGAATCGAACGACCACGATTTAGGTTATTTGGAGTTTTTGGTGTCGTAAGATTGATAATCTAACCGATTAGAGTATAAATAACCAAGAAGGAGCTATCATGGAAAGTAAAGACGGGTCTGTCCCGGATGATCTACGTCAACGGTACGCTGCGGAGATAGAAAATGCCGCTGAACCGTTGCCACGAGAGTCCGGTACCATCACGCCCGAGTGGCTCGAGTTCGCTTTTCCAGAGCTTGGCAACGTCGCCAACGCCGGAGAAGTCTTCACCCTTTTTCTGTATGAGGGAGCCGAAACGGCTTTTGGCTATCTGGCTACCATGGCGATAGAACTAGGTGTTGATGAAGCCGAAGTCTGGTCACGTATCGAATCCATTGAGGAGTGGCACGAAGAGCACTACTCTCACGCGGGGATTCATCGGTTGAATCTTGATAAGTTGGCCAACAATCCGTCCGAATAGTTTGATGTTCAGTCTGTCGATTTACAAAACCGGCTCGCATGGCCGGTTTTCTTGTGAGCTAACTCTATTGGCGCTTGAGCCAGCGGGTGAAACGTTCTATTTCAGCTTGGTACAAGGCCAGTTGTGCCCGGCGTTCTTTGGTTGAGACGACTTTCTGGCGGGCCAGGCCGACGGGCTGGAGTCGAAAACTATAATAAGCGACATCGGTGACCATGGTTGTCAGGTAGGGCACCTTCTTGGTGTGGTAGAACCGATCCAATAAATTAATGAACCGGTAATGAAGTTTTAGATTCTGTTTTTCTACCTGGTCTTGATTGGCTTTGACCTTGAACCACCGAGTACTCTGATTATAAACCGGCTCAATTTCGACCCACGGGGCGAACTCACCCCAGTCAACGTGGCCGGCACAAGATTGGGCGGTGTGGAATCCTAAAACGTTGAGGTAGAGCACCAGATCAAAAATACCGGCATCAATCGGTTTACCGAGAGCATCGGTGGTTTGAGCCAATTTAGCACGCCACTTTGTTAGTTGGGTTTTATGCATTGCAAGACTATTTTGGCAGGTTGATAATCATTTTGCCACTGAAACAGTTTTGCTTGAACCCGAACCACTGAACTTGGGTATGGTAATCTAGTATTATGCATTCAATGACTAACTGGCAGCGACTTTCAATTTACGAGCAGATGGCTAATATTGGCAGTGAGGTCAACCGAATGTTTACTTGGCAGAAAAAGCACCAGCCCGATTTAGCGCGCAGTGCGACGCGGCGGGCCGTGGCGTTAGTAAATGAGACGCTGGTTGACCCCAAAAATTCGAATTATGGCAAAGAGTTGCAGACGCTTAGGCAATTGATTGTTAGGATGTCGAAACCGCCCCTAGCCAAAGATGAGACCCAGCCGGAGACGCTGATTAATTTCTTTCTCGCTTACGGGCTCGCCGTCAGATCGTAGCAGTTGAAGTAGCTCTGTTATTCTGGTAAGTTACCTTTGTGTTAGTGGATAATGAGTAATCCTGGGTAGCTCAATGGTAGAGCAGCTGACTGTAGCACCCAATCGGTGTTCTGCAGCTTCCGTCGGAAACGGCGGTTGAAAAATCGGGTTAATTGCGGGAAACCCTAATCAGTTTCTGTGACTGATGGGCAATCCGCAGCCAAGCCTTTCTCTAGCGAGATCGGAAGGTTCAGAGACTATACGCCCGATATCCTAACGTCAAGTCGAGGATAATGAGATAGTCCACGCCCCTAGTAATAGTGGGAGCGCGTGTAATCAGCTGGTTGTCGGTTCGAATCCGACCCCAGGAGCCAACGAAAAACGTCCACCATCAGGTGGTCGTTTTTCGTTAGTACCTAGAAATGAAATTCGAACCGACAACACAACCAGTGAGGTTCGGCCTGACTGCAGTACCATCAATTTACAATTAAACTGCAGTCACGTGAGCGTAGCGAACCATCCGACCCCAGGAGCCAAAACAAAAGACTCCCATCGAACAGGAAACTGGTTAGTGGGAGTCTTTTGTTTTGACACTTGTTGCTAGTACGAACCGACAACATAACCATGTGAGGTTCGAACACGGTGGTATGATTTCTCATACCACCGATATATGAGCTGTCATATTCAGACGAAACGGTAGTGGAGTCTGACTTGACAGCGAATTGTCCGACCCTATAAGACCATTAATAATGTTATAATAATTCCATGCAAAGTGAAGAACTACGTGAAATAGGAAAACACCAGAGCAACAGATTTTGGTGGGGTGTTTTATTGGGGTTTGTGGCAGGTTTACTAGTTGTCGGTTTAATCCTAGTGATGGCAACCAACAATAAATCAACTGTCGTTAAGAACAAGCAAGCTAGTACATTACCCGAATTCTCAAAGGTGTGTAAGTTTGGTGAAAGTTATCAAGTAGATAATGAATACAAGTTCAACAAACCGTATGGTTGGTGTGCACTTGAAAATTATGATGGTGCAGAAGTTACTATTATGTCACCTTCATCTGTTGGTCAGGCGGTAATTAGCAATATTATGTCACTGATGTTCCGAGACATTGAAGTAAATTCTTATCCTTTGTCAACTGAAAATCTATTCGCTGAATACTATGATGACAGTGAACTTAAACCAGATATATTGGAAGATGGTACTACTATTATTGGTGGTCTAGAAGCAAAAAAATATAATGTCAGTATTGCTAATGGTAGTTGGAATTACCTAGTTATCCAAGGCAAAGAAAAAATATATAGAATTGGCATATCAGATGTGCCTTATGACAGTATTTCTTCTGACTCACGATCAATTTTTGATAGCTGGGTATGGCTGTAACAGGTAGAGTATCTTAGTGGTCTGTAGCAACATCGTAATCTCTAAAGTCTTTTCCCGAAACAAGTCCACTAGGCGGAGCCAAAGAAAAAGAACCATCGCGTATGGTTCTTTTTCTTTGGACTGTTAGAGATAGATCTCGAATCGAAGGTTCGAACCCGGTGGTATGATTTTACATACCACCGCTATATGAGCTGTCGCGGCCTTGCGACAGCGAATGAAGGCGACTCGGCCAGCAACTGGGTAGCATCAATATCGTGAACCTGATCGAAGTGCGATCGCAGTGAATGGCTTAGGGAGCTCTTCTTTGTTGCCACTTTTGCTAATATGGAAGGGTGAGTTGATTGTTGGTCAGCCGGGATGCTCCTCTATCCTCTTACTCGGTTTTATTCGTACTAAGGCTCCGGTTGCCATTCGTTGTGCTCTTCAAGAACTACGTCAAGAGATTGCCAACGATTCTTATTTTGCCGGTGTGCCCTCTATCAAGCGAGCTACTCACTATTTTCATGCTAAAGATGATATACCAGAGGTAAGGGAAAGGGTTTTTCGTTTGTTGCATGGGTTAGATTTCAAAGCCGAGTTCATTGTTGCGCGGAAAATCGAAAAAATATTTGTGGGACGTCACAAAAAGCAAGAGAATGTTTTTTACGATGACCTAATCGTGAAACTGTTTCAAAATAAACTGCATGTTACCAAAGAGAACCAGATCTACTTTGCGGTAAGAGGAAATACGACCAGGCAGGAGTTTTTGACTAATGCGATACAGACTGCCATCCTCTCATTTGAGAAGAAGTGGGCCACCACCATTGATTCGGTGATTAAAGTTCAGGCACAGACGATGACAGGTGAGCCTTGCTTACAGGTTGCCGACTATATGAACTGGGCGGTGCAGAGGGCGTTTATCAGAGGGGATATTCGTTTTCTAGATTTTGTGAGAAACAGGATTTCTTGCCTGGTTGATGTGTATGATTTTGCCAACTATCCACATAATTTCTACACGTCCAAAAATTCTTTTGATGTAAATAAAATAAGCCCTCTGTGAGCTAGGACCTTTCGGCCGCAAGGCATGAAGCCTGCTTTCACTCATAAAGGACTAGTTACATTGTATACTAATATGTAACGTTTTGGTAGGTTTCGATAATATTAGTCAACAATAGTACTGATATTATCCCTGCCTGCCGGCAGCTTGCCTACCGATAGGTAGGGCAGGCGACCCCAGATTCTAATGGTCATCGTTTGGTCTAACTAAGAACAATAGGAGCCCTTGACTTTGCATATATAATCATATATAATCGTATATAGTTGGTTAGATGTGATTAAGATACCCCTATGAGCAATAACAGTTTAGATAAACGCGTCAAGTTAACGCCCGAGATTCTGCGCAAAATCAGTCAGATTGATGAGCGGAAAGGTATGTGGCATGGCGGCCAGCGTTTGAATCCACAGCTGCTTGGTCGGCTGAAACGGTCGGTCATTATTACCTCCTCCGGATCCTCGACCCGCATCGAGGGTTCAGAAATGAGCGATGAAGAGGTCGCCCGTCTTTTGCGCGGGTTAAAATCAAATCCACCTAAAAACCGAGACGAGCAAGAAGTCGCGGGCTATGCCGATTTGTTGGGTCGAATCTTCGATAATCACGAGACTTTAAAGCTCTCCGAAAATAATATGCTACAGTTTCACAGTATCCTGCTGCAGTATTCGCAAAAGGATACCGCCCATCGGGGTCGTTACAAGCCGGTAAACAATACAGTGGTAATGCGACGGGCGGATGGTCAAGAGGTGGTTCTCTTCCAACCGACCAAACCCTTTTTGGTCAAACCAGAAATGGAAACGGCTATTGATTGGGCAAACCAGCACTTAACAGATGAGGATATGCATCCGCTACTGGTTATTGCTAACTTTATCTTTGAGTTTCTGGCGATCCACCCTTTTTTGGATGGTAACGGTCGCTTAAGTCGGGCTCTGACCAATCTCTTACTCCTTCGCAGCGGCTACAGTTACGTGCCGTATGTCTCACTTGATGAGCTGGTTGAAGATAACAAGACTGACTATTATTTATCGCTGCGTGCCACCCAGAAGTTACACCAGACACCTCAAGCTGATATTACGGCCTGGGTTAACTTTCTGCTGGACATGCTGTTGAAGCAGGCGGAAGCGGCCAAACAGTTGACCACCAAAGAACAGCCGGAAAAGTTACTATCCGTTCGTCAGGAACAGGTCTACGCTCTTTTCGTTAATGATGAAACGTTGGGAGTGGCGGAGATCGACAGTCGGTTAAAAGGGGAAGTCCCGCAAGTGACAATTAAGCAAGCTCTGGCGCGTTTGGTGGAGTTACAGCTTCTTGAGGTGATCGGCCAGGGTCGGGGCACGCGCTATAAAAAACCCCAGGAGCCATCAACCCAGACTGCTATACTTAGTAGGTGATCACGATTGAACACCCAATGTTTTTATTTGGCCTGGTAGCGGGGTTGATATATCTATTAACAGTGATTGTGGGTGGAGAATTGCGACCCGGGTACACTATATATCAGGCGATTAGTGAGTTAACGCTACCCGCTTCTCCTAACCGCACCAAGATTAGTGTCAGTTTTATTTTATTTAACATCTTGCTCCTTATCTACGGGGTGATATTTGGGGTGACCTTTTCATTCAATTTCTGGCTGCTTTTAAGTGCATTAACGTATGTCGTTGTCGCTCTCGCTGGTTTTGGGATGATACGTTACCCGATGGACCCTCTCCACAGCAAAGATACAAAACGGGGCACCAGGCACAACAACTTGGCCACGGTGGCCATTGTGGGGTCAATCATCATTGTCATTAGTGGCACATTTGGCTTTTACCAGGTATTAGCGCTTCGCCCCCTGGCGCTAACCTCTCTAGTAATGAGCACCTTGGTTGCTCTCTCTGCTCTTGGCGCCTGGATCTCGGCCTTACGTAAATCGCTCGCTTTCGGGTCATTTCAAAAAGCCAGTTTAGGATTATTTATGATCTGGCTCGGCTGGTCGTCTGTTGCTCTAAGTACGATTGCTTTTTAATCGATCGATCATAACTTTCGATGCAGCGGGCAGGCGACTCCAAGAGCTAGATATTATTGAAACTAGCTCAAGCGGTGGATTGGAGTAATATGAAGTTAGAAACTGTTTATGAGTTAGCTCTTTGTTCTATGAAGACACGTAGCTGGAATACTGTGGTCTCGAAAATATCTTTGTCGGTGGCTTTACTTTGCTTAGTTGCTGCCGGAACGGCTATCGTACTCGCCGGAGGCGGTGATACGGAGCCAGTTACCTCGATTCCTGCTAGAAAGACAGATCAAATAAGTTCGACTGGCACCACAAATTACACTGGGATAGTAGGTTCAATCGGTTCAGTTGGTATACAGGGTTTTCCGGTTTATTTGGAGCAATAAGAGGGATGGGACTCATCGGATCTCAGGGAGCTACTGGTGCTACAGGACTCACTGGGACTGCGGGCACACAGGGCATAATTGGTGCTGCTGGTACTCAAGGCGTTATCGGTTTGACTGGACTGACTGGTGTCACTGGTGCAGCTGGGACAGTAGGTGCTACTGGCATAACAGGTTTACAGGGTATTATCGGTTTGACAGGTACCACCGGTATTCAGGGTATTATCGGTTTAACTGGCGCTACGGGTATTACTGGTGCTACGGGTGCAGCTGGAGCTACGGGAGCTACCGGCCCTACCGGTGCAACGGGAGATACCGGCCCTACCGGCCCGACGGGCCCTACCGGTTCAACGGGAGCTACAGGGGCCACAGGCGCTACTGGCCCGGCTGGCGCGATGCCCGCACTTGCTGACGGTAGTATTTTTGTTGGCAACGGTTCAAACGTTGCCACGGCCGTAACAATGAGTGGAGATGCGACTATCAGCAACACTGGGGTGATCACAGTGACGAGTGGTTTACCTGCTTATGCAATGTTCTATGGTCTTACGGCTGGTACGGGCATGTCAGGAACTGATTACGCCGGAACGATTGCAGTTGGTGCGGCCGTGCCTTTTCCGCAGAACGGGGCGACGCTCGGAGGTATAGTCGCGCTTACCAGTACCACGTTTAAAATACCCACTATTGGGGTATATGAGGTGTCATTTAAGGTTCATACCACTGAACCCGGTCAGCTTCAACTCTCTGTTGACAACGGAGCGGGTTTTGTTGTGGCTCACGAATGCACAGGGGAAGAGATGAACCCAACGGCCGGTGGACACGCAATTGCCGCAGACTGCATTATCACCACCACAGCGGTTGATGCGGTGGTAAAAGTGATCAATCCAGCGGGTAATGCGACGGCGTTAACGATCACGCCAGCCGACGGCGCCAGTACGAACGCCAACGCTCAAACCTTAATCATCAAGAAGTTGTAGGTTTATTTAAAGCTAAACCCGTCGATGAATTTTTGGAAACTGGAGGCGGCCGGTTGTTGATCTTGGTAATCGGCAAATATCTCGTAAATTATCTGATCTTTAGCGACGATTCGGCCCTTAATGTTTTCGGTGCCGTTCACAATATAGAAGTCTAAGGTGTCATGCCCATCTATTTGTGAAAAAGATGACGACTGTAGGACACTATTTTTGTCTTGGGCGATCCAGGCGATTAGGAGGTTCTGCAGATTTATTTTAGGATTGGAGAAATCTACTGTACCAGTGTATCTGAATACATTAATGATATAGGCATCACCTTTGACCCCTGCCGTGTAGGTTTCAGAGTTGGTGGTAATGTCTGTGCCGGCCACTTTATTAGACGCGGAATCCCGTTGCGGCTGAGCTGGTAAAACGGCGCTGAAATCATTTTTATCGGATGTGTACGTAATCCAGTCACCCAAAGAATTAGAGGGGGCGTTGGTGCTAGAGGGGGAGTTGATTTTGGTGGCAGCCTTCTTTGGGGGCGCATTAAATCTCACTACCGCAACAGCTAACACTATTAGGCATATGCCTACCAGGATCGTGGTAGCTAAACCCCAGCGTTTATTAAAGCTCTTAAATATCATTCACATTTATCATAGCAACTTCTCACGTCTTGAGTGTGGGCCCTTAAGTATCATTATTTATTTTCGAGGGTCTGTCTGACAGCGTAGAACGCGGGTTTTGGCGTATAGTCGTCAAAAAACATTAATGGATTGGCATCATTAAGCCCGATATCGTTATACCAGCTTTGTCTGTCGATGAGGCCGAGATAACCAAAATTGGGGCAGATGTCGGGGCCTACTTCCAAGCAGGCACCTAACATTTCGCTGTAAATCTTAGCCTGATCGGCGTACTTTACTTTCTTATTCCTGCTCGTATCATGCATATTTACATCAAATTCGGTCACGTAGACAGTAATACCCAGATTGCTTAGGCGACGCATATTGGCCACTACCTTTTCTTTGGCAGGTACGTTCGTTCCGCTAATGTGCATTTGCATACCAATGGCGTCAATGGGAATACCGCGCGATTTGGCACCTTTGATATAGTCATACATTAAGTTGGATATCTCTCCTTCGGTTTCATTGCCAAAATCATTCAGAATCAATATGGCATTCGGATCGGTTTCGTGCGCCCACAAAAAAGCTTGGTCAATATATTGGCGGCCTAATTGTTGACCCCACCAGTCTTTATTGCCACCTGTTTCTAACTCCCGACTGAAGGCTTCGTTGACAACCGTGTATTCCCGCACCCGACCTTTGTATCGGTTGCCAACCGTTTGAATATGATTGTGAATAATGGCCAAGAGCTCTTTGTCGCTAAAATTGCCTTTTGTGAGCCAGTCGGGTAGCCACTTATCGTCACCCCAAAGCAGATGTTGGACGCGCACCGGCATTCCGTTTTGCTCCGCAAAATCAAAGACCCGATCAAGGTCGGCGAAATCAAATGTACTCTTTGACGGGCGAAGGGTATGGTTTTCAAAACGCCAGTTAGGCTCGCCATCAATAATTGCGTAGTTAAATTGGCTCGCTAAAATTTCGGCGTACGCTCGTTCTCGCAGATATTTTAAAGAGGCGAACGAGCCGATCTGCACCTCTCTGCTACTGGCTAAATCTTTTAGGGGTGGATTTGGTAATGGTGGCGGTGCTTTCGTGGTGTATGGGTCTGGATTGTAGAGAAGGCCAGATACTATTACTAGGCCGGCGATTGCCAGCAGAAGTGCTAAAAATAAGATAGGTGTTTTTTTGCGTGTAGTGATTTTTGTGAGTATTGCTGGTAAGCGGTCCTGTTAGCTGACCTTTTAATCTTCTCGAATCTTCCAAACCCCTTTTTCTCGAAATGCTGGGACAGTTTGGCGACGGGCGGCATTGAGTAGTGCTACGGGAGAGGTTTTTTTGGTGCGGGCATAGTCAACCAGCGGCACAATGGTTGCTCCGGTCAGATAGGCGATCCGCTTGTGTAACGACTCACAGAGGGCCAGGGCAATAACGCTTTCCATTATCTTAGTGCGATGCGGACTACCTTCATTCTCCCGAAAGCTGGCGTA
>JAUSJZ010000036.1 GCA_030647115.1 bacterium
GACGAGGCCGTTATTTTGGCCGAAAAGGTCAAAAGTGCCGAGCTCACCCCGCGCATCTGGCTCGCTTCGCTGCTGTGTTCGGGCAAAACGGGTGTCATTATCAGCCGTCTCGAGCAAGACCCCCAAACTACCTGTGTCGTCGCCATTAAAAAAATCACCACCGGCCAACGCACCGCCAAAGATGTTAGCATTACCCCGGCCGCCCGCACCCTGATATTAGAGGCCTTCGTTGAGGCCTGGCAGAACGGTTTCAACGTCGTTGATGAAGAAGATTTATTGCTCGCTCTACTCAAAAACCCCGGCGAACTGGAGCCAGACCTGAAAGAGCTGAAGTTGGATTACGAACGGGTGCGCTCGGTCGCTTTATGGTTCAACGAAGAGCTGGAGAGTCTGCGCCAGTGGCAGTTCTGGCGCCAAAAGGGTCGTACCCGACCCAAAGGTTACATGAACAAGGCCTGGACGGCCCGACCGACGCCGTTTTTAGACCGCTACAGCCGCGACTTCACCAAATTGGCTGCTTTAGGTGAACTGCCCATCGTCAAAGTGCGCAACCGCGAAATTGACGAGGTCATTCGTATTTTAGCATCGGGCAGCAAAAATAACGCCTTAATTGTCGGTGAGCCCGGGGTCGGCAAAACCTCTATTATCGGAGCCGTCGCCGCCCGCATGGTCGAAGAGAACATACCCGAACCGCTCAAAGATAAACGTTTGGTAGAGTTAGATCTATCGGCTTTGGTTTCAGGCGGGCGCACCGAGAAAGAGAATATCGATCAGGTACTGCAAGACGTTAAATCGGCCGGCAACATCATCTTATACATCGGCCACATTGAGGCTTTGGTTAACAAATCGGGCGGGCTCTCGGGCGCTTCGCTGTTAGAGGCGGCCTCTAAATCGGCCTCGCTGCAGATAATTGGCACCGCCACCTTCGCCGACTACCACCGTTACGTCGAATCGAATCCTTCGTTCGCCAATTCATTTCAGAAAGTCGTCATTGAAGAGGTCAACGACGCCGCTGCCATCACCATTATCGAAGAGGAGTCACCCCTTATTCAGGGCAAGTACAAGGTCTTACTCACCTACCCGGCCATTAAAGCGGCGGTCGAGTTGAGCCGCAAACTGATACCCGATAAAGTTCTGCCCGACAAGGCCTTAGAGGTTTTGCGTGATGCCGCCCAGCGAGCCGGAGCCAAGAAACAGCGCTATGTGACGAAGGATATCGTACAGGCCGTGTTGAGCGAGCGCAGCAACGTGCCGGTCAATGATTTAACCCAGACCGACCGCGACCGGCTCTTAAACCTAGATGAGGAGATGAAAAAGCGAGTTATCGGGCAAGACGAAGCCGTCACCAAAATTGCCGAAGCCTTGCAACGGGCCCGCGCTGGGCTGAAAGATGAAAAACGGCCCATCGGTTCCTTCTTGTTTGTCGGCCCAACCGGCGTCGGAAAGACCGAGGCCGCCCGTACCTTGGCCGGCACCTATTTTGGTAGCCGTGACAACATGATTCGTATCGATATGAGTGAGTACCAAGACAATAAGGCTATTTACCGGCTCATCGGCGCCCCCGCTACCAGCGCCGAAGAGTTCACCGACGGGGGCGCCTTGACCCAAGCGGTTCGCGAGAAGCCTTACTCCATTATCTTGCTCGACGAGATTGAAAAGGCCCACCCTGACGTCTTGAATCTCTTTTTACAACTGCTCGACGACGGTCGTCTGACCGAAAATACCGGCCGCACCGTCTCGTTCGCCAATACTATCGTCATTGCTACCTCTAACGCCGGGGCCAGTGAGATTGCGGCCGCCATCACCAACGGCCAACCGGAGGCCGCGGTCAGTCAGGTAGCCATGCAGCGTTTAACGGCCGTCTTTAAACCGGAGTTCGTCAACCGCTTCGATGCCGTCGTCGTCTTTAAGCCGCTCACGTCAGCGAGCGTGCAAACTATTGCCACCATTATGCTGGCCGAGGTCGCCGCCAAACTACTCGAACAGGGCATCAAAGCCACCTTCGCTAATGACGTCGTCGCCTACGTCAGTAAGGTCGGTTTTGACCCCAAATTCGGGGCCCGACCGTTGCGCCGCGCCATCCAAGACCACGTCGAGACGAAACTGGCCGACCGATTGTTGCGCCAGCAGATTGATAAATCACAACCACTACTTATTACAGCTACTATGTTGGGTCTTACGGTGTGATATGCTCAACTTGTGAAACAGAGGGGCTTTACTTTAATTGAACTCATTGTCGTTATCGCCATCATCGGTATTTTAAGTGCCGTAACGGTCTTCTCTTTTCAAAAACAACAGGCCTTTGCTCGCGATGCCCGCCGCATCGGTGATGTTAGCACCATTAGTATCGCCGTCGAGGGTTACCGTACCGCGCACGGCAGTTACCCGCTACCGATCGCCCCCTTAATCACCGTTGATGCCGCTGCCGGGGTTGGGCCAATTTTAGTCAATGATGGTCTGTTAAACACCATTCCGAAAGACCCCAGATCGGGTGTGATCACCGCCGCTGCTCTGGCGGGAAAATCCATTTGCGAAAACTACGTCTATACCAAAAACTACGATTTCAGCAGCTTTGACGCGTCGGGCATCAAATATCAAAACCTGCCCTTAAAAACCCGTCAGTGGGGCATCGCCTTTGGCACCGAGCGCGGTGCTGAAGACAATAATAATACCTACCCCGGCCAGAGCGGCGTCTTTACGATGCAAACCATCTATGGCGGTGCCGGTAGCTCTTTGTGCCAGTCAGATCGCTATTTCAGCGCCGTCTTGGGTAATTTGGTCCCGACTCCTTAATAACAAACCACTCTTTACTTCCAGAGCCATTTATGGCATGGTGAGGTGTCATGGAAGCAGAGAAGCAACAGTATAACCCGACCCCTAAACAGCAGCTCATTGAGAAGCTAAAAGGGGCCAACCAAATTTTGATTTGTGCGCACGAAAACCCCGACGGCGACGCTTTGGGCAGTGCGCTCGCTTTGCAACACGTACTTGACCGGCTCGGCAAACACGTCACCGTGGTGGCCAGCGGTAAAAAAGACGCCACGCTCGACTTTCTCAACAATTTTACCAGCGTCTTAACCGAAAACGACATCCAATCACAGCCGGAGTTTTTGATTGTGCTTGACGAAACCGATTCCAAAGCCAAAAACGTCGAAGTACGCCGAGTAGATGACCACCACATCGCCCTGGTGCTCACCGCCGAGAGCGGCCAGTTCACCCCCGAAAAAGTCCAATTCAGGCCCGGCAAGTATAACTACGACCTCATTGTAGTTGTTGATTGCGCCAACAAAGAACAGTTAGGAGCGCTCTACAAAATGCACGAACGGCTCTTTCAAAACGTACCAACCGTTGTTATCGATCATCACCTTAATCACCAACCCTTCGGCATCGTTGATCTGGTCGAAGAGAAGGCCGCCGCGACCGCCGAAATTCTAGTGGCCATTATTGAAGCATTGGGTCAAAATAACGGTCGGTCGGTTAATTTGATTGATCAGCACGTCGCCACCTGTCTGTTAACCGGTCTGGTCACCGATACCGGCAGTTTTCAGAACAGCAACACCACCCCCAAATCACTCACCGTGGCGGCCCAGATGCTGGCCGAGGCAGCCGATCACCGCACCATCATCAACCGCGTCTTTCTGACTCGCCCCTTATCGCAGCTACGACTCTGGGGCCGTGCTCTAACCGCTCTGAAAGAAGATAAGCCACTGCGTTTCACCTGGGCGACACTGACCAAGGCCGATTTTGTCGCCGCGCAGGCCAGTGAAGAAGAGATTACCGGTCTGATTGATAACCTTATCAAAACGGCGGCCGAGACCGACTTTGTCTTGCTGCTCACCGAACGCAAGGGTGGCGTGCACGGTTCACTGCGCAGTATTAAAGAAGGAGTCGACGTCGAACAGCTCGCTAAACTCTTTGGTGGTGGCGGGCACAAGCAGGCGGCGGCTTTCTTTACCCCAGCCGTCACTCTGGCCGAATACGAACAACGGGTCGTTAACATGATGCGCAAAGTGCAACGCGAACGCTTAAATAGCCAACCTCTTGCCACCGGTTAGCAACTGTGCTACGCTTCTTGTGTTAGTTTTATATGCCTACAAAAAAAGAACCCCTAACCAAGACTCCTAAAGTCGCTCCGGCACCAGCGGCCGATGTTGTGGTTGATGTCGCCCAGACGGGTGACTTAACCCCCGAAGAGCAAGATTTAGACGAATCGGGTATTGCCGAAGTAGTAGAGGCGGCTACCGACAAAGGGGCCATTACCCTAAAACAGGGTCGCCGCAAGCTGGTGCAGCAGATGCAGACGCACGCTAAAGACTCCGGCTCCACCGAAGTTCAGGTCGCCCTGCTTACCGGTAAGATCAACGACCTGGTCAAGCACTTGAAAGAGCACCTCCACGACAACGATTCGCGTCAGGGTCTGCTCAAAATGGTCGGCCGACGCCGTCGTCTGCTCCGTTTTATGAAGAAAGGCAGTGAGACTAAGTACCAAAATTTGATCGCCGAGTTGAAACTACGCAAGTAATTTAATAATTAATTTCAGGGTTCGTAATAAGGGGATGCCGAGAACATCGTAAAAAACGGTGCTGTCGCGATCCTCATCGTGCGAACTCTTTACGCCTATGTTGAAGAATGATCAGACCTGGAGTGCCAAAATTGGCAACCAGACCATTGAATTTGCGACGGGTAAACTGGCTGCTCAAGCCGGTGCCGCCATTATTGCTACGGCCGGTGAAACAATTGTGTTAGCGACCGCCACCGTCTCGAAGACCGCCCGCGAAGGGCTCGATTATCTGCCCTTTATGGTCGATTTTGAAGAGAAATTCTACGCCGCCGGTAAGATCAACGGCAGCCGCTACATTAAACGCGAAGGTCGACCATCCGATAACGCCACCATCACCTCTCGGTTGATAGATCGCCCGTTGCGACCGCTCTTTCCCAAAACTTTCCGCCGCGATATTCAGGTTATCGTGACCGTTTTGTCGCTTGACGACGAGAACGACCCCGATACTCTAGCCATCAACGCCGCTTCGGCCGCCTTGATGCGCTGTGTCGCCGCTCCTTTTCAAGGCCCTATCGCCGCCGTGCGCATCGGCCGCGTCAATAACGAGCTGGTCGTTAACCCGACCAAGACCCAGATGCTGACCTCCGATTTAGATTTGGTCGTCGCCGGTACCCGCGAACGCGTCATGATGCTTGAGGCCGGAGCCAACGAATTGCCCGACGAACTGCTCTTCGATGCCATTAAATTAGCCATTGAAGCCATCCAACCGTGTTTGGATACCCAAGACCAGATGGTCGCCGAGGCCGAAGTTACCACCAGCGTCGAAGAAGACGTCTTGCTCTCGGTCTATGAAGTCGTCAAGTCCCGTTTTAATGAGCCAATGCGCGCTGTTACTTTAATTGTCGATGAAGACGAGCGCGAACTGGCCTACGATCAACTTAAGGCTAAAATCGGCGAGGAGCTTGAAGGCGAATTGAAACAGATTGATATCGCCCAGGCCGTCGAGATGCTCTACAACAAGCTCATTCGACTGAACATCTTAGAGAAAGATCACCGACCCGATGGTCGGGCCATTACCGATGTGCGACCGGTCTCGGTTGAGGTTTCAGTACTGCCCCGTCCCCACGGTTCAGCCGTCTTTCAGCGTGGTGCCAGCCAGTCGCTATCCATCGTTACCCTCGCTGGCCCCGGTGCCAAACAGCTCATCGACACTATGGATGAAGATACCAGCAAGCGCTACCTGCACCACTATAATTTTCCGCCCTACTCCACCGGTGAGACCGCTCCGCTACGCGG
>JAUSJZ010000006.1 GCA_030647115.1 bacterium
CGCCGTCTCCCGAGCCATGGCCGGGTCTGACATGGTCGTACATTTCGCCGCCGAATCACACGTTGACCGCTCCATCACCGAACCGGCCGTCTTTCTAAAAACGAACGTCATCGGTACTCATACCCTGCTAGAGGCCGCCCGCGAACACCAAGTTAAACGTTTTCACCACGTCTCGACCGATGAGGTCTACGGCTCCTTGAAATTTGACGATACCGAACTTTTTCACGAGTTAAGGCCACATCAGCCGAATAGCCCCTACGCCGCCTCGAAATCGGGCTCTGACATGCTCGTACGCGCCTACTGGCACACCTTTCAACTGTCGACGACTATCAGTAACACCTCCAACAATTACGGCGCCTACCAGTTCCCGGAAAAACTGATACCCTTGATGATTTTGAACGCGCTACACAACCGACCACTGCCAGTTTACGGGGATGGTAAAAACATTCGCGACTGGATACACGTCACCGACCACTGTCGCGCCATCGATCTGATTATCCACCAAGGCCAACCGGGCGAAACCTACTGTGTCGGTGGGGATAGTGAGCGTCAGAATATCGAAGTAGTCCGAGATATTTTGCAACTGTTAAACAAACCCGAAAGCCTGATAACCTATGTGAAAGATCGCCCCGGTCACGACCAGCGTTATGCCATCGACTCTAGTAAGATTAAAAGAGAGCTCGGTTTCACCCACACCTATAATTGGACGACCGGCCTGGCCGAGACCGTCAAGTGGTATCAAGGGCACGCCGATTGGTGGCGCCCGTTACTAAACGAAGAATATCAAAAATATTATCAAAAAATTTATGAACAGCGATAACGTCATTGCCAAGGTTAAAGATAAGGTTACGACCCAAGATTACACCCCGACTACTCAAATTACCGGAGTCGAAATTTTGGAGTTAAAGGAGTTCGTTGATGACGGTGGCTCGTTTTTAGAACTGGCGCGGCTGCAAACAGGGTTGCTGCAGGCTAAACCGGACTTTACCGTTCGCCAGATCAACTTCTCGCTCGTGCAACCCGGTGGCATTAAGGCTTTTCACCTGCACTACAACCAGAACGAGTGCTGGTTTGTACCGCCTGCCCAACGATTACTACTCGGTCTGTATGACGTGCGCCAAGATTCAGCCACCGCCGAAGTTACCATGCGTCTGGCTTTGGGCGGACATAAGGCCAGGCTAGTTTTTATCCCGGCCGGGGTCGCTCACGGCGTCGCCAATCTAGAAAATACGGCCGGCAATCTTATTTACTTGGCCGATCAGAATTTTTCGTTAGAACAGCCCGATGAGCAACGCCTACCGTATGACATCTTAGGAGCCGATTTTTGGCAGCGAAGAAAAGAATAATGATTAAAATAGCCGGTTCCGGTCTGGATGGTCTGGTCGCCTCGCGGTTTGTGGAGCTCTTTGGTAACCAATACGAAATTGCTAATGCCAGTTTGAGCACCGGGGTTGATATTTCCGACCCGACCGCTCTCGAGCGATTTTTAACTGACCAGCGGCCGGCTTATTTTATTAACGCCGCCGCCTTTACGAATGTAAATGAAGCCTATAACCAGCGGGGTGATCGTTCGGGTAGTTGTTATCTGGTCAACGTCACCGGTACCGCCAACGTGGCCCATCTCTGCGCCGAGCGGAAAATCCCCCTCATCCACCTCTCAACCGATTATGTCTTTGACGGTACTAAAGAGACGGCCTATACCGAAGCCGATCAGCCGCACCCGCTCGAGTGGTACGGTGAGACTAAGGCCGTGGCCGAACAGGCCGTGGCCGATAGCGGTGTCAGCGCGATGATTTTACGTCTGGCTTTCCCCTACCGCGCTCACTTTGAAGCCAAACCAGATATTGTCGCCAAGTTAAGAGCGGCTCTGACCGCCGGTCAACTCAACCCCCAGTTCAGTGACACCTTAATTACACCCACCTTGGTGGATGACATAGCGACGGCCATTAAACACTCTACTACCCGCTTCAAGCCGGGCATCTATCACACTGTTGGTAGTCAGTCGCTCTCTAATTTTGAACTAGCTAAGTTGGTGGCGACCACTTTCGGTCTAAATGAGAAGCTAATCACAGCCGGCAGTCTCACCGAATATCTGAAAAACAACGAACGACCCTTCCACCGCCGTTTAGAACTATCCAACCATAAGTTCAGTCAAGAATATAAAATGTCTTTTGCCACTGTCAAAGAAGGCTTAAATAGTGTTAAAGTACAACTGAAATAGTAATAAATAGTATGAAAGGAATTATTACCGCCGGCGGTAACGGCACCAGACTGCTACCCCTCACCAAAGTCACCAACAAACATCTGTTGCCGGTCTATAATCGGCCGATGATTTATTATCCGCTCTTTACCCTTATCAAAGCTGGTATTCGTGACATTATGATTGTCTCGGGCGCCGGTCACGCCGGTCACTTCTTAGAGCTCCTCGGTTCGGGTGTGCAGTTTGGTGTCAGACTCTCTTACGCCGTGCAAGAAGAGGCCGGCGGTATTGCCCAGGCACTCGGTTTGGCGGCCGATTTCGCCGATGATGAAAAGGTGGTAGTAATCTTGGGTGATAATATCTTTGAAGGTCAGCAACAGATCAACGCTGCCGCTCTGGCCTTCGCCGAACAGACTACCGGCGCCAAGATTTTTCTGAAAGAAGTTACCGATGCTCAACGGTTCGGGGTCGCTGAAATTGTCGGCGATCGTATTGTCGGCATTGAAGAGAAACCGGCAGAACCGAAAACCAATCTGGCTGTGACCGGCCTCTATATGTATGACCATGAAGTTTTCACGATCATCAAAAATCTTAAGCCCTCCGGTCGGGGCGAGCTCGAGATAACCGATGTGAATAATGCTTACATTGAACGCGGTACCATGACTTTTCAGGTACTTGACGGTGACTGGACCGACGCCGGCACTTTTGATTCACTCTTAAAAGCCAATAATCTGGCGGCTACTAAACTACAAGAGACGGGTGATTTAAAGTAGTTATTTGATGCTAGAGCCTCAATTGGTTGTCATCAATAAGCCGGTCGGCCTTACCTCTCACGATGTGGTTGATATAATACGGCGCGAGCTACGACCTTGGTGTGCCAAGAGACCGCTGGTTGGGCATGCCGGTACCCTCGACCCTTTCGCCACCGGCGTTTTGATAATTTTAATCGGACAGGCAACGAAAACCCAGTCTTTTTTTATGAATGGCCTAAAAACGTATCGGGCGACCATCGCACTGGGTCAAGCCACCGATACCGGCGATCTCACCGGTAAAACTACCGCCACTAAAAAAGTATCACCCCTAACGATAAAACAGATCACTGCCTGTCTGACAAAACTAGTCGGTTTACAGGTTCAGGCAGTCCCTCTTTACGCCGCGGCTAAAGTGGATGGTAAAAAATTGTATGAGTATGCTCGGGCCGACCAAGAACCGCCCCGTCGACCAATTAGGGTTATAACTATCAAAGAGATCAGGTTGATTGATTACGAAAGTGGTTCACATGAGCTAACATTTGAGACCATCTGCACCAGCGGCACCTACATACGGGCACTGGCAGAGAAGATTGCTACGCATTTGGGCACCGTCGGCCATCTGAAGGCTCTCTGTCGATTGCAGTCAGGTGACTTTAGTCTGACAGACACTCTGGAAATTGACGTCTAACGCTTGTATTAAACCCACTTATTTGGTAGGGTATTAAGGTGCGTATCACTACCAAAACAGATTACGCGGTCATACTTCTGACCGAATTGGCTCGAGCCAAAGACAAACCGGTATCGCTACAAGCGGTGGCCGATCGATTTAACATTTCTGAAGCCTATTTACAGCGAATAGCGGCCAGTTTAAAAAAAGCCAAGCTCATTAAACCCAAACACGGCGCCTACGGCGGCTATCACCTCTCAAAAAAAGCCACCCTGATTAATTTAAAACAGGTAGTAGAATCGGTCGGTGACGATCTGTTGACCGTACCGTGTCTCGGTGGTAAACATCAGCATAACTGTACCCGCCAAGCCGATTGCCCCAACAATACCGGTTGGGCCATCTTTCAGCAGAACCTCGATGAACTTTACAGCGACACCACCATCGACCGGCTAATCAATCTACCAACCGAATGAAGCTCGAACAGCAATTAAGTCTGGAACAGAAGGTCGATGACGTGCTGAATGAACTGAAGCCAATGCTCGCCACCCATGGGGGTGACGTGCGGTTGGTAAACATCACTAAAGACAAGGTCGCCGAGGTAGAGTTTATCGGCTCCTGCGTGGGCTGCTCGATAGTTGATGTCACTTTAAACAACGGTCTCAAAGAGGCCATTTTGCTCTCTATACCAGAAATCAGTGACGTTCTAGACGTCACCAAACACCATGAGTAAAGCCGGTCTAGAGATCAATAATCTGACGGTTGAGACGGAGGGCAAGATTATAGTCAAAGGATTGTCTCTTAACATCGCTCCCGGCTCTATCCACACCCTCATGGGGCCCAACGGTTGTGGTAAATCTACCCTCTGTTTAGCGTTGACCGGCCACCCTCACTACACCATCACTGGTGGTAACGTTGTCTTGAATGGTAAATCTTTACTGGCTCAAAACGCTACCGAGAGAGCCTTGAGCGGCCTAATGTTAGCCTGGCAACACCCCATCAGTCTGCCCGGTATCAAAATTTCGCCTTTTTTAAGACAGGTGGTTAATGCCCATCGGGTCGCCCGCCACGAGAACCCTTATTCGGTGAGCGAGTTTATCCAACATTTGCGGCGCCTAATGCAGCAGCTCGACATGAAGACTACCTTTGCCCAACGCAGTGTCAACGATGGGCTCTCGGGTGGGGAGAAGAAGCGACTCGAGATGTTAATGGCCCTGCTGATTGAGCCGAAAGTTCTTATTTTAGATGAGATTGATTCGGGGCTCGATATTGATGCCATTAAAATTGTGGCGCAACAGCTGAAACTGCTGGCCAAAGCTGGTACCGGCATTTTAATAATCACCCATTATCACCGACTACTAGATTACATTAAGCCAGATCGGGTACACGTCATTCTTGAAGGCCAAATTGTCAGAGAGGGTGGTAACGAGTTAGCGCTCGAACTAGAGCGAACCAGTTACGAGGCCATCTCTCATGTATAAGACTACGAAAGGTCTGACCAAGAGTACCGTCAGAGAGATATCTGGCTACAAAAGTGAAAGTAAGTGGATGCTCGAGAAGCGCTTAGCGGCCTACACTATTTTTAAGCAGAAAAAGATGCCACGCTGGGGTGGAGATCTCTCACCGATCAATTTTGACCAGATCACCTATTATTTGAAAGCCACCTCAACCAAGGGTCGCACCTGGAAAGAGGTTCCCACCAAAATCAGAGATACCTTTGATAAGCTGGGTATCCCCGAATCAGAGAAGCGTTGGCTGGCCGGTGTAGGGGCTCAATACGAGTCCGAATCGGTCTACCACGAGTTAAAACAGGAGTGGCGTGATTTGGGTATTATCTTTGAAGATACCGATACTGCCTTGAAAAAATATCCCGATATCTTTCTCAAATATTTTGGTACCGTAGTACCGGCAACAGACAATAAATTTGCCGCTTTAAACACCGCTGTCTGGAGTGGCGGCACCTTTATTTACGTGCCTAAAGGAGTACAGATGACCATTCCGTTACAGAACTATTTTCGTATCAATGCCAAGGGTATGGGCCAGTTTGAGCGCACCCTAATTATCGCCGATGAAGGCAGCAGCGTCTCGTACATAGAAGGTTGCACCGCACCGGTTTACAGCACCGACTCACTGCACGCGGCCGTAGTCGAGATTATTGCGCTCAAAAACGCTCGGGTGCGCTACACTACTATCCAAAACTGGAGTAACAACATTTATAACCTGGTAACCAAACGGGCGGTCGCTCACGCCGGAGCCACAGTCGAGTGGATTGACGGCAATTTAGGCTCCAAATTGACCATGAAGTACCCGTCGGTCTATCTTATTGGCAAAAACTCCTCGGCCGATATTCTGTCACTGGCCATCGCGGCTAAAGGTCAGCACCAAGATGCCGGTGCCAAAGTAGTGCATTTAGCCTCCGATACCTCATCGGTTATCACCAGCAAATCTATCAGCGGCAACGGCGGTCGCACCAGCTACCGCGGTTTGGTAGAAGTGTCGTCTCGAGCCCAACGGGTTCATAGCCGGGTAAAATGTGACGCCTTACTACTCGATGAACACTCCCGCTCTGACACCTACCCCACTATTAGAGTTAAGAACCAAACCGCTTCGGTAGAGCATGAGGCCGCCGTCAGCAAAATAAGTGAAGAGCAGCTATTTTACGCCGAAAGTCGCGGTTTAGACGCTGAGACCGCCAATACCATGATTGTCAACGGGTTCATTGAACCCATCGTCAAAGAGCTGCCCATGGAGTACGCGGTGGAGTTAAACCGCTTAATTAGTATGCAGATGGAAGGGAGTGTCGGCTAATGAATAAAATAATCACTCACGGCCAACACCACTTTAAGGTAGCGGCTGACACCGCTCTTAATTTAGCGATCTGGCATTTAGGCAGCGCCGCCAAACCGCTCGATTGCCAGATAGACCTAGTCGGCCAAAATGCGGTGGCCAAGGTCTATTACTGTTTTATCGGTTCTGATCAAGATAAGATGACGGCCAGCATCACCCTCAACCATCTGGCACCTCAAACCAACGCTTCAGTAGTCGCTAAAGGTATGTTAGACCAAGCAGCCCAGTTGAGGTTTGACGGCAAGATATATATTGCTAAAGGGGCCAACCGGACCGAATCGTTTTTAGAGCATCGCACTTTGCTGTTATCAGACAAGGCCCAGGTCACCACCATACCGGCTCTAGAGATTTTAACCGATGATGTGAAAGCCTCACACGCCGCTACCGTCAGCCACCTCGATGAAGAGCAGCTGTACTACGCCCAGAGTCGCGGCTTGACCGAAACCGAGATCACCAAACTGATGGTCCGCTCATTTTTTGACGCTGTCTTGGTTGGGTTCCCAGTGTTTGAGCGTTCGGCTATCATAAAAAAGTTGTCATGAAGAAATACTTCCCTCTGCTCCAAAACCAACCAGATTTAGTTTATTTAGATAACGCTGCGACCACTCAACTGCCGCAAGTGGTTATTGATCGGTTAGATCATTATGCTAAGTACGAGCACGCCAATATCCACCGTGGCCTCTACGATTTGAGTGCCGCCAATACCGCTCTTTATGAAGCGACCCGACAGGTGGTAAAAGACTTTCTCGCTGCCGACGATTCTTACGAGACTATCTTCAATCAAGGTACCACCTTCGGTCTTAACTGGGCCGCCGTCGGTTTGAAACATCTGCTAACTGACAAAGACGCTATCTTAATCGGCCGCGACAGCCATCACTCCAATATCGTACCCTGGCAGCAGATCGCCCAAGAGACCCGGGCCAAATTAGCATTCATCCCAATTAACGATCAAGGTCAAATTGACCGCACCGAATTGGCGCGCCTACTGCCAGAAGCGACCGTCATTGCCCTCTCCCACGTCAGCAATGTTACCGGC
>JAUSJZ010000015.1 GCA_030647115.1 bacterium
ATCGTTACCTTCGCGGGTACGCTCACCGACACCGGCAAAGACCGAGTAACCGCCGTGCTCGGCGGCGATACTACGAATTAGTTCGGTAATCACCACCGTCTTGCCCACCCCGGCGCCGCCGAAGAGACCGACTTTTCCTCCTTTGGTAAACGGCGCTATTAGATCAATAACTTTAATACCCGTCTCTAGAATTTCGGTCTTGGTTGACTGTTCGTCAAACGCTGGCGCCGGTTGGTGGATGGCTCGGCGCTCGGCCTTTACTTCAGGTTGGGCATCAATGGCTTGGCCTAACACGTTGAACATGCGTCCGAGGGTCGCTTTACCGACGGGCACACTGATAGGAGCTCCGGTAGCGCTAACTGCTTGACCGCGCACCACCCCGTCGGTTGTACCCATCGCAACCGTTCGCACCGTTTTGGTATCCAACTGCCCCGCTACTTCAAGCACTAACTCTTGCCCATCGACGGTTAAGGTCAAGGCCTCGCGCTGGGCCGGTAAATGAGCCTCGAAATGAACATCGACGACCGAACCGAGCACCTGTCTGACCGAACCTTGCCTATTGGTAGTGGTTGTTTGATTCATAATCATATTTTAATTAGCCGATGGCGGCGGCTCCGGCGGCAATTTCAGCAATTTCAGCCGTAATGCGCGCCTGTCTTACTTGGTTAGCGGTAAAGGTTAATTCTTGGACCAGATCTCCCCCAGCGTCGGTGGCATTTTTCATAGCGACCATGCGGGCAGCGTGTTCGGAGGCGTTGGCCTCTAACAGCCACTGGTACAGGTTCATGTTGATTAAATACGGTAATAAGGCATCGAGTACCTGCTCGCTACTCGGTTCAAAGTAGTACTCACCGGAGCTTGGTTTAACCGCTATAAAAGTCGCGTCACTCGGTTCGGCCGGTACCACCGGTATTAGACCGGCCACCCTAACTTCTTGATTGATGGTGGAGTGAAAATGTTGGTAGATGACTTGCACCGCATCAACTCGGCCGCTCTGGTACTCCTCTAAAACCAGCCGGCCAATTGGTGAGGCCTGTAAATAAGGTAGACTGTCCCCCAAATGATCGAAGGCGGCCAGTAATTCTACCCCGTCTAAGTGTCGCAGGGCCGCCGCCCCTTTGCGCCCGACCGTTATTAACACCACCATCCGACCCTGTTGGCGGTGTTCGGCCGCTATCGTACGGGTCCGACGCACCACGTCGCTGTTAAAGCTACCACAGAGACCGCGATCGGCCGTGGCGGCGATCAATAATACTTTTTTTACGGTGCGCGAGCGTAATAACTGGTGACTTCCCCCTTGGGCTAAAATTCGCCCCAGCACGGCCTGCGCTTCGGCGACAAAGGCGCGACTACGGAAAGCCGTCTCAACAGACCGTCGCATCTTCACCGCCGAGATGAGTTGCATCGCCGACGTTGTCTTGAGGGTATTGTTAACGCTCCTAATACGGCGTTTCAAGTTAATTATACCGGTCGCCATTTAGGTTTTACTTAAATCGGTTAGTAGTTTTATTAGTTGCTCTTCGTCCGCTTCACTAATTACACCGGTCGTAGTGATATTCTCCAAAACTGTTGCGGCTGACGCCTGAACTAGCTGCACGAATTGGGCCGCCGTTTGGTTGATCTCGGTCACCGCTATTTGGTCAAAATAACCGTTGGTAGCGGCGTAAAGAACTACCACCTGTTCGGCCACCGGTCGCGGTTGAAACTGCGGCTGTTTCATCAATTCGGTCAGCCGTTCCCCGCGGTCAATCTGTTTACGGGTCCCTTCATCGAGGTCGGAGCCGAATTGAGCAAAGGCGGCCAACTCGCGGTACTGGGCTAAATCGAGTCGTAGCTGCCCGGCAATCTTTTTCATCGCTTTAATTTGAGCGGCTCCACCGACCCGCGAGACCGACAGACCGACGTTCATGGCCGGTCGGGTACCGGCGTAAAAGAGATCGGACTCTAGAAATATCTGACCATCGGTAATGGAGATGACGTTGGTGGGGATGTAGGCCGAAACATCACCGGCCTGGGTCTCAATGACCGGTAAAGCCGTAATGGAACCGCCACCCTGCTCATCATTCATTTTAGCGGCCCGTTCTAACAGCCGTGAGTGCAAGTAAAAGATATCACCCGGGTAGGCCTCGCGACCGGGCGGGCGTCGTAATAACAGCGAGATTTCACGATAAGCCCAGGCGTGTTTGCTTAAATCGTCATACGCTATCAGAACATCACGACCCTGATCCATAAAATATTCGGCCATGGCAACCCCGGCATAAGGCGCTAAAAAGTTTAGTGGCGCCGGGTCAGAGGCGGTGGCGGCGACAATAATAGTGTTGGCTAAAGCATTGTGCTCTTGTAGCAACGCTCGCAGTCGGGCAATTTTAGCTCGTTTCTGCCCGATGGCCACGTAGATGCAAATTACCGGCTGTTCCCCTTTTGGTAACTGACGGGCGATGCGCGCTTGGTTGATAATGGAGTCAACAATGATGGCGGTCTTGCCCGTACCGCGATCGCCAATGATCAGCTGACGTTGACCCCGGCCAATTGGAGTTAGAGCATCAATAATAGTAATACCCGTAGCTAATGAAGTATTAACCGACTGGCGGGCAATCACACCGGGGGCAATCTTCTCGGCTCGGCGGCGTTCACTGGTACGAATGGTACCCTGACCGTCAATCGGTTCGCCAAGGGGAGTAACTACTCGACCCAGTAAAGCTTCACCGGTCGGAACATCTAGCACCCGACCCTCACCGGTCACGGCATCACCCACCTGAACCGCCTGCGGTCGATCAAGCACCACGATACCCAGTTCATCGGCCTCTAAGTTTAAGGCCAGACCGTAAGCCGGGCCGGAGTCCGTATCAAACCGCACCAATTCATTGGCCATAGCGGCATCCAGACCACTAACCCGAGCAATACCGTCGCTCACTTCATGTACTCGCCCGACCGATTGGGCGGTGGCCGGAGCTACCTGTATTTTGGTTAATTCGGCCCGTAATTGCTCAATTATCTCTTTCATATCAGTGTTCTTTTAAGCGATAAATCTAGCCGGCGACCCCCCTGTTCGACCACTAATCCACCGATAATTTTCGGGTCAACAGCAAAGTTAATGGCCTCATCGGCCAGCGCCTTGGCAATAGCCTCTTTCTGGTCAGCGGCCAGACTAACGGCACTAATGACCCGGGTCTGGTTGGTTTGGCTTTGGGCTTTGACCTGCAAGGCAGCGGCAATTTCGGCCAACAGAGCTGCCTGCCCTTCGCTTTCAAGTAGGGCCATGATACCAGCGACGTACTCGTTAACTGGCTTAGGAGTTGGCATGTTTGGTGGATGACTGTTTGTTCAACTCGACAATGGCGCGATCAACCAACGAGCGCTGCTCTTCGGCTGTTAACGATTCTAACGAGTGCGCAATTGACTCTTTCACCAATACAGCCAGATCGTCTTTTAACTCAATGGTCAGTCGTTCTTTCTGCGCGGTAATTTCTTGCTTGGCCTGCTCAATCAGTTCGAGGGCGTGGGCACGAGCATCGGCCTGCGCCTTCTTTTCAATCTCTTGAGCCACCGTCTGGCTGTGTTTCAGTAACTCCTGGCTGTCAGCCTTCGCTCGGGCCAGCTCTCGCTCCTTACGCTCTTCAATGGAAGTCAGCTCTAATTTAATTTTGGCTGCCTCTTTCAGACTTTGTTCAATGCGGTCGCTGCGTTCGCGCAAAACTTTGGCCAACGGCTGACGTAATAGGGCTACCAACAGGACAAAAATGATACCAAAATTGAGCAGTTGCAGCAGAAATAAACGCCAATCGATACCCAATTGCTCCATTAGACGAATTTAATGATAAAGGCCACGATGAGTGAGAAGATGGCTAGGGCTTCGGCGAAAGCGATACCGAGCAACATGTTCGTGCGGATGGTATTTTCGACCTCGGGGTTACGACCAATGGCTTCTAACGCTTTACCGGCGATGATACCGATACCGATACCCGGGCCAATCACCCCCAAGCCCACGGCGAGGGCCATCCCGATCAATTTGGCTGATTCTACATCCATAATAATGAATTAATTATTTGTCTGGTTAATTAAGGTGGTGGCCGCATCCGGTTGCGACTCATGTTCAACGGGCTCGGCGTGTTCTGCTTCGTGTCGTTGGATAGCCAAAGCGGTAAAGACAATTGACAGCACGGTGAAGACAAAGGCCTGAATGAAGGCGACAAAGATTTCAAAGCCGTACAGCGGTGCCGGCAAAATGTAAGGGACGAGAAAAGTCACGACTGAAATTAAAACCTCACCGGCGAAGATATTGCCGAAGAGACGAAAACCAAAGCTGATAATTTTGCTGAATTCGGAGATAAATTCTAGGATACCGACGAAAAAGTCGATGGGCGATGAGAGTCGCACAAACTTTTTAGTGTATTCGATAAAGCCAATGGTGCTGACTCCTAAGAAGGTGTAGACCGTCGCTGAGATGATGGCCAGGGCAAAGGTAGTGTTAAGATCACTCGTTGGAGCTCGGAATAACGGGATGAGTGTCTTATGACCATCCACCACGTGAAAGATACCGATGCTGCCCGCACCGGGTATTAAACCCGACAGACTAGAGACCAAAATAAAGACGAAAAAGACCGCCATTAAGGGGAAGATGCGCCGGGCAATTTTATCGTTATTGATAATGGAGCGAGTCAGGTCATACAGCCAAAGTACCAGTATCTCCACGACGTTCTGTAACTGGCGTGGCACCAAACTAACCCGACGCGAGAGCAACGCCAGCAGCAAAAAAACGGCCATTACTACCCAAGTAGTTAACACCGAATTAGTAATTGGAAAATTACCAACTTTAAAGACAGTTTCAGCGGCTAACGATATTTCCATAACAAGAATTCAGCGTAAGGTATTGTAAATAATTTTGCAAGGGTCTTAAGTAATTAAATGGACAATGAAAAACACCAGACCCACCAGTGTAACGCCATCTTGATTGCTTGTATGGATTTTCGGCTGCACCGTCAGTTGCACGCCCACCTCGAGCAGCAATACGGTCGGTTTGACGTCGTGCACTTAGCCGGTGGTGCCAATAATCTGCTCAAGCCAGAGACAGTTGAGCTGATGCTCCACCAGATTGAATTATCGGTTAAGCTGCACGGCAGCCACACCGTGGTGCTCGTCACCCACGAAGATTGTGGTGATTACGGCGGCAAGCCGGCGTTCAAACACGACGATGAACAAGAAGTGGCGCAACACCGACTCGATTTGCAGCAGGCCGCGGCCGTCGTCACCGCTGCCTTTCTCGAATTGAAAGTCGTCACATTCTTTGAACGTCTCGACGGTACTTTTATAAGCCTCTAAGGCTGCTATAGTGGGATAGAAGGGAGCCCCTCGATGGCTACATCAGAGACCGAGATTGGTTTGATTGAAGGGCCAACCGAAGACGATTACATCCGCCAAGCAGACGCCCACCGGCACTTCGGTTGCGATACGGTCGATGTGGCCATTAAAGCCGCTATCGAGCTAAGCAAAGCCGACCCCGACCGCACCAAGCTGCAGACGTTGCGCGATCTCGTGTACCAGATAGAGCAAGACTTTCATGCCGTCGCCGCTGAACTGCGCAGCCAAGACAAGCTGTTCGACGGTGTTCTCTGGCTTCACCTCTCCCGCTACGAAATCACCCCCCGCATGCTCGATGATTCGAGTGGTGGTGCTTCTTTCCTCAACGTGCTGTACGAACTGGGAGCCACCGAACTGGCCCTGCCCCACCGGAACGAAGAGGTACTGCCGTTTCTCGACGCCGTCTGTGCCGTAGTTTACACCTGGCATCGCGCCTTCGACGTTGTGCTCGCCGGTGACTTCCAAGCACCAGAATGGCAACCGGCCCACGACCTGGCCCTCGCGGTCGCCCTGGCCTTCGGCCATCACTACTGGTAATCGCCTCTTACCTC
>JAUSJZ010000019.1 GCA_030647115.1 bacterium
TAACAAAAAAGCAATCTGTTGGCAACAAAATTCCCTCTCAACAAGACCCTGCGGTCTACTGCGTCGAATCGGCCTTCAGCGCGTCGCGGGTGGTCTGGTCGGTAGCGGTATCGGTCGAAGATCGAATATCGTTCTGTTGTCGGTTGATATTGGTGGGTGCTTTGGTCTTTCTGGGTATCAGTAAGAGAATAATCACGATAACTAAGACGATGATTAAAGTAATATAACGTGGTTTCATTGGTGCGGTAGCCAATTACTGATGGTTAGTTTGGCCTTTTCATTATCAATCAACTCACTGGGGCTGACCGGCTCAATACCTTCTTGTTTGGTAACCTTGATGATGTGCCAACCACGGCTCGAACGTATTGGTCCGATAACTTCGTTCAGGGGGGCGTTAAAGGCCGCTTCCTCAAACGCTTTATCGATAATGGGAGTACGACTACCTCCTCTCGAAACCAGACCCAACAGACCACCGTTGTCTCTGGTAGAGAGATCGTTGCTGTCTTTCTTGGCGACATCCTCAAACTTGGCTCCGTTCTTAATCTCCTCTAAGGCTTTCTTCGCCTGCTCTTCTTTATCTTTGACGGTGGCTTCGGTCGCCGCGGGTTCGGTGAAGAACAAAATTTGATAGATCTCTCGCTTCTGCGGGATAGTATTGATAACCTTCTCTTTCAACAAGGTTTCGGCGATCCAGACCTTGTAATCTTCGGAGTTAAAGCCAAAATACTGGTCTAGTAGCCGTTCTACCGGTTCTTGCTCCTCGGTAGCTGCCTGATTGTAAGCGGCATCAATCTCTTCGCGCGTAACCTTAATGTTATTACGGTGAGCAATTCTTTCAATTACGGAGGCTTCAACCAGCCGATCCATCACGTCTTGTTCGAGCTTCAGCTGGGCGTACTGTTCACCGGTGCCGGTGGCTTCAATGTAGCGGGCGATGGCGAAATAATCACGCAGGTAACGCGAGAGGGGTATAAAAGTCGTACCAACTCGGCCAGCCGGAAAAGGAAAGACCCGGACAATTTTTTTCGTATTTTCAGTGAGCGAGCCGCGCAGGTAGATATTGCCGGCAAAGGCTAACCCGACGTAGATATAAAGGGTACAGACAGTCAAAGCGGCCACCAAAATTCGTTCTCTTTTATTACTCGGTTTATCGATGGGGGGCAGTTTGAACGCCGACAGTTTAAACCTCGAACCGGTTGCAAAACTCCCTTTCAGGCCAAAACGTCCTGTCTTTGGCTGCAAATAGTTCAGGTCTCGTCGACGTGTCATTTGATACGCCTCCTCAACCGTTCTCTATTTTCGCTCAGAAGACAGAACATTTTTGTTAAGCGGGAGTTTTGCAACCGGTTCTTCATCTCTATATAAATAATACCGCAGTTAGACAAATTAAGCTGGCTCCGAGTAACCCGGTGATGGTTACATGTAGCGCCAAAGAGGGTAATGGCAAAGTTTTTTTAATTAACACCGGCGTGGCTAACATGACGGGCAGGGTTGTAAGAAGCGCTATGTTAAATAGATTAGTCGGTAAATAGAGGGTCGTCAAGAAGGCGGCGACGGTAATGAATAATAAAACGCCAACCTCGATTAAAGAGATGGGCGGAGCCAACAGCAGATAATAAACCAGACCGATACCGGTAATGAAGGCCAGAGCGGTCGTGTAGACCGAGATGGGGGTACTGAATAAAATAAAGGTGGCCGAGTAGGCCAACAGAAAAGAGGCAACGACCGCTAGTAAGCTACCGTCATAAATTTTCCAATACTGAACTGTGCCCACCAACAAGACGACTAACAACAGGGCCGAGATAATTAAATAATGTTCGTTGCGAAAAAAAGTGACCAGGGAGAAGAACATTACCAAGACCAACAGACCAACGAGCAGTGAGCGTAAGAAATTAGGGTGCCAAAGTGAGGTCAAGGTCGACATCATCGCGAGTAGGTTTTTGGCTGTCAATATCAGCGTGGAAGCGCTGCCGTAAATAGTTAAGCGTGAAGGGGAACTTATCTTTTCGGTAGTCTATTAAAGCCGTTTTATTAATCTTCGTGGTGGTTGTCTCCACTGCCACCACCCGGTAGCCGTAGCTCTGTAACAGTTCACCCGTGCTTTTACCGAGTGCGCTGTCCGCCGCTGCGGTTAATATTCTGATACCGGCCTGTTCCTGCTTGACGAGCGGGTCAGTGGCAATGGAATGCATCAGCTGGTGTACCGCCTGGTACTTAGAGAAGCCGAGACGCGGTACCAGACTGTAACCGGAGAACTTATTACTTTCAACCAACAAACCCTGATCGCTGTTGCTCAAGACCGCCGTCTGAATGTCTTTACCGGTATCAATATCTTTCATGCGGGTCGCCAACAGTTTGAGATCGGTGGGAGTCAGGTCGGTTTTGATGTGTCGTCCCAGAGTTTCGAAGATGCGGACCAATTTGATTGGGTTGGCTAACACCCCGGCACTCATGGCTTTTTCTTTTAACGCCGCCACAACTTGTTGTTGTCGGGCCGAACGGGCAAAATCACTCCCCTCGGCCCCGGCCGAGTGACGCGATCTCACAAATTTAAGGGCGGTAGCACCGTTTAGCCGTTGGGGTCCGGCGGCCAGAGTAAAGAGTTCGGTCTCATTCGAGCCATCCTCTTTAGGATACTGATCGTCCTTGATGGGGTTTTGGACGTCAACGGTGACGCCGCCCAGGGTATCGATGAGTTGTGAAAAACCGTCGAAATCGATGACGACGAAATAATGGATGGTCAAATCGGTAATGTCGGCGACCAAGCCTTTCATGACCGTACCACCGCTATCTTTCTTCACGCCATTTGACTGTGAATAAACGGCGTTTATTTTGGTGTTGCCGGAGCCACTTTTTACCTCTAGGTCACGAGGTATACTCATCATACTGGCCTGATGGTTGAAAATGTCGATCGACAAAACCTGAATGGTATCGGTCAAATTACCGCCGGCGTGCTCACCGCCACCCTTGCCCAAAACTAAGATATTTACCCGAGCGTCGCCGTCACGAGTGAGCCCACTCTTAGCCAGCTGATCGGCGTTCTGGGCTAATAGGGCTTGAGCAGCCTCTCCCTCATGGGCGATGACGACGTTACTCTTGAAGCGAAAATAGACCGAGCCGGTCACTAAAATAATTAAACTTAACCAAACAAAGTATCGTCGCGTTGTGTTAGACATAGGCAAGCTTTAGATTAACACAGCCCATTTTGTTATGGCAATGGTTCACGATGATAGGGTGGTATGATGGGCGGTTTAGCCCACTTTTTACTAGGTTCGATTCTGGCCTGACAGTTTCGTTCTAATAAGACCACGTTCAAAATTGTAAAATACTGTCTAAGCTGGGTAAAACTTAACGGCGATATCTTAATTGAGACCTGACTATTGGGGGCAATATGGTCGAGGCAGAACTGACGCCATCGAGAGGCGCTCATTTGCTCTCAATAGTTAGATGACGACTCTGCTCATCGCGGTGGGCCAAATGCAGGTGGTGTTTCGGTACCGGCAACAACTGTTCCCCGCGTTCGGGCCACTCCACCACACTAATGGTTTGGGGATCGTTGATATAGGACATTACGCCGCTGGTGTAAAGATCGTCGGGGGCAGTCAGACGGTAGAGATCTAAATGGGCGACCACCTGATTATTGGGCAGGGTGTGCTCGTCGATTAGTTGAAAGGTGGGTGAGCTGGCTGGGGTCGGTGAGTTTAAAGCCTCCAGCAAATAACGGGTGAAGGTAGTTTTACCGGTTCCCAATTCACCGGAGAGGTAGATGTTGTCGCCCGGTGCTAACGTCTGGGCAATTGTACGTGCTAAAGCAGCCAGGGCCGGTTCAGTGTAAACCTTAGACATGCTCTTCTAGATTCAACTTTTCGTCAGATCGTAAGGCTCCCTGCTCAATTAAGCCTTCGCGATCCATAATCAGAGAGTTGTTGATGACCCCCTTAACCTCGGTCTGTGGAAAACGGTAGTGTTCGGCGATGCCTTTCTTGGCTTGGTCTGACAGGTCAGAGATGATGCTGGCTACTTCGCGGGGGTTAGCAATTTCTTGGAAGTGAAAATTGACTCTAGTGCCGGCCGTCTGTACTTCGATGGCTCCATAATTAAAAAAGGTCGATAAGATACCGGCAAATTTAACGGACACATCCTCAATATCTTCTAAGCTCAACTCGCTGACATCGCGGCTGAAGAGGCGATTCTGGTTGACGTCAACGACCCGTCGATCGGTGACAATGTGGATATCGAAATAAAAGTCGAGCCAAGTGACGGTGGTGAAACCGATGGTAAACAAAATAAAGATGCCGGAGACGGCGACCGCCCAATTATAAAAAACGGGGTCGACGGAGAGGGAGTGCCGGAGCACGAAGATGGTATAGCCCAACATGGCGCAGCCGACGGCAAACATGACCAAAATAATTAGCAGTGAAGGCAAGAAAGCCAGGTAGTAACGGCGCAGAAAGATAAAGACCGGTTCGTTACTGTTCTGACCCGGAAAGGCAGTGCGCATCTCATTCATAATTTCAGAGGCTATTAAAGATTGGTTTAGGACTGGTGGTCGTTATCTGACCGCTGCTGTATTTAAAAAAAGTAAAGGTCAGTACGGTCATCAGTAGGTAAATAACACAGATGGAGGTAAAGACAAAAACCGAAGCGTCATTGTGGTAACGGTAACGGGCGACGTGAAACGAGACCGCAACTAAAATGACCGAGATGATGAGGGCGGCAACCGCAAAGATTAATATTGAGGCAACCATTAAACTTACTTTATCAGATGAGGCCGAGGTGTGCTATGGCTCTATCAGTCACTACCCGACCCCGAGGCGTTTTTTTGATGAAAGCCAGTTGCAATAAATACGGCTCGACCACGTCTTCTAGAGTCTCGCGCTCTTCATTCAAGGCAGCGGCGATAGTGGAAATACCGGTGGGGGAATTATGCTGCTGATGGGCGAGATACGTTAGATACAGCAAATCTATTTTATCCAACCCCAGCTCGTCAATGTGGAGTAAGCGCAGGGTGTTGTTGATGTGCTCGGTGGTAATGTTGTTCGAACCAGTTTTAGCGAGCGTATAATCTCGAACTCGTTTGAGAATGCGGAGCGCGATACGCGGTGTCTGGCGGCTTCTTTGGGCAATTAATCTTAAATCGGTGTTTGATACTTTTATTTTCATCGTTTGGGCCATTCTGGTCAGTATGGTCACTAACTCGGCATCAGAATAATAGTCCAGGTGCATCACCGAGCCGAAGCGGTCGCGCAACGGTCGGGCAATGACCCCTAAACGAGTGGTAGCCCCAATCAACATAAACGGCGGCAGGTTCAGCCGCATACTTTTAGAGCCGGCTCCTTTGCCAAAGATAACGTCAATGGTGAAATCTTCCATGGCCGAGTAGAGCGCCTCTTCGAGGGGCCGTTTTAAACGATGTATTTCATCGATAAAGAGCACACTCTGCGGTGGCAGCGAAGTTAGTAGAGCGACCAAATCTCCGACCCGTTCGAGCATGGTGCCGGTGGTTACCTTAAGGGGTGCGTTAAGCTCGTGGGCGATGATGGTAGCCAGCGAAGTCTTGCCCAAACCGGGTGGACCATACAACAGCAAGTGGTCAGCCACCTGTTCACTCTTAGCAGATGAATTGACTAAAACTAAAATATGTTCTTTCAATCTTGTCTGGCCAATGTATTCAGCCAGGGTGGTGGGGCGGTTATTCATAGACTAATTATAGCAAAGGTGATGTTTAACTGTTCACAAAAGGTCATACTTTTTACAATCTTTTTCCACATTTGACAATAATCGCTACCAAGGTAACGTTGAGGTCAGGGTACGCGTCGTATGGCGCTCTAGGAGAGAGAATGAAAGCCTATGGTTACAACAGAGCTATGGGCCACAGCCGATAACCGCACCCAGACTGCAACTTAACAACTAATAATAAGTCATGAAAATATCATCCACCTTCCACAGAGTTTTGAGCACGCTCGGCATCGCCCTATTCGTCGGTGTCGGTTCCGCCGCCGCGGCTCCTTACTCCAATGTTAATAGTTTGCCCGCCAGAACCACCGCCGACAGTGTCAACCTAACCTTCGATTATTTAGGCAGTGGTGGCTCACCGGTAACATCAGTTGACCTGTATATGAGTAAAGATGGTGGTGTCTTCACCCTGAACCAAACCACGACTAACGTGAACTCACCCATTGTCTTCGACTTCAAACCTTTCGGTGATGGCCGGTTTTCTTTCTTCACCATCGCTCACACCCAAAACGGTGAGGTCGAGGTCAAGAGCCGCACCGAGGCCACCATCATCCGTGATGCAACTGCTCCTGCCGCACCCAAGACCGACAAAATCTTTGTCAATGAAGGGGTAACACCAGACTTAGATGCGGTCAAAGGTAACATCGATTCGGTAGAACGCAATGTCCGAGTTGAAATATTCTCCGACAGTGCCCTCAAGAACCTGATTGCAGCCGTGAACGCCACCGACACCGGTGAGTGGGGGCCAGTACAGATAGGAGACAACAGCAACAGTGCCGTTTGGATAGTAGCTGTTGATGCCAACGACAATCGAAGTTCGGCCGCTCGAGTCGAGAACAAGATTGCCTACAGTCGTTCGGTTACTAATTTCCACGCCACGACCTTCACCGGCGATAAAGTCAACCTCGATTACGCTGGTCCCACCGATTCCCAACTGTTTGTAGTTGAATACAAACACGCTGGGGGCAGCGTCTGGTCAGCTCGTTTTATGACCGCTTCGACCACACCAGAACTGGTCGATTTAGAAGCCGGTCGGGCCTATGACGTTCGAGTCGCACCGGTTGATGATCGCGGTAACGTCGGTGTATACGTTGGTACCACTTTAAGAACCGTCGGCAAGCCGGTCGGTCCGGGTGCCACGATTGTCGCTAAGGTAGCTGAACCGGTTCCCGCCGGAGTAGGCGGTAGCACGGCCAGCCCCGCTGTCCCAGCAACCGGTACTACTACTGGTAGTGATGCAGCGGCGACAGCCGATCAACCGGCCACCGATGCCACTAAAGACCAAGCTGCTGTTGACACCAAGGCCAAGCCAGCCGACAGCAAGGAGGCTCCCAAAGATGATGCCGCTGCTAACGCAGACCAGGCTGCCAAAGATGCCGCCGATCAAGCCGCTGCTAACCAACAGCCAGCCCCTGAAGAGAAGAGTAGTGCGACCCCGTGGGTAATACTGGCCATCTTAATTATCTTGGCTGGTATCGCCACCGGCGGTTACTTCTACTGGTTCGCCGGTCCCGAAGAGGTCACTACGACCGTTAAGCCTGAAGGTGATAAAGAAGAGGAAGAGAAAGACAAACGCTGGTAAGAGCAACTCGACCAAACAAAAACGACCCGCCAGGGTCGTTTTTGTTATAAAGGGCAAAAGATACCAACCCATTGACTAGCTTTAGCAATTGTGGCATAGTCTTTGGCGTGGGTTAAAAACCACGGAAAGAAGGCAAAATGCAACCTTGCGATCTCGCGTTCGGCGCCCACGTCTACGTGGCTCAAACCACAGTGGGTGACTCGCCTTACAAATTCGTCGTCTTGGCCGTCGACGATTCGGATGTCTACAGCTGGTGGAAGGGTAGTCCCAAGCGGTCCATCGGTCGGTTCCAACTGAACACCGACCAACCGCTGAAGATCGTCTGTGAGCTGAACGTTACTTCCAACTCGCTCCTCGAATTCGAAGCCATTACTGGTGCTTACGAAGCTCATCACGCGAACTACTGTCGGAAGGGAGCCGACGATAATGAGACCGCTTTGCACCACGAGCGTCTGCGTATCGGCACGAAGTATTGGAACGGTGGCTTGCCCGCAAGGCCTGTCAACACGATGCCCACCGCTCGTTTCAGCGACAACGTGAACACCCACTAGGCGTTTTCGCCCTATCTTAAGAGCCCCCAGCCGGGGGCTCGTTTTAATATGTTAAAGATATTTTAATATTGGAGCCGTCGACCAGACTTGAACTGGTGACCCACGCATTACGAATGCGTTGCTCTACCAACTGAGCTACGACGGCATGTAACAGCTTCTTCTAAGTTAACCAATCTGGCGGCTAAAAGAAAGACCCCGCGGGCGCGGGGTCAATCTGGTACACAATCAGCCGGGGGTGACTGACAGCAAATTGTGGGGAAATGATGGAACCGAGCTAGGCCGTCAGCTGTTCCTTGGCAGCCTGCTGCAGCAGGTAGCAGCGCTGCAGGCCCATCCAGGCCCACTTGCAGGGGCTCTGACGGCTGTGGGTGCACTGGCCGGCGGAGCACCGAGGCGCCCGATCGCTCGGCCAGCGGTCGTCGCTGAACGCGATGAGCGTCAGCGCGACGAGGTCATCCAGCGGGATGCTCGTCGGTTCCACCTCGGGGTGCGTGAGAGACCCGTTGAGGATGTAGTTGCCGGCGGCCTGATAATGCCAGAGCGGCGACTCCTCCAGGGTCCCTTGCTCCTTGAGCTGCTGGAACTTCAGCTCGCGCTGCAGCTCGACGCCGTCGTGCAGCCGCCGTTCCTCGATACGCAGCACGGCGGCAACGCCGCGAACGTCGAGTCGGACCTTCTTCCTGCCGAAGATGCCGACGTTCCCGTTAGAGGTCTGGATGATCACGGCGTCGAAGCCGCTGGCCATCGCCCCCTCGAGCGCGAACTCGTTGTCTGTTTCCATGACCACGAGCCGGCGGGTCTGCCCGCCCTGGTTGAACTCGTGGACGGGCGCCTGGGCCAGGTCGCCTTCGACGGCGTCGATGACCTCCCGGTCAGCGTGGACCCAGTCCAAGATGGCGTCAAACGCCATCAGCATGACTCGACCAGGGTCTTCTGGGGTGCGACGGTAGGCGTTGTCGACCATCGTCTTCAGGCGCGACCGCGCATCTGGTCGGCTGTTGGCCTGCTCACCGTGCAAATCGGTCTGCAGGGTGTAGGCCAACACGCCTTGCCACTCGGGCCGCTGGTCGACTCCGAGGTATTCGGCCACCAGCTGCGAACAGCTGGTCTCGACCTTCTCGCCGTTGCCGGCC
>JAUSJZ010000022.1 GCA_030647115.1 bacterium
CGATAGAGGTTGGTGTCGAGTGCGTTGGTTCCATCTCCCCAGTTTATCGTTCCGTCTCCGAGAACCTGGTATCTGTAGGTAGCCTCACCACTTATTTGACCAAGATAGAAGCTGGTAGAGGTTAACACTCTGGTAGACAAGAAATAACCAGCCCCTGAAACATTGTCATCAGTTGAAAGCACGCTCGCCGCCGAGCGGTACAAGTTGGTGTCGGTGCCGAACTGCAACCCCCCGACGGCCGTACCCCCGGTATCAGAGAGATAGATCGCAGCCGTACCACCGGCCGGAGCGGTCAGCCCGTAATCCCAACCGGTACCGACATTAATGGCCGTCTCGGTGGCTTGAGCATCGCCGGTGATGCCGGCGACATCGATACCGTTAAAGACGTTTGTGGAACCAGTGTGATCGGCATTGGTGTAATTAAGATACAAGCCCCTGAAGGTGTCGGAGCCGTTGAAGATGCCTAAAGAACCGGAAAGTGTCAGAGCATTGAGTGAACCAGAAGCAGCATTAATCGCATCTAGGGTGGTGGCTCCGGATGCATCCACATCGATACCGGTCGTGCCACCCCCGGTGAATTTACCTCTGGCAATGATATCACCCCCGGTGACCTCTTTGATAGAGACGTTATCGACGTAGATGGTCTTGTCGGTAGTATCGCAGTAGATACGAATAGTGGCGGCAGTAGCGGTAGCTGTCTGGTAGAAGACATATTCGGTCCAGGTACCGGTTAGGTAAACGGTGGCCGGTTTTAAGTTACCGAGACCGACCCAGCTGTGGAAGTTACCGTTGCCGACATCATCTGTTTTAGCCCAGATAGAGATCTTGTACAGGGCACCTACCTTAGCGGTGAAAGCATATTCCATTCGTCCCGAACTGCCGGTGCCGACTGCTTTAAGGGCATAAGTGCCAGTTTGCGGTGAGGCAGAATCAGATGTAAGGGTTGAAGACGCTCCCGTCCAACCGGTCGTGGCGTTGGCTTCAGTACCATTGGGGTCGGCCGCGGCATTTGACTGGGTGTGGATCTGTGAGCCGACGGTGGAATCCTCCCAAGCGACAATGTTTCCGTCACCAGCTTCTATCTTGGTGGTTAGGGCTGGGTCGAGATAATAGCTGGCCGTCGGTGACCATACCTGAAAGATACCGTTGTAGTTCAGTCGTGCTCCTTCTGCTTGAGCGGCTGCGCTAGAAGTAGACAAGACCATATCATACCAGCCGGCACCGTTGGTTCCGCTTGCCACAGAGGCAATGGATGTCCCTCTAGAGGTAGTGGCTCCCAACTTGAGGGTCACCGAAGAGAGGTTATCGGTGGAAGTGTTATAGAGATTTAATACGTCGACATTAGCACCGGCCGAGGTGCTAGTGATAGTTTGGGCGGTACCATTGAAGAGTAAGTTGGCCGAGTCAACCAACAAGCCGCCGGTTGAGGCGTAGGTGATGCGACCGGAAGTCAGACCAGAGTCGGTGATGTTACCACCCGAGAGGGTGGTATAGGTGGCGGCTCCAAGAGCAGGAGTAACTAGAGTCGGTGACGTATCCATCACAAAGGTACTGCCCGTTCCGGTCTGGGAGGCCACCGCGGTAGCGTTGCCAACAGAGGTAATGGGGCCGGTTAAATTGGCGTTGGTGGTCACGGTAGAAGCGTTGCCGGACAGGGCGCCGATAAAGGTGGTGGCAGTGATGGTACCGTCGGTGGTGATGTTGGTGTTGAAAGCACCGTTCGTATTGCCAAAATTGACGGTGACATCAGCGGCACCCAGATCGGCGGCCGCGCTTTGCAGTTTAGGAGCGGTCACAGAACCGGAAGCTAAATCAGCGGCGGCAATGGTACCGTCCAAGATCATGGTTGAAGTGACGGTTCCGGTATCGGTGGTGTAAACACCGTTGGTGACGGTAGCGGCGTTGCCGGTGGTGGAACCAGAAGAGCCGGTGACCGAACCAACGATGGCGTTGGTGACCTCTAAATCGGTGAACCAGCCCTTGGTCAATCTAGCACCGGTAGCTCCAAGGGAGCCGGTCATAGTGAGGCTGCCTGTTCCGAGAGCCAGACCGGCGAAGGTGGGGCTCGAGGTGGTTGCTAGGGTCTGATTGACTCCATCAAGGTTAGCCCACTCACTGGTAGTTAGAGTATTTGCACCGATGGCAATTGAGGTGGCAGTAGCGGCTCCGATGGTCGGTGTGACCAGTGTTGGTGAGTCATCGTATACTAATTTTCCGGTACCGGTGGCACCAGTTGAGGTTACTCCTTCAAAAGTGGTGTGGCCGACTACCACTAGTGCGTCATCTGTTTTCAAGGTGTCGTTGGCTGAACGGTAGAGGGTAACCAGATTGGCATCCGCTCCCCAGACAATACCGTCAGCGGTGGTAGTGCCCTGCTCGAAGGCTAAGGCGTAACCGGTACCGGCATTTTGGATATAGACTCCGTTCGTACTGGAACCGGTATCTGCTTGAGAGACATTTAGAAGTACTCCGGCCGTCTGGTTGAAGGTGACGTCGTTGGCCTGGCTGATAGTGACTAAATTAGTGGTACGGTCGGCAGCGGTGAGGGCTGATTGAATGGTCAGAGTACGGTCATTACTGCCCTCATAGGTGTCAGAAGCGGTAGCGCGTAAGAAGTCGGTCGAATCAAGCGAGTCAATTTGACCGGCGCTGATGGATGACGGGGCCGTCCAGGTCGGGGTGCCGGCGCCGGCAGAAGTCAGAAGTTCACCCGAGTTGCCGGCGCCGCTGTTGGCTAAGTAAGTACCGTTGCCGAAGATCACGCCTCCGGCGGTGACGACCGTGCCATCCAAATAATTAAGTTCGGCGGCGGTTGAGGTAACGGCGGTAGACCCTAAGACTAAACCGCTATCGGCAATACGAACCAGATCATCGAAGTAGGCCCCGTAATCCCAATTGGTACCGGCCTGATAGATGCCGTATTCGATGCTGGCCGTATTGGAGACGGCGTCGTCAAGTTTAATGCCGTACAGGGCATTTGTGGCATCGGTAGTGATGTTAGTAAAGTCAACCGCCAAACCAGTGAGCGCTCCTGTTTGAGTGCCAACGTCATAGCTGACACCAAGGGTGGTACCGGTGGTTTGGGCGGCTACTATGGCGACGGCTCCGGTGGTGCCAGAGACAGTGAAGTTGTTCGTATCGACCGTAATACCGCCATCAAGGGCGGCTGTACCGGTTAAGGTTAGGCCGACAAATTGGGGGCTGGAAGTAGTAGCCAGAGTCTGATTAAGACCATCGAGGTTGGCCCATTCGGTGGTATCGAGGGTATTGGCACCGATGGCGATAGAGGTAGCGGTGGCTACGCCTAAGATCGGAGTGGTCAGAGTAGGGCTAGTTTGCATCACAAAGGTACTGCCCGTTCCGGTCTGGGAGGCCACCGCGGTAGCGTTGCCAACAGAGGTAATGGGGCCGGTTAAATTGGCGTTGGTGGTGACGTTGGAGGCGGTACCGGTGAGGGCGCCGATAAAGGTGGTGGCAGTGATGGTACCGTCGGTGGTGATGTTGGTGCTGAAAGCACCGTTCGTATTGCCAAAATTGACGGTGACATCGGCGGCTCCCAAATCGGCGGCCGCGCTTTGCAGTTTAGGAGCGGTGACAGAACCGGAAGCCAGATCAGCGGCAGCAATGGTACCGTCCAAGATCATGGTTGAGGTCACGGTCCCGGTATCGGTGGTGTAGACACCGTTGGTAACGGTGGCCGCATTGCCAGTAGTAGAACCAGAAGAGCCAGTGACCGAACCAACGATGGCGTTAGTGACTTCCAAATCGGTGAACCAGCCTTTAGTCAGTCGAGCGCCGGTGGCTCCAAGGGAGCCGGTCATAGTGAGGTTGCCTGTTCCGAGAGCCAGACCGGCGAAGGTGGGGCTAGAGGTGGTGGCGATATCTTGTGGAGTAGAGAGTACGATATTGCCGTTGGCTCCACCGTCGGCCAGTATTATTTGATTGGCAGTGCCGGTAAGAACTCGCTCGCCTGTTAAGGTGGCGTCGAGGGCTAAAGTGACGTATTGCGAAACGGTAGGTGCCCCACTACCACCGCCACAGGCAGCCCAGGTCAAGTTCAAGACGCCGTCGGTTGAGAGACACTGTCCTCCTCCACCATCGGTGGCAGGTAAGCTAAAGACAATATTTGCCCCAACTGTTGCCGGTGATTGTAATCCAACGTAATTAGACGAATCGCTATCGTAAAAACGCAGATCAGCTTGGGCCAGTAAATCGGCCGAAGTACCCGCGATTACCAGGCTATCGTCGGTCTTTAAAACGTTCGCACCCGAGCGGTACAAGTTGGTGTCAGCGCCAAAGAGGATACCGCCTGCAGCAGTACCGGCGGTTGATGATAATTGCAGTGCCGAGGTTGAACCGGCCGCTAGAATAAGCCCGTTAGTGGTGTCAAAGGTCATGTTGGTTGAATCTTGCAATATGCCAGCGGCACCGGCGAAGGTCACTCTAGTGGCGGTCAGTCCGGAGTCGGTGATATTACCGCCCGACAAAGTAGTATAGGTGGCGGCTCCAAGAGCCGGAGTAACTAGAGTCGGTGACGTATCCATGACAAAGGTGCTGCCGGTACCGGTCTGTGAAGCAATCGCCGTCGCGTTACCGACCGAGGTAATGGGCCCGGTGAGGTTGGCGTTGGTAATAACGGTGGCGGCGAAAGAACCGGTGCCGGAACCGGTAACTCCACCGGTCAGGGTAATGGTCTGATCACCGGTGTTGCTGCCGCTTAAGTTTAATAGTGTTTTAGCGGTCGCTACCGAAAGCACTTCGGGCGAACCGGTTCCGGCGGTATTGCGACCCAAGAAAGAGGCGGTCGCCATATCGGCCATCTTTGCTAAACTGACCGCTCCATTGGCGATAGTGGCCGCGGCTGAACCGGGGCCGGTAGCGGTGACGTCACCGGTAAGAGCGGTAATATAATTGCCGGCCGGTGCTAAACCAGCAGCAGCGGTCTGGTTAACCCAGGTGTTCGTGGCCGTGTCATAGGCCAGCAGCTCATTATCAGCAACTGCGGTAACAGTGACATCGGTCAAATCGTCTAAAGCCGCTACTCCGCTAGCGGCCGCCCATGAAAGAGCCCCACTGCCGTTGGTTTTGAGAAACTGACCCGAGCTACCATCTGCTGCTGGTAGTGTCCAGACCAGGTTGCTCGTGACGGTGCTCGGTGCTTGAAAACCGACGTAGTTAGAGAAGTCGTCATCGCCGAACCGTAGCTGATCGTTGAACTGCCAGTTGCCGCTAACCAATTCGTTTTCTGTTAGCGTGCCAAAAGCACTCTCGGTCTTGCCGCCCAATTTGGTGGAGTTGAAGGCGTAAGGAGTCGCGGTTAGTCTGATGCGGGTGGCGAAACTCTCTTCGTAAGTACCGTCATTACCGGGGTCGTAATAAACTTGCAAGTAGAGTGAGGAGTTATCAAAGTCAACCCCACTCAAGTCAGTATGGCTGCCCAGTGAAACAGAGAAGAGACCGTCAGTGACACTTACCCGGCCGTTGTTCTCATCATAAGTCTCTGACCAGACCGCCGAGCCACCGGTCGCATCATGATAAAGCTCAAATTTGAAATTATAATTGCCATTCGCCACGTTGGTTTTGGCGGTAGTGACCAGCGCACCTGAAAACTGAATCTGGTTATTAATTGCGGCGGTAGTTGCTATGGGGTATAGCCCCAAAAAGAGGCAACCAAAAACAAGGCGAACCCAAATCTTCGGGCCGACCATCCCCTTGCCTTTGGCTTGGAAAATTCGCCCCTCAATCATTCTCAATCATTTTCCCATATCAACAGATTACAAACAAGCTAAAAAACCCGCCAAACGGGTTGCCCCTGTGGGTAACTCAATAGCGCTAAAGTTAGTCTAAGAGCGACTATGGTTCTTATCGCGACGACGGCGCCAAAAACCGAGCAAAAAGAGCCATCTAAAAAACTCAAATATCAAGAAAAGTCCAGCTAATAACAACCAGGGGCTGGTGGTACGCAAAAAGACGCGGCTGCTGCTGAAGAAAGTCGCTCTGCCGGTGGCGATGACCGTGTCGCCGCTTCTGGCAGTGATGGCCGTTTGGCCGGTGAACTGTGACTTTAACTTAAAAATAGCGACTCCGTTAACGCCGGTTGCCGCTACGGGCTCCTCAATCACATCTTTATCTGGTCTCGAAGTCGATAGGGTAATAGACTTATTGGCTAGAGGCTGTTTCTCGGCGTCATTGACCAGTACCAAAACGGCGATCTGGCTCTGTCCATCGGCTAAAACGGCTTCAGGTCGCACAATCATACTGGCCTCAGTGCCTTTGCCTGGCACGATGGGGGTCGCCGGTGCTGCAGTGCTCTTTGAAGTCAGATTGATACCTAAGGTGCCTTCACTATTCGCGCCGTTAGAAAAAGTAGGAGCCTCAATGATGAAATTAGGGCTTTTGGTGATCTCTTGAGCGAGCGTCGGACTGACCAATAACCCCAGAACGAGTATAACTAACCAAGACTTACGCATGAGCTTATTATAGCCCATTCAACCGGTCGTTATTTAAGTCGCTTCGGTGGCCGTTAATACCAAGGTGACGTTGGCGTAGCTATTTTCGACCGTGCTGGTTGCATCTTGGGGCAGAGTGACAGTAACCAGATAATCTTTAGTAGCCGTCGCTGCCAGAGGTTCAGTGGTCAGCGGAGTGTCTATTAGTTTCGTTAGAGGGCCCTCAAAGATAATCTTGTTGCTGTCACTGATACGTACTTCGAGGGCATTGAAATAAGTGGTATAACCGGCCGCTTTTTTGGCCGATATTTTGATATTGGTAGCGATTGTGCCGCTGTTGTTTATTTTGAGGGTGTTACTAACAGCACTGCCTGAAGTCATATTATCGGCCGTTAATAGGCTCTCGGCCGGTTCGACAGTCAGAGTGAGTTTACCCGAGCGCAATACATTGTTCTTGATGGATATTTCCGTACTGAAAAGGGCTTGGGCCTGTCGCGCGGCCACTAAAAAAACCAAGGCGAGTGTTAGCAACAAACTTTTTTGTAAATTGCTCATACACCCACCTTGGCAGATGCCAAATGAACGGACGATTACGGCGAGCACTGACGAGCCGAACGCCGACCACAGCTACATCGCCGGTGCCTGATCTTTGGCTCCGAACATCGAGATGGCTACCACGACCGACATGACACCGACCACGACCTGCACCCACGGAGTGCCACCGGTTAGATCGGCCAACCAGGTGTAAAGACCGGGTACCATGTGCACCAAACCGCCTACTAGTAATAACACCGCCCCGAGTTTGCTTGAGCCCATAACGTTAATTACTTTCTTATATCTTACGTTTAAAACCTAACAATTAAATGACAAATTGCTATAATGACCCCAACAAGTCTATTTTATGGTGAAAACAACAGTGATTAAATTTTTGAAGAAGAGATGGTGGCTGTTGATTGTCATCGGGGTGGTTATCTTGTTGGTGAAAGGACGTCAGACTAAGCCGGCCGAGGTGGAGCTAGCGACGGTTGGTACCAAAACCATTACCCGTACCGTTACCGCATCCGGTAGTCTGGCCGTGCCTGACACCGACAAAGTCTTTGCCCCGCTCTCGGGTCAAATCAACGATGTTCAAATAACCGAAGGTTCGGTTGTTAAGAAGGGTGATGTGTTGCTTACTTATCAGGCAGAGCCGCTGGCGGTGGCGGTTGCCCAGGCCCAATCTGCCTATGCAGCAGCCCTAAAAGCCCAGCAGACCTTGAATAACACTTCTTTAACAGACCTTGACATCAAAGCCTTACAAGCTTCGGTTGACCAAACTCGGGCGGCCAAAGACGCGGCCCAATTTACCTACGATCAGACGAATAATGAAACAAATAAAGCCGCTCTCAACACGGCTGTTACCGCTCACGAAACGGCCCTGGCCAAGTATTACTCGGCCCTTAAAACCAATCCCAATGCGGTGGATACCGCTGCCACTGCTAGCGCTGTAACGGCAGCCCAAACTGCTTGGCAAGAGTCCCAACGTAATTACAACCAGCGAGTAGTGACGGCGCCTCACGCCGGAGTCGTCTCTCTCAACCGCGATGCGACCGGAGCGGTGGCGGCGGTGGCTAATAAAGTAACCGGTCAAGGTCAACATCTCTTCTCCATTATGACGCCCAACTCCTTACAATTTCAGGCCGAGGTGGATGAAAATGACGTGGCGACCTTGCAACTCAATCAAGATGTTAATCTTGAATTAGATGCCTACCCAGGTGATGTCTTTGTGGGCCAGGTAGTCCGTATCGCCGGCCAGACGAGTATCAACAGTAGCGGTAGTTCGGTCTATCTGGTAGCCGTAACCGTTACTGAACCGGCCAAGACTTTTCGGGCCGGTTTAAGTGGCCAAGCCAGCTTCATTTTGCAAACGGTGAAAGACGTCGTGGCGGTACCGGTGCGGGCTATCACCATTAAAGACGACGCCGACAATGTCTTTGTTTTCAATAGCGGCAATATCAAGTTACAGCCCGTCAAGTTAGGAGTTCAGTCAGCTACCGATGCCCAGGTCATCAGCGGCTTAAAGCAGGGAGATCAGGTCGTCGTCAGTAACAATTTACGCGATCTTATAGACGGCCAGGCGGCGGCCTCAAGTAAATAACCGATGGCGAAGCCTTTCATCGAAGTTGCCAAATTAGCCAAACATTACGATTTAGACGGCGTCTCAATCTGGGCGTTGCGTAATGTCTCGTTGTCGGTCGCCCGCGGTGAATTTATTGCGATCATCGGCCCTTCCGGTTCGGGTAAATCCACCCTCATGCACCTGCTGGGGTTGTTGGATACGCCCAGCTCCGGTCATATCATCATTGATGGTGTGGATGTCAGTGATCTGACCGAAGAAGAGCGGGCCGCCAAACGCTCCCAGAAGGTCGGTTTTATCTTTCAGCAGTTTAATTTACTGGCCCGTACCAGCTCGTTAGAGAATGTTATGTTGCCGACGCTGTATCATCCGCGTAAACAACAGGCGCGTGAACGGGCCGAGGCCGCTTTAGTGCGGGTCGGTTTGGGTGATCGTTTGGAACATTTTCCCAATCAATTGTCAGGTGGGCAACAGCAGCGGGTCGCCATTGCCCGGGCTTTAATTAACGACCCCGACATTATCTTTGCCGATGAACCGACGGGCAATTTAGACACCACCTCAGGTACCGAAGTGATGAAGATCCTCGATGAATTGGCGGCCAGTGGCAAGACGATTGTGATGGTGACGCACGAACAAGAGGTCGCGGCCCACGCTCACCGGGTCATTATGGTGCGCGACGGGCTGGTGGTATCCGATAAATCAACCACCAAGGGCCGATGAACATTTTAACCAGTTTTAGAGTGGCCTTTCGAGCGCTGTTATCGAATAAACTACGTTCTTTCTTGACTATGCTGGGGGTCATTATCGGTGTCTCGTCGGTGATAACCCTCATCTCTATTGGGGCCGGTCTCAAACAGACTATCGTCGGTCAGCTGAACCAGTTTGGCTCCGACTTAATTTACGTCATGCCCGGCGATGTCGCCCGACCGGGCGGGCCGACCGGCGCTCTCGGGTTTAAAAGTTTGAAATTCTCTGATGCCGACCTATTGAGCCAGCAGTTAACCGGGGTGAAGGGAGTCGTTCCCATGGCCGAGACCTTTGCCGCCATTACCAGAAAAGACAAGAAGATTAAGCTGGGTGATATTATCTCGACCACGGCTAATTACAGTCTGATTGTCGAAGATAACGTCATCGCCGGTACTTTTTTCAGTGAGTCCCAAGCCAATGCCGGAGCCGCGGTGGTGGTAGCCGGTCAGACAATCAGGCAGGAGTTGTTTAACGGTCAAGACCCAATTGGAAAGCAGATTACCATCGCCAATAAGAAATTTACCGTGGTCGGTGAGCTCGAGAAAATGGGGGCCACTTTTGGCGTGGACCAAGATAGCCGTGTCTATGTGCCCTTCAAATCGCTGCAGTCTTCCGGTATCTCCAACCCCACCAGTATTATTATCAAGGCGAATAATAGCGCTGATATTCCGCAAATTGCCGATGCGGCCAAGCGTATTCTGCGCCAACATTATTCGGCGGAGGGTTTTTCGGTGCTCACCCAAGAAGAGACGCTGGCGATTGTGGATACCGTGCTGGGGGCCGTCTCGTCGGCGCTAGTCGGTATCGCCGCTATCTCACTTTTAGTGGGCGGTATTGGTATTAGCAACATAATGTTAGTCTCTATCACCGAACGGACGCGCGAGATTGGTCTGCGTAAAGCCTTGGGTGCTAAACCGCGTGATATTTTATACCAATTCTTGGTCGAAGCAATTGTCTTAACCCTGGTCGGTGGTCTCATTGGGGTGGCTATCGGTTATCTGGCCGGTTTTGCCGTTGGGGTGGCCATACCTTCTCTCAAACCCAGTATTTCTGTCGGCACTATCGTCTTGGCGGCCGGGTTTTCGGCTTTAGTTGGTATTATCTTCGGTGTCTTCCCGGCTTTGCGCGCCGCTAAACTGGACCCCATTGAAGCACTACGCTACGAGTAGTGTCATAATATAACTATGTTATCGACCCCCCACGT
>JAUSJZ010000032.1 GCA_030647115.1 bacterium
CGTCAGAATGTTTACGGGTAGAGTCAAGAGAAGGATGACCGGTCGAATGACGGCGTTGATGAGACCCAAGATAATAACCAGTACTAAAGCGGTAAAAGTGGAGGCGATGGCAAAACCGGGCAAGTAACGGGCGATGACCAACAGGGCCAGGGCGTTGATAATCCAGCGCAAAATTAACATGAGAGTAAGTGTTTATTGTTAGGTTTGACCTGATTATATCAGATTCTAGTCTTTTGCCGGTTACAAAAAAGGCCCCACCGTTAGGTAGGGGCCGGGGGTCCGAGTCTGACTGGCCCGAGCGTCTATAGCATATCGATTAACCGCTTCGCTTCTCGCTCGGCCGCTGCCAGATACTCTGCGAAGCTCCGCTGTCGCACCAGTTGCCCGTCGATAAGTACGTACACGTCTGTCGCCCGGAACTTCTCCAGAAACGACCGGTCGTGTGATACGAGGACAACGGTACCCTCATAATGAGTAACGGCCTCTTCTAGTGCATCTAACGCTTCCAAATCAAGGTGGTTCGTTGGCTCGTCAAGCAGCAGTACATTCACTGAAAGCGCCGAGAATAGCGCCAATAGCAGTCGTGCCCGACCGCCCGGTGAGAGTGCGGCCAATTTCTTGTCGATCTCGGTCGCACTAAAGCCATACTGCGTCGCCAGTTGGTAGGCGTCTTGCAAAGAAATACCGGCTTTTCGTTGCAAAAAATCTCCCATGCTCACGTCACGCGGTAGATTATCGTGCTCTTGCATCAGGTTGCCAACTACCAGCGCGCTGCCAATCTTCATCTCTCCCGTAACCGGCGGCACGTCACCGCCAATGGTTTTGAGTAAGGTCGATTTGCCCGTACCGTTGAGGCCCATGATCACCGTCCGGGAACCGAATGGCAAGTTCAGTGTGAGTGGTCCGATACGAAACGCACTGTCAGCATAGCCGATGACTGCATCTTGTAGCTCCATATTTCGTGATCCGCCTGTTTTAGTCGGCTGTAAGTGGATACGAAACAGATTCCGTTCGACCGGTCGTTCGACCGGCTCCATCTGTTCGATGCGTCGTTCAAGGGACTTGGCAGCCCTACCCGACCCAGCCGCCCTGTCTCGTCGAAAGCCCCGCAGAAACTTATCGTTATCGGTACCAACGTGGTGTGAACCACGAACTGCCCGAGCTTTCTGCTCTCGTGCCTGATCGGCTAGTCGCTTGATCTCTCGCTGCTGTTCTTCATGTTCGGCAGCTTGTCTTACCTGTGCCTTCTGTCTACGCACGATGTAGTCGGAGTAACGCCCGTTAACGATTGTAATGGTACGGGTATGCCAGTCCAGCTCGAAGATCTTACGCACTATTCGGTCCAAAAACAATCGGTCATGCGAGACAACTAGACACGCTGCTTCGCTGCGCATCAGAAAATCTTCAAGCCAGACGAGTGCCGGCAAATCAAGATTGTTCGTTGGTTCGTCGAGCAGCAATACGTCTGGGTCGGCCAACAACACACCCGCCATGAACACCTTGCTCTTCTGGCCTGATGAGAGTGAACTGATCTGACGATTACTCGACACAGCGTCGAATCCAAAGCCGTCTAACATGATGTCTAGCCGGTGCTGGAAGGCGTATCCGTCTCGCCGCTCGTATTCAACCACCGCCTCGGGTAAATGAGCCAGTTTTGACTCCAGCTCGGCGATGCCCGATACCCGCCGTACGTAATCGTCAATGGTCTCGTCGGTAGTGAGACTCGTGTCTTGCGGCAGATAACCAACTGTTACGCCCTGGCGTATTTGAATCTCCCCACCGTCTGGCTCCTCAATTCCGGCCATAATCTTGAGGAGCGTTGTCTTGCCGGTACCGTTGTACCCGACTAGACCGACTTTTTGCCCCCTTTCCAGCACGAAAGAGGCATCGTTGATGACAACGTCTGGGCCATAGGCCTTCTGAATTCCTTCCGCGCTGATTTCCATGGTTTGCTCCCTTGATTGTAGCCTGAACTATCGACCTGGGACACCTTGTTCAAGTGCCATACCCAATGTTTGATGTCTATAGGACTGTTAACGATAATCAGTTTAGTTCTGGCGGTGATAACTTGTTTTACATCTTCAATTTTCGGTTGCCAATCGGGTGCGGTATTAATCAAGACCGGTATAGCCCCCAAGAATTCTACTAGTTGTTTGTAGATAACGAAATAGGGGTCGAAGATGATGACTTCATCGAGTGGGTTAAGCAGAGCCGAGAGAGCCAAGAAGATACCGCCCGAGGTACCGGCTGTCACCATAACCTGATCAACTGAACACTTGATCTGATTTTTGGTTGTTAATTTTTTGACCAACGCCTGTCGCAATTCGGGAATACCGGCGGTTGGGGTATAACCATTTCGGTCTGCTTTAATGGCTGCCGCCGCCGCTTCTTTAACCACAGTCGGTACTACAAAATCGGGTTGACCAATGCTCAAATCAAGCGAATTCTTTATTTTGGCGGCGGCTGCAAAGACCTCTCTGATAAGTGAGAAATCAATGGCCTCGGTTCGGGTCGCTAACTTTTTCATCAATTATTTTTTAATGAGCCAGCCTTCGCCGCTATTTTCTGACGCGCTAACTGATAAGCCACCATCAGAGGGGGCACGTTGTTTGCCTTAGACTCGGTCATAACCTGGTGCAATAAACCAGCTATCAGATCGGTCTTTTGCATGGCCACACTAATATCTTGTCCCTTGACTTCACACATACCGTGACAGACCCCGCCGGCGTTGATGACGAAATCGGGAGCGTGCACTATCTGTCTATCCATCAACATTTGAGCATGCTTGGTCTCATCTTGTAGCTGATTATTGGCCCCACCGGCAATAATGCGACATTTTAACTGGGGTATGGTCTGGTCGTTAATTATCTCACCGACAGCACAGGGGGAAAAGATATCACACTCGACACCGTAAATGGCGTCGGTCGACACTACTTCTACCGAAAACTTCCGGGCAATCGCCGCTGTTACTTCGGGGTCAATATCGGCCACAATTAGCTTGACTTGGTGTTTACTCAATAGTTCCAACAGGGTACTGCCGACATACCCGAGACCCTGAATGGCAATAGTCTTGCCATCAAGATTATCTGAACCGTAAACCTCTTTAACCATCTGTTTTAATCCTTTGTACACACCATGCCCGGTCGTTACCCCTGAACAACCTTGCGAATTAAAGATGTATTTCGTGCGCTCTCTGATTATTTTGGCGTCAGCTAAACTTAACCCCATATCGACACCGGTGAGAAAATTGCCCCGCAGAGATTCGATAAAATCACCGACGGCGTGTAAAAACTCCTTGCTCTTCGGCTGGTCCGGATCACCAATAATCACCGCCTTAGAACCGCCAAACGGTTCGTCAATGATGGCGTTTTTGTAAGTCATGGTGTAAGAGAGGCGCAGCGCTTCCTCAATTGCTTTCTCTTCGGTAACGTTGGCCATTCTGATACCGCCGGTACTGGGGCCCAGAACGGTACTGTGAATAGCCAGCACCACTTTCAGACCCGTTTTAGGGTCATTGCCAAAAACTAACTGCTCATGCCCGTTAACAGCCATCGCCGAACCAATATCACTTTTTATTATCGGCTCCTGATAGGTATAATTTTTCATTTAAAAAAACCCTTCTTACTTCTTTAACTGAAGGACGAAAGGTTTACTTCCGCGGTACCACCTTCATTTTCCGATTACTCGGAACTCTTATAGATACTCCAGATTTCTCCGACATATCTTGGCTCGGTTACGGGAGCACCCGTCTATAGCTACTTAGCTTGCGCTGTTCACCTAGCACCTCGCAGGCCCATTCTCCTGGTCATCGGTTTTATCTAACATAAGTAATCTAACTTATTTGGATATTTACGTCAACATATCCTCTCTATCTCGTCGGAGATGTCGGACACGTTGGCGTGAGCCAACTGGGCAAGATCGGCCGCCGCTATGACCAGGCTTTGATCATTGGTACCGAGACCGCAATACAGCCGTTCGTGTTGTAACAACCGACTGTCCAGAACTACTGGCAAACCAAGCCCGAAAGGGGGAATAGCCCCAATTGGTAAGCCGATTAACTTTTCTACCGCCTCCGGTCGCAATAGATCAAGCCGCTTCCGGCTCTGACCTAAAACACCGGCTAATTTCTGCTTGTTGAGACGACGATTACCAGGAATGGCAGCCACCACTGGTCCTGAAGCGGTCTTTACAATCAAGGCCTTTACTGTTACCTCCAACGGTACTTGCAGTACGCGTTCAACATCGGCGATCGTCACTACCGGCTCGTGTTGCCGTATTTGGTAAACTACTCCGCTCGCCTGGAGCGTCTGTAGTATTTGTTCATTTATCGCGGTTGCTGGTGACTTCATCCTTTCATATCATACTATAACGATATAGTTCAGCATCAGTCAAAAAAGGCCCCGCACTGTTAGGTGGGGGCCGCGGA
>JAUSJZ010000033.1 GCA_030647115.1 bacterium
GGTCACTGCCGGTACGTAGTGCTTAATTACGACCCGTGGTTCATAGTAAAGCTGCTCGCCGGCCCTAACCAACTGCGCGCTGTAATCACTGTCTTCGTAATACATAAAGTAGGGTTCAAAAAAGCCGCCGTATTTCAAATACGTAGCTTTAGGTATGAGTAGCGCTGCCCCATTGATGAAGGTGACCGCTTGAGCCGATTGCGGCCGTACCAGCTCGTTACGCCCCAGATGTCTGACAATACCCAAGTACGGCTGCCACCGGCCCCCACCGTACCAATAAATCTGCGGCCGATCACCGTAAACCAAGGTAGGTCCAACCAGAGCCGAGTTGGTCTTAATTTGTGTCTCTACCAGTTCGGCAATCGAGCCCTTAAAGAGTTCGGTATCGCTATTGAGCAAAAAACAGTAATCGGTGCCCTGGTCAAACTCCTGCTTCAGAGCAATGTTGTTACCCCTTGCAAAACCGGTATTAGTTTTAGGATCAATATAAACCGCTTGCTTTACCCGTTTAACCAGCTGGGCGATGTTCTTTTTGGCCGAATCATCGGTACTGTTATCAACCACGGTCAAGTGGCAACGAAGTGCCTGGCCGATCAGTTCTTTCTTTAGCGATGTCAAACAGCGGCTTAGATTAGCCGGGTCATTAAAGGTGACGATGATAATGGCTACCGAAGGCGGTTGGTTTAAGTTCTCGCCCATAAGACACTCCGTTTGAAGGCGTCTAAGTTTTCAACTGCTTTGAGTGTACCACGGGCGACGCAGAGCAGCGGGTCTTCGGCAATTTGACAAGGCACGCCGGTAACTTTAGTAAACAGTTCATCAATTTTGGCCAGTTGGGCCCCGCCACCGGTCAAGATGATACCTTTCTCCATAACATCAGCCGACAGTTCGGGTGGAGTTTTCTGCAAGACTACCTTAACGGCATTGATAATTTCAGCCAGTGGTGGTCGAACGGCGGCGACAATGTCAGAAGTGTGTAAGATGATGCTCTCGGGTAAACCGGTGATGGCGTTCGAGCCCGAGACCTCTAGCGAGCGATCTTTTTTGGTATCCATGACGGCTCCTATTTTAATCTTGACCTGTTCGGCGGTAATAGAGCCGATTATCAAATTGTGTTTCTTGCGCACGTAGTTGGCGATGGCCTGGTCAATTTTATTGCCGGCGACGCGTACCGAATTAACGGCGACGGTATCACCTAGGGCAATGACGGCGATCTCGGTCGTGCCGCCGCCGATGTCAATGACCATGTTACCGTTCGGCGAGGCGATGTCGATACCGGCTCCCAAGGCGGCGGCGATGGGCTCTTTAATTAAATAGGCGGTACGGGCTCCGGCCGAAGTGGTAGCATCAATCACCGCCCGACGCTCGGTTGAGGTGACACCGGCCGGTACAGCCACCATGACCTCGGGCCTGAATAGACGGTAGCGACCGTAAATCTTGGTCAGGTAGTAACTAATCATCGACTCGGTGATGCGGTAGTTAGCAATGACGCCGTCTTTTAAAGGGTGGGCGGCGATAATACTCTCGGGGGTACGACCCAACATCTGTTTGGCCTCGTGTCCGATGGCCATTATCTGTTCGTTATCGGCTTGTATCGCAACTACACTCGGTTCTTGGGCGACAATACCGAGCTTGGGCACCATGACCACCGTATTGGTGGTCCCTAAATCAATCGCGACGCGTCTGCCAAACATAAGTACGTTAGTTAAGCTAAGCGCTCAATATCAGCTCCGAGGGCCTCTAAGCGCTCTACTATCTTAGCATAGCCCCGGTCAATAAGCTCGGCGTGTTCAATTATCGATTCACCGGTAGCGGCCAAGGCAGCGATTAGTTGGGTAATACCGGCTCTTAAATCGGGGCTGACCAATTTGGTGCCGTGTAGCGGCGTTGGCCCGGTGATCACGATGCGGTGGGGGTCGCAGGTTAAAATTGTCGCTCCCATTTTTTCCAGACTGGCAACGTAAGCGAAACGTCCTTCAAACATCCAGTCGTGTATTAAGGTATTGCCGTTGACTTGGGTGCCCAGCAGAGCCAGAGGGGGCTGCAAATCAGTCGGGATACCGGGCCAGGTACCCGTTTTTATCTGGGCCGGTTTTAGGCGGTAAGGTGGTCTAATAATAATTGTCTGACGCCGTTCATCATAATAAGGTTTAACGCCAAAATTGTTGAAGATAGCCCTAATTGGCAGGCTGATGAGATTTTCGCCGACGTTGGTTAAGGTTAAGGCGCCCTTGGTAACGATGGCACAGGTGATAAAGGTACCCATCTCAATTTCGTCGGGTATTAGTTTAAGGTGGATATTCTTGGTGGAGATAACCCCGTTGCTGCCTTCAATCTGGACCACCGACTTACCTACTCCTTTAATCTGGTAGCCGAGTTCGCGTAAGAAAAATATTAATTGACCGACGTGATCTTCATTGGCGGTATTCACCAACTCGGTCTTGCCTTTAGCCAGTACCGCGGCCATCACGGCGTTTTCGGTACCGGTGACCGATGCCTCGGGTAAGAAAATTTGGGTGCCTTTTAACCCACGAGAGGCCGACACGGTGTAGTTGGCTTGTCTGTTGTTAATGCGAGCTCCTAAAGACTCCAACACATCAAAGTGGAGACCAACCGGTCGCTTGCCGATAATGCAACCACCCGGGTGCGGTAAGGTAATACTGCCGGCGCGAGCGACCACCGGACCTAAAAATAAGAGCGAGCCGCGCAGTTGTTGAGCCAGTTCAGTTGGTATAACGGTCGTATTGAGCTGTTTGGTCTGAATGCTAAGTGTCGTGCCGTTGTGCTCCACCGTTGAACCCAACGCCTCTAAAATTTCCAGCATGACGGCCACATCACCAATTTCAGGCACCTGTTCTATTGTAACCTTGCCGGTAGTCAAGAGGCTGGCGGCCAAAATAGGCAGCGCCGCATTCTTGCGACCGGAGATTTCAACGGTGCCACGCAGGGGTTTACCCCCAATAATTCTAAATGTAGCCATTGGTCTTATTTTAACAGACTATGAAACTGATACACTAGTGGTGACATGGGCCAAAAACCGACCGCCAAGTGGATTGCCACCAAAGTACTAACCATTGCTCTTTTTTGGACGATAACCGTCAGCGTTTTGTTGTACGCTTCAGGTATGCGCATCAATTGGCAATCGGGGCGTATCTCTAGCAGCGTCTCTATTTCGTTAAAGACGCAAGATAAGAACAAATACCCGATCAAATATATTTTAAATGGAGTTGACTATACCGGTGAACTACCGCTGGTGCTCAACCAGTTGCAGCCGGGTCATTACACCATCACCGTGGAGCGTGAGGGTATCGTTAACTGGCAGCGGTCGATTTACTTGACGGCTGGCAACGCCGCTCTGTTTGATGATATTGTTTTTGTGCCCCAGAGCATCAAACAGCGGGCGGCCACTTTGAGTGAAAAAAAGAGTGTGGCTAAAAAAGAGCAGTTGATTGATGAAGGTTTGGTAATTCGTAATAACGAGCTCTATCGCACCGATCGTGAGCCGGAAGAGCTGGTGGTGCGAACGAGCGAACCGTTAGACCAGGCCTGGTGGTTTGCCAAAAAGACGCACGTTTTAGTCAAAACTGGCACGACGGTCTCTCTATTAGAAGTCGATGGTGGTACCAATCGCACCAAACTATTTACCCTCTCTGATAGTAACCCAATTAAGGTCGTACTGCCCGATGAACAGACTATTATTGTGGAACATAATCAGAGCGTGACCGTGTACGATATTAGCGTCTTGTAGCCTTAACGTACTTTTGGCAGACTCTCGGCCTTAATTAAACCGCCACTAAATTCACTATTTTTAGTGCGGTCGGGCGTGGTCTGAACGGCATCCACAATCAGCCGCTTTTTAGTGCTGCCCAATGGTGTACAGGTAATCAACCGCAGGTCAACGGTACTTTTAGCATTCATTAAATCGATGCGGTCGGGCGTAACCTCATAGACATCTTTTACTTCATAAGTGTAAAGAATACCGCGGTGTTTGAGGTTGATGGTATCGCCGACTTGGGCCTGTAGCAGAGCGGCAAAGACGGTTTTGTAGTCACCTTTTGACCAGACGTAGTTAGAGCTGTGGCCGGTCAAAATAACAGTCCCCTGTTGACCCGGTTCGGCCGCATCTTTGATGTGAACCAGACCGTTCTCGAGGTGACGTTGGATCTCTTTATTTTTATACTCCACCTGCCAAGTAATAGGTGCCGAGATGGCCAGACGCTCGTAACTTAACAGACTGCGTTCTTCGGGTACGTTAGTGACCGCCGCCTGGGCGGAGTCTTCAACGGTTTTTGCCAGTAATTGGGCTTCAGACGGTTTGGCTGTTTCGCTATTGTCTCGTAGGTTAGGTCTCAAATAACTGACCCAGGCCGGTATCTGGATGGCCGCGAAAAAGAGCAATGCTCCAATTAGACCCCATAAACGGGCCTGGTGCACGAAACGCCGGTCACTTAAGACGACCGAATTGACCGGTCGTAAGAGCAACAGCAGATCGCTTCTAGTTAGTGGTTGGGCAGATAACATTGACTTGACCTTTATATCAGATTTAACCCGAAAAGTCAACTACCAGAG
>JAUSJZ010000037.1 GCA_030647115.1 bacterium
CCAGACCGGCAAATAACGACAGACCGACCAGCCACGGCAGGCCATAAAACCAGGCCACGGGCACGCCGACAGCCGCCCCGACCATTAAGTGAGTTGAACCTTTCACCCTCTTATTTTGTCAGAACTTTCAAAGTGGCGCTCGGTCGCTCGGTCTCAACTTTAAGAGGGTAATCGGTGTGATCGGTGGCACCGTCTGCTATGGTCGCGGTTAATAGAGTAAGGCCAAACCGATTGTCACCGGTCGGGTCTTTGGTCAATGTACCCGGTTCTAGACCGATAGTGACCTTTGTCTGACCATCAGCCAGATTAAGCGGAAAAGTCACGTTCTGATCGACGGGGGCGTTGGTCAGATAGTCTTCGCCCGGAAACGGTGGATAGGCGCGCGGGCCGGAGTAGTTAGAGAAGGAATCCTTTTCGACGGGGCTGGTAAAACGACCGCTGGTCAAATTGAGACTACTATTCGTTATCCACCCTTCGTAAACCCAACCGGCCGGAGCTACCGGTAGGTTCAAACTAGCCTGGGCCTGACTATTACCGGCAATTTTGAGAAACCAGATACCGCTCGTTTCATTAGTCGAGGGTCCGTTAGTGGGAGTGGCCAACAGATAAGAACCGGTGGCCTTAGTTAAGTCGATGGGGAAAGAGAGCGACCAGGTGTTACCCTTGGCGACATTACCGTTGAGTATAATGGTGTCGCTCGGCTGGGCCGGTTCAGCGTCGCCGGTCTCGACGGTGACTAGATAAGATTTAGCCTTGGTAAAGTCATTACCGGCTAAAACGATGGTGTTATTTAGAGGTCGGCCGTTCAGGTCGGTCACAAAGCCCTTACCGTCTAGCCGAAATTGACGCAGTAAGATGAATTCGTCGTTCTCTTTTAGCTCCCAGAGGGCGTAAGCTCCGGACGTAATTGAGGGGAGATTTTTGTAATCAACCGTCACGGCCTCTTTCGAAGCGTAATCTTGCGCCTCAACTTCGGGCACCGGCTCGATAACCGGGCTAACATTATTGCGGTTAGATTGGTAGGCCATGACCGAGACCACCACCAGCACGGCGACAACTACGGTGATGATGACCGTCCAAATGGTCCTTTGCTGTTCCATGTTTTTTATTATGATAGCACATTATGGCGTCGAGCTCCACGTTATATCGGGCTTATGGGCCTGTTTATTGGCCACCCGCGCCAAGACAAAGAGATAGTCGGAGAGGCGGTTAAGATAGGCCTTCATGGCCGGTTTAAGGGTAGTTTGGATAAGCTGCCGTTCGGCGCGGCGACAGGTGGTGCGAGCCCGGTGGAGCCGCGCCGCCAGCTCTACTCCGCCCGGTAAAATGAAGTTACGCAACGGTTCGAGCCGCTCGCTGTGATAGTCAATGCGCTCTTCCAGTCGCTCCACGTCGGCCGAGTCAAAGTTGCGGTTTAATTTAGCTGCTACCACCGGCGCCGGTTTGGCCAACAGACCGCCGAAACAGAATAGATTAGCCTGGGCCCGGCGCAGCAACAGTTGATCGGCTTTAGATAAAGCAACAACTGCTCGAAGCGAATCGCCTCGCCCCAGCGAGCCAGCCGCCAGTACCAACCCCAAATCGGAGTTCAGTTCGTCGAGCGCTCCAATCTGGTCTAAAATTAAACTATTTTTAGCAATACGGCGGCCGTTAGCCAGACTGGTCTGCCCCCGATCACCTTTTTTGGTATATATTTTCATTTTTGTTTACTACCCACCGTTCGCTGTTCACCGTTTACCGTTCACTAGCCCTCTGGCAGCCAGACCGACTCGAGTCGCCACTCTAAACTGCCGGTGTGGAAACTTAAGACATGGGCTGCCTCTTGGTTGCTGGTTGAAAAGAGATAAACCCGATGACTGCCCCGCTGTACGTGGTGTACTAGGTTTACTTTATCAATTAAAACTTCGCGACCAAAGTAACGAAACCGTTGCGGCCGTACCATATTACCGTTAAAAAGGACGTCTACTTCAATGGGGAGTGATGAAGAACCGGTTGCGAAACTCCCTTTCAGGCCAAAATGTCCTGTTTTCGGCTGCAAATAGCTTGTGTCTCGTCGACGTATCATTTTGATACGCCTCCTCGACCAGCGCTATTTTCGCCTAGAAAGCAGAACATTTTTGTTAAGCGGGAGTTTCGCAACCGGTTCAAAGTCTGTTCGGTCATACTTTAACTATACCGAACATAAACCGAACACTCAACTATTCGCTCTTGTTGGCACTGTTACCACCATCCATTAGCGCTACCAAACCGGCAAAGACGAAATAAAGGGCGAATAATGTGACCGCCGTGGCATCGGCGACGAAGAACGCGATGATACCGACCACGAGCATGACGAGACCGAGAAGATTTTTCATAAAAACTGTTATTTTTCTTTAATACTACTCTTTGGAAGATTCTAATTCTAGAACAAAGACCGGTCTTCACAGCTAGACGAGCCAAGCATTGGCAGAACACCACCCCATACACCACCATCTCCTACCTTATTAGTGGAAGCCGTGGCTGCTGTTCGCTCTACGGTCTGATTGTGTAGCTGGAACGCGATTGGACCAAACACCAGACTGATGATCCCCAATCCCATCAACAGGTAGCTTATTGGCCGTTTAATTTGGCGTAGCCGAATGAGAACAAAGACTAGAGCAAGAATGCTAATGCCCAGTAGACTGTAAGCCCAAGGATAAAGATCATTATATGAGTCCATCAAAGTGGTGGACCCCAACCAGTAAAGGGTCATAATACCAAAAATAGCTCCGGCAGTGGGCAAGGTCCGACGAAAGAAAGCCCATCCTTTAATGACACTGATAATCAGATAGATCAACCCACCGACAAGCACAAAATTGAAAATCAGAAAATTAATGGATTCAATATTGGAATACATCAGCGGCATTGGTAAAGCACAACTGACACGAGAACGAAAATACTTCATGTCATGATTATATATCACTTATCTGTAGACAACATCAACCACCCGCACTGTTGCCAGAAATAGTTCTTGTTTGAAGTAGATATTTGTCTATCCGATGAACACTCACGATACTAGATAACACTGATTTTATTTATCGATAAACAAGGTCGAGTGACTTTATCTACTTTGTTTTTGACAAAAAAAATATGCCTTAGCAATGATCTACTCTCCCAGGCAGTTGCCCGCCAAGTACCATCGACGCTGGTGGGCTTAACTTCCGTGTTCGGAATGGGAACGGGTGTACCCCCACCGCTAAAATCACTAAGACAAAGCTTACGATACGCTAAGACTGTTATGTTGTCAAGAGATTTTAAAATCGAGGCGCCGGATGGCGCCTCGGGCAGATAGGTCGATGAGAAGTTCTGTTTGCTCCAGCTAGGGCAAGCTGGGCTGGTCGACTGTGTTGCTGTGGCGCTGTTTCAGACGCCACCGCTCGTGATGCACCTGGTTGTTGGCGCGCAGCAGCTTCAGCGCCCGATCGGCGTAGGGCTGCACGTGTCCCGACGAGATCGGCAAGGGCACGCCGTCCTCGTTGGACCCGCACAACTCCACCCATTCCACCGTCAGGCGCAACTGGTCGTCGCCAACCACCGCCTGCTCCTTCGCCCAGATGTGTACCTGGCGAAAGGCCTTGCCCCAGATGCCGTCCCAGACACCGGCGTCGTTGTCCTGGTTGAACACCTGCTGTCGGTTCACCAGACCGGTGCCTTGACGCGATCGGCCTCGCAGCCGGACCGCCAGCTTCACCGAACCACCAGGACAGTACGTCAGCGTCGGTG
>JAUSJZ010000023.1 GCA_030647115.1 bacterium
AGCGGTCTGCTGTTCGGTGCGCACTCCGGGTGGTTGCATGCCACCCAGCCCCATGGTATTGCCCGGAAACTCCATTTGTTATGCGGTTACTTGTAGCTTTTTGCTACCACCACCCAAGATGGGCATGGTAACGACCAGTTGTCCGTCGCGCACTTCGGCGTGGCTGCGATCGGCGTTGACGGCTAGTGGTAATTCAAGACGACGACTGAAATCGGCTCGGCTCATCTCTCGTAACAGATACTGTTTCTCTTCACTCTGGGCCGGCACTTTGGCGGTGATGTTGACCGCGTAGGCTTCTACCTCCACATCGATATCTCTTTTATTATAACCCGCCACGTTGGCTTCCAGTACTAACGCCTTCCCGATTTTGGCGATATTAACCTCGGGACAAGACGAGTACTGTACTAAAGCACTCTGGGCCTGATTTAACAGCGCGTTGACCTCTTCTTCAAAGACAAAGATCTCGTTCAAGGGCAGCGCAAAGATATCGGCGATGTGTAACGCCAACGGTAGTGAAGGTAGATATTTGCCGTTTTCGAGCGCGATAATAGATTGACGCGAGACACCCAGCTGGTCAGCGAGCATCTCTTGGGTCAGCTCCTGCTCTTTGCGCAAATCACGAATGCGCACTTGTACCGAAATTGGTTTCGAATTCATAATCCAAATGTAAAGTGTCCTTTACATTTTGTCAACTTTTTGCTAGTATTTAACCTGCTATACTTGCTATAGCACTTGAATAATATGGGGCCGTTTTAGTTAGACGGTATTTTTTAGTTCTGTAACCGCATGCCGTAGCCATGAAAGTTGATCTACGCAAATATCTCATCTTTCGCGCTTTAGACACGCCAACAGTCTAGTTAGCAAGGTTAAGAATGCATTCGCAACCGCGTTTGCTCCTCTGACCCTTGCGCCAGTTCTCGCTTAACGTGAGAGCCGCCGGCTACTGCTATCTGGCACAAGTAGGTTCCGGTGTCATATTGCCGGGTCCGGTTGAAGACCGCAACGACTTCAATCTTGGTAAATAGTTGCACCCGACTGCCTGGTTTTGCTCCGTTCTACAGGCAACTCGGTAAATAAAACGGAGCGAGCATGGTCGGTTCAGGGTTATTGATTATCGGACGCGGGTGTGACTCCCGCCGGCTCCACCATATTCAAAAAGACAGAAACGATATTCAGTTCACTCTCCAGATGGTTCGTGAACGATATATCTTTCTGTCTTTTTGGTGTTAGAGGAGTCAAAAATCACTGACCAAGTAAGATGATTTTTGACAATTGGTAAAAAAGGACCTAGGACGCAATAATTGCTTCCTCATCAGACAGAAGAAGCGTTTTATATCCTTCATGCTTCAATCTATCGGCCATCTTACGCATTTCCTTGGAATGTTTTGGCGAGTCTACATGTGGAACTATGTTGTAGTCTACAACCCCCAAGCCATCTTGAATGATCTCTGGACCGTTTTCTGGCTCCTGCAAATCATGAGCATATTTGATAGTCGAACCCATAACCATAGCAGCCGCGCTCTCCCCCGCCACCACAACATTATCAGCCAAAAGTTTGGGCAAGATCTGGTCAAAACCTGACTCGCGCATCCAGTAGCGTAAGTAGTAACAGTTACCACCCGCTAACCAAATAAGGTCATTTTGCCGCAATATCTTTTCAAGCGCCTCTGGTCGCCCACGATAATCCTCAAGACTTACATACGTGACAGTCGCCTGCCATTCATCAAATAGCTTCTTGGCCTTCTCTGTAAATGCCTGCATCTTTTTAGGATACGGATTAGCCGCTGTTGTAATAAAGGCAATTCTAACATCAGATGGGGTTTTGCCGATCATCTGCAGCAACTTCTTCTCATACTGTTTTGGAACACCTAGAGAGGATAAAAAAAGTTTCATATCATCTTCAGGTTAGCACTAATGGAGCGGAACACCAGCCACCTAACATCAATCGTGATACCATAAATCTGGGCTACCGTAGCCCAGAAAGGATGGATATGGTCACTTTGCGCCAGATCCCTTTCGGGAGCGTCTTCTGTGCTCCGGGAGCACTGGGTTTCTTCGGTGAAGGTTATTCTTACCAACGTATTCTGCGTTTGTTGTTTGGAGACATCTGGTCAGGTGTCACCTTTGCTGCCAAAACTGTCACCGGTGAGCCACGCGCTGGCAATCTACCACTTGGCCGCGACCAAATCTCCCCCCTCGAGTGGCTACCGCGGTCAATCTGCATTAAGTTCGGTAGCGGTCACGTACTCAACGGCGTTGGTTTGAGCAACCCCGGAGTCGCTTACCTACTGGCCCAGAACCGCTGGCAACAGCGCACCGAACCGTTTGTGCTATCGTGGGCGGCAGTCGGCCAGACACCCGAAGCCCGAGAATGGGAGATCGCTCTCCTCACCCAACTGACTCATTGGTACCAGCGCACTTTTAAAGCTCCGTTCGCCATCCAACTGAATTGCGGCTGTCCCAATACCGGTCGGGCCGACGCTCTCGACGTCACCGAGATTGGTCGCTGGCTGCAGATCGCGGCGGTGCTGGGTGTACCGTTACTGGTAAACGTCAGTGTGGTGACACCGGTTCCGGTACTGCTCCAGCTAGCCGAGCTTCCAGGATGTGACGCTCTCTGGATCGCCAACACCATACCGTGGAGCTACCCGGGCATTGACTGGCAGCGACTCTTCGGTGATACGGTTTCACCACTCATCAGGCGCGGTCTGAGCGAACCGGGTGGTCTGTCAGGACCAGCCTGTCTACCGTTTGCCATCGACCGGGTTGTGCAATGCCGCCAAAACGGACTAAAACTACCGATAATAGCCGGTAACGGCATTCAAACGGTAGCAGACGTTCAACGCGTTATGGCGGCCGGTGCAGACGGAATCGCTCTCGGCATAGTCGGGTTGTTGCGTCCCTGGCGTTTGCCAGAAATCATCTCAACCGTGCCTTAACCGGCCCGGTTTTTTAGTTGTCTGGTGATGAAGTATATATGTGTCGAATGAGCATCGACAAACACGCAGTGTTTGTGCGAAAGAGATACATGTATACTTCATCACTATTGACAACTTCGTCATCGTTTTGTAATGTTGAAGTGTCGAACCATGCAACTAGGGGTGTTTCGACCCGGAACCGTTCCGACGCTGTTGACCGAACCATGGCCCACCATAAGGTCTGCTGCCACTGCGGTGGAGCGATCATACCGGGGTGCCCTACCCCACCGGACCAGCTTCTGGACACAACGTTACGACGGATACTGCAAATGACGCCCTGCTCACAGAAAGGGTATTCTAGTGAGCGCGAGACTGAACCTCCCGACATCTTGGGGGCGAGCGACCCCCTAAGGTACTGACCACCTCTAAGGCAGCACACGTCTACTTGGCAAACCATCGCCATGGCAGCCAATACCCAAACCCGGGAAACGACGTGTAAACTCGACCGCGAGTGCTGTACCCCAACGGTGACATCTAGTGCCATCGCTCAACCCAAACTGCTTCGCATCCGCGAGGAAAGCCTCGACCCGCCGGTCATCCGGCGGGTTTTTCAAATCTGGCCGTTATTAACTCTCGGCCCGAAAGATCAGCTCTTCTATGGCCCACTGGTATTCACTCTTACCGGTCTTAACGGCCCAATCTAATTCGGCGGTTCTAATTAAACCCTGTTTTAATTCAGTTAAGGTCCACCGCCCGACCAGTGACTGCAACTTGCGTTGGACATAGGGGTTAATCTCGGCCTCGGCCCCCTGCTCCTTCAATAACAATAGTGTGCGGTAGAGCCAGGCTACTGCACCAAAACTTGGTATCAGTTCATCGAGCTTGGGGTTGCGAGCTAGTAAGAGTGGGGCGCCCCTTTTAAGAGCACCGGTGAGATTACGGGCCGCCAACGCATCGGTAATACCAAAGGTATCGGCGATATTTAACGGTGGTATGTACTCCTTAACGGTCTCCGCCGTCACCGCATCGGTCACCGTTGTCAGTAGTTCGCAGCGTTGGGCAATGGTCCAGAGCGGTAGCCCCAGACTGCGTTGCCGCAACAGGTTAAGGGCGTCGTCGTCAATGCTGACCTGTCGCTGTTGATAGAAGTGCCTAATCCATCGTTCTAAATCGTCTCCTTTTGGTTCTCTGAACTCTTTAATCTCCAACTTCTTGGTCGAGGACAGAGCGAGCAGTTGTTTATAAAGCCGGCGTCGTTTGTCGATGGGCTGCCGTTGCCACAGTATAATAACGTGGGTATCGGCCGAGGCGGTTTCAATTAAACTGATTAACTTTTGCTCGACCGGTTCTTCACTAATGGAAAAAGGATTAGTCAGAATAATCAAATTAAGAGTAGCGAAGAGAGATTGCGTGTTGGCGGCCGTAGCCAGTTCTGGTTCTAAACGCTCGGCGTCATTTTCGGCATCCAGCCGGTTGATAGCGACCTCCGAATGTTTGGCGATAAAAAGATCACACCATTTCTGCACCGTTTTGGTAATGGTATAGTCATCGTCGCCGTAAAAGAGAAAAGCGGTGTTCATATTATTTTAAAGGATGCAGACACAGTTCTTCTTGACTGACGCGTACTCGACCCCGAGCAGCGCTGGTTCTCGGGTCAGCCAGAATGCGCCGTTGTTGCCAGCGAGCCAATTTTGCTTCGACAAAGTCTCCTAACCAACCGCTCAACAGCCCCTCGTAGAGACGCCGGCTGAATTGGGCCAGATTAGGAGCGAGCCGTTCGGTACGGTGAACTCGGCGGCGATAGAAATTATATTCCATCCATTCGTTGGCGTCGAAGTAGGCTCGGTAGGTTTGGTGATGGGCGTAAAGAGGTGCCAAACCTGAAAATACTTGGGCGTGGTAATTATTGTGCGGTGTTATCTCGAGGGCGGCAGTGGTAGCAAATCGATTCAGACAGATACGACCTCTTATTTTAGAGCCATAACGACGCCAGCCGGTCAGCTGCACCACCAGCACTACTAACAGACGAGTAGTGTATAAACGCTCGGGCGCCGTCGCGACGTAGAAATCAATGTCGGAGGACGGTTTCATGGTGCCCGTAATCATACTGCCGTTCAAACCCACCAACCGCACGAATGGCACCCAACGCAGCAACAACCCAATACCGTAAGCCCGGTCGAGTCGTTCGTAATATAAAGCTAAATTAGCGCTGCTACTCACCTATTCATTATAGACCACTCTAAACTGACCTTTCGGCCTCGCGCTGCAACGATCGCGCCCGCAGTTCAGCGCGGCGGTCGTGTTCTTTCTTACGCTTACCAATGCCGAGGGCAATTTTGAGAAAACCCCGCTCAAAAAAAGCCCGGCGAGCAACTAGCGTCTGCTGTTTACGAGCCGTCTGACCGATGAGTTCTTCCAGTTGTTTGGCCGTCACCAGCAATTTCCAGCTATTGTTGGCCGATTCGGCGATGTTGGCCCCCACCAGCCACAACTCCGGTTTTTTACTTTTGACATCAATTAATACTCGCCCGTAACTGCCGGTGAGGTTCAACTTGCCGGCGCGCACCGACTTAACCTCGTTACCATTCAAAACAATACCGGCTACCAGTTCATCGGTAAACTGAAAATCTTTGCCGGCGGTTCGGTTGGCTTGCTGGTATTTATTTTTAGGAGCCGTTTTGGCGGCGGCTTTAGCCATTAGCGATTGAGCGCCTTCTCAAAAGTGGACCATTCTTTGGCCAAAAGGGCGACGATAGCCGCGACCGGTATGGCCAATAATCCACCAACAATACCGAAGATCTTACTGCCGATGAGCAAAGCCAGAATCACCACCACCGGCGAGAGCCCGACGGCCCGTTGCATAATTTTAGGCACCAGAAACTGATTCTCTAACTGTTGGATAACTATAATACCAACCACCACCAGTAACGCCTGCAGCGGGGTACCGGTGATCAGGGCCACCACTAGAGCGGCTGCTCCACCCAATATTGGCCCCAGATAAGGTATCACCTCGGTTAAGCCCCCCCAGAGTGCCAACGGTAATGGAGCCTGTATGCCTAAAGCTAAGAGCAAAATGAGGTACAAAATGCCGATAACGAGCATCAACAACAATTGACCGCGCACCCAAGCGCCCATTTTATCGCCGATCTTTTTCAATAGTACACCGGCCTGTTGTTTGTAATTGGGAGCCACCACGTTATCGACGAACTGCCGTACCGCTTGCTCTTCGAGCAGTAAGTAAAAAGTCAACACAAAAATGGATAGTATCGTGAAAATACCACCGAAGACACTGAAGGTGGCGGTAATGAGGTTGCCCGACAGGTTGGCCAAGGTACCGGAAAACTGTTGCAGACTGGAGCTCAAATCGGCTACCAAATTATGATTATTACTGAACTGATTGTAAACCGGTATGATAGTCTTTAATTTCTCGGGTACAATAGTCGCCAAAGCGTTGGCCTGGATGACTAACGGTTGGAAGATGAGGGCCGATGTGCCGAGCAGCACCAAGAAGATACAGATAAAGATGATAGTCACCGCCGCCAGACGGGGCATGCGCTTTTGAAAGCGGCTCACAATGGGGTTGAGCGCCGCCACAAAGACAAAGACAACAAACATGAGCACTAAAATATCTCTGACTTGGTACAAGAAATAAACCCCTAAGACCGCTAGTATCAACTTAGCGATGGCCCACCAACTGATCTCCAGTTTTATCTTTTCTTCCATATAGTTGTATCTTATCTGATTTTTTTATTTTTGGGTACGTTCGACCGTTCTGGCATAGACAAACCCGGGTACATTAACGGCCGGTAGCACAATTTTATCATGCTCGGTGAGGGTTAAGTCCAACGCCCCCGCGTTAACTTCTATCTGATCTAAAATACCTCCTTTGCGGTTTAGGGCCGATGAGAGCGCCGCCGGACTACCGATTGCTTCAATGCTATAGGGCGGTTTAATATCGGTGCGCCAAAATGAGAACCGGTTGTTACTGCGTTTGCCGTTAATGGCAATTGCCTCGGCGCCAATATTGTTGAGCGCGTTAACGATATCCACCAACTGGGGCACGTTGAGATCGTCTTGAATGACTAATCTAATGCCGGGGCCACTAACCGAAACCGCGCCCGACAAGACATCGGCCTGCTCTTGTTTGGTCTGTAGGCTCTCTTCGGCTTGGGACTTATCGGTAATGGCTCTGGCTAATGAGAACTCTTGTTGTGATAAATCGGCCAGCTCGCGACGTAAATCGGCGTTGGCGTTGGTGAGACGCGCCACTTCAATGGCGATGACCTCTTGCGATTCCGGGTTTTGAGCGTTTAAAATAACCCCCCGACTGTTAATCTGCCAGACAAAGACAATGCCTAAAATGAGACAGGTCAGCCAGATCTCCCACTGAAACAATATTTTTTTGGTTAAGAAATCGTTCATAAGGCCACTTTAGAATAGACGCCCGGCAAGACACCTTTGTAAGCCGAGATGCTAATTAAACCGTTCTGTTCTACCTTTAGTTTAACTCCTTCATTGATTACCCGGTCGTGTAAATCTTGCAAGATACGCGGGTCGTTCAGCACCTTCTCTAACTGCTCGGGGTTGCCGATTGCTTGTACCACAAAGGGGTTGGATAATCTGGTCTCGTTGACCAAAATGGTATTGACGATACAGTCAATGGCCGTGGTAGAGACAATGCGCTCACCGTTAATACTAATGGCTTCAGCTCCGACACCCCGTAAAACACTGACCATATCGCGTAGATCAGCCGCGTGAGCGATGGCCTGGTCTTTAATCAGACCATCGGGGCTGTCGTCTAAAGTCACCGTAATACCCTTGCCCTGCACGTCGGTTAGCCCCGCCAACTCGAGGGCGGCGTCTGACTGTTCCACAATACCTTGGTCTAATCTATTAGTCAGTTTCAAATCGGACGTCCGTTTCTCAATGCCGGCATTAATGGTTTCAAGCTGGTCTTTCAACTGTTGCTGCTCTTGGGTCAAGGCATCGCGCGTCTCGGTTAACGAAGTGTACGGTTGCACCGGGTTAATGACCCGCACTATTCGGGTACGCCATTGCGATGACACCAAGATACCCCCAGCTATCGATACCAGGAGTAAAACGGTGCGCGCCGGTCGCAAATGCAGGGCGTGATAGTCGAAAGAGAGCTGACTCCTTTTCATAAATTTAGCGTAACAGGTTGGCAAGAGGTTGACAAAAAGGTACTCTAGGTCTGTTGGATGACATCAATAAGTCCTCATAGCTCAATGGATAGAGCTACAGACTCCTAAGCTGTAGATGTAGGTTCGATTCCTACTGGGGATACCAGCGGGGTGTAGCGCAGTGGCTAGCGCGCAGCGTTCGGGACGCTGAGGCCGGCGGTTCGAGTCCGCCCACCCCGACCATGCGAAATGACTAAACGTCATTTCGCACGCGGGACCAATATCAATTACATTAATCTATTAACTCGCAGTAATCTTGCTGCAGGTATTGCAGCAGCTCTGCTGCGTCCAGTAGTTAGATTGAAACGATGGGCTTTCTGTTTGATTGGGTTATAAGGTATCCAAAATAGGTAAATGAATTACCCAATTTTTGACGATTAATATGAGACAAGGACAACGGCTATGCGTGATGGGTCTACGCCTTATTTACTTTTAGCTGACTTGTGATACCATCAGTGTGGTTTGGTTACAACAATCCAGACCAGAAAGAGAAAAAACCATGGCACTGGAGATCACGGTATCTGTCCTCAAAAGAAGCGACGGGAGCGTGAACGGTATTAGTTTTGTGGCCGGGTTCGAGACTTACGCAGAAGACTTCGTAGGTAGATTTGGCAGGGCTCTACAAAGAGGTGAGGCGACTATAGTCATTAGAGGTAATGTGGTTGTTCTTGATGGTCCTACCTTCAATGGGACAAGAGACTTCGAGTTCAGACCAACACCAGAAGAGCTAGCCGGTCTTCAAACCAGTATCTTTGCGGAAGGCGCCACACCTGCTATCAGATCTATCAACTCGCTGGCACCTGGCTTCCAACTAACCGTAGAGTAAATTTGCCAACCGTTAACTCCTTACCACCACTCAAGGCCCAGACTGTAGTTTACAGTGGGTCTTTTTTAATTTTTAAAAACCACCGCTTGTTTAGGGCGGCGGTCTTTTCAGAAACAAATTGTTACTTGACGCGGCCGCGTAGTGCCTTGCCCGCCCTAAAACGGGGCAGCTTCATGGATGGAATCTGGATCTTGGCACCAGTGCGGGGGTTGACGCCGGCTCGGGCCTTACGACTGGATAGGTCGAAGGTGCCGAAACCGGTTAAGGTGACGCGTTCACCCTTCACCAACGAATCGGATATTACTTCTATTAACGAATTGGTAGCGGCAGCTACCTCATTACGTGATAGACCAGTGTGTTTAGACACGGCCTGAATGAGACCTTGTTTGTTCATTCCTCCTTTGTTACTTTTTGAACCTTTCTAGTAGCAATCTAGCGCTCTGACAGCCCCTCTGTCAATCAGATTAGCAAGCGTCTACTACCGGTTATCACTCCTAGAGCCATCATACTAGAAACGTCACGGTCCTAAAAAGTCTCTTTTTACAGTCTGGCTGTGGACAACTACTCGGCGATGGCTTGAGCCTTCGTTTCCCTGATCACATTGACCGTCACTTGACCCGGGTATTGCATCTCTTCTTCTATCTTGCGAGCCACTTTCTTGGCCAGTTTGGCCATGGCTAGGTCGTCAATTTCGCGCGGGTTAACCAAGATGCGCACTTCACGACCGGCCTGTATGGCGTAGGCTTTATCCACACCGTCGAAGGTATTAGCAATGTTCTCCAGTTCTTGTAAACGCTCGACATACTCTTCGTAGGTACCGCGACGCGCCCCGGGTCGGGCACTGGAGATAGCGTCGGAGGCTCGCACGATCCAGGCTTCAATGGTAGTCGGTTCGGTGTCATCGTGATGGGCCAAAATAGCGTGGATAACGGCCTCGGACAAGCCATATTTCTTAGCGATATCACCCGAGATGTGGTGGTGGGGCGCCTGAATGTCGCGATCGAGGGCCTTACCCAAGTCATGCAGCAGGCCGGCCTGTCGACAGACATTCTGGTCGGCTTTTAATTCGGCCGCTAACATACCGGCAATACGGGAGACTTCAACTGAATGGGATAGTACGTTTTGGCCGTAAGAGGTTCTAAACTTCAACTGACCCAAGACTTTGATGATCTCTTTGGGTAAACCTCTAACTTGAGCGTCTAACGCTGCCTCTTCGCCGGCTTTCATCACTACCCGACCCACCTCTTCTTGCGCTTTGGCTAAAACTTCTTCAATACGACCGGGGTTAACCCGCCCGTCTTTGACCATTTGGGTTAAGGCTACGCGAGCAATTTCGCGCCGTAAGGGTGAAAAGGAGCTGATAATAACGGCTCCGGGGGTGTCGTCTATTAAAAGATCGACGCCGGTCGCCTTTTCAAAGGCCTGAATGTTACGGCCGTCTTTACCGATTAAACGACCCTTCATCTCTTCGTTTGGTATCTCGACTGAATAGATAGTAGACTCGGCAATAACGTCGGAGGCGATACGGCCGATAACGGTAGCGATAATAGTACGGGCTTCGCCCTCCCACTCTTCTTGAGTAACAGCATCAACCGCTTTCATCTTGCGCAAGATATCGTCTTTGCCCTCACGCTCCACCACACTTAACAGTAGTTCCTTCGCTTCGTCTCTATTCATCGCCGCAATCTTCTGTAACGACTCTTCTTGCTTAACGCGTAGCTCTTTGAGCGAATCTTTAAGACTTATGATTTCGTCATACTTCTTCTCAATATCTTTACGGGAGCCGTCTTGCTCGATACCTCGCTGATCAAGCGTCTGTTCCCGCTCACGCAGCTGTTTCTCTAAAGAAAGCAGATATTTCTGCTTATCTTCATACTCCGCTTTAGCCTGGGTTTTGGCCTGTTCGCCCTGCTCTTTAGCGTGATCTAACAGCTCTCGCTCTTTGAGCTCCGCCTCTCGAATAATCTCTTTCGCTTTCTGCTCTGCCTTAACATCAAGATTTCTGCGACCTGACTTGGCAATTGTAAAACCGAAACCACCCCCCACCAGGAGACTTAATAGCACATATAAGATGTTCATAAAAATAAATATCAGTCATTTCTTATGTTAATATACGCTTAGACTGGGCTCACGTCAATTCGAGTAGGTGCTTGTAATGAACGGTCAAAAAAGGTAGTGTAGCTATGGTTTTGTCGGGGAATAGCGCAGTTGGTGGCCGCTCCGCGTACCAACTGCACTTCACAGTCATAGTTGAAAACAATTTGTCGGGGAATAGCGCAGTTGGTAGCGCGCCGGCTTTGGGAGCCGGAGGCCCCGGGTTCGAGTCCCGGTTCCCCGACCACGCAACCAATATATAAAGATAATGTCTTTCGCTGTCTGCCAACCGTGGGTGGTTGAGGCCAGCTCCAAACATTATCTTTATATATTTGTTCACATTGTCAGTGACCGGAATTATTTTTTAGCGTGCCAGTCGGCCCAGGTCAGCGCTTCTTGCGGTATATCGCTCAATAATTCACCGCGCTTAATTTTGTCCCACTCTTGAACCACATAGTCATAGTCGTGCCACTCGCCACTTGTCTCTTCACCAAAGGGCCCCGAGGTCGCCGGTCGAAAATACCAGTAGTTGCTAGCAGCATGACCACGCGCCTGATTGATCAATTTAAAATAACGGTAACCCAATTCGTACATTCTGGTCAGATATTCCGTGCCGTGTGCCTCAACCGAAAGATAAACGGGTAAATCGGTCGCGGTTAGTGAAGCCAGACAAAAACGGTCGTGCCCCTCAATATCACTTTTAAGATAGTAAGGGACACCGTGACGCTCCATAATTTTGGATAACGGTACGACCGGAACCAGAAGGCTGTGGCAGTGTGGTTCGTAAATTGGATTGTTGCCGTTTGAGGTCACGTGGTTGTTAAAGGAGTTCCAGTCGTCGTGGATATCATTAAGCCAAAAAGTGTCTTCGCCCTCTTTTTCGCCAATACCCACCGGTTCAATGATTAATCGACCCTGTTTGATTTCGGTCGCAAAACGCTGTTGAGCCTGGGCCACATAATAAGGATTGGCCTCGATCGCCACCACCCGAAAACCGCGCCACAAATAGTAGGCGGTGTCGTCGCCGTTAAATAGCCCAACGTCGTATATCAAGTCTCTGACCACCTTTTTATCATAGCGACATTTACTTGCCAATAACACCGGCTTCAGATAGGTTTAGAGTATGCGCCCGTAGCTCAGCTGGATAGAGCGATTGGCTTCGGACCAGTAGGTCGGGGGTTCGAATCCCTCCGGGCGTACCAAAACAAGAAGACCCTTTATCTAAGTTATATCTTAGTGAAAGGGTCTTCTTGTTTTAGTGCACTTTAGCAATAAGGATTCGAACCTAGGTTCGTGTGATGCGGTACAATTGTTTGTACCGCATTGCCGGCGGCAGTCAAAATCAGTGAACGTCAGTGAACTGACTTGACGGCCGCCAATCCCTCCGGGCGTACCACGAAACCAACATCTTTAGGTTATAGAAATGCGTATAATTTCAAAATATGTTAAACTTTAGAAAAACATCATCTCTTGAAAACATCTCCTCATAATAAACCATCCATCAAAAAATTTGTTTTAGGTCTATTTTTTATTGGATTATTGGTCCTTTCGGTTTTAATGTATTTCCGAAAAGATAATATTGGCTATAAAAAATATAACTTCGCTGGTGTCATAAGTTTGAGCATACCCAAATCATGGCAATTTAGAGAACAGTATGATGGAGAAGGTAGTGTTTCAGTGCCGATAACTGATAGCGATAATAATGTCATGGTTATGTTATCAGTATCTGAAGATAATCCTCCGCTTGAGGAGGTACTAAAAAAGGAAGGGGCAGTCACAAAAAATACTGAAACAAAAAATATATCTTACATTACATATCCCTCCTATTCCATTGCTAGCAAAAAATTCACAAGTACAAACTACACAACCTATTCAGCCAAGGAGGATAAATCTTCTCAATATCAAATGGACTCCTATCTTGATCTAGAAATCAACAATTCAGTTGATGAGGTCGTACGAAAACATATCCTTGATTCTGTCAAATGGGAGAGGGTTAGAATTTACTAATTTTTGGATGTCTATTAAATAGAGATCTTGTCGTAGCATAGTAGTTTAAATTGGTTATTGTTGTAGACAAAAACCGCCATACCTGCTACATTTCCGGTAGAGGCAATCATGATGCGATCAGTCAAGTTGGAGCACGACCGCGTGCAACCCGACCGAGAAGAAGAGCTACTCGACCTCGAATACCTACCCGCCGGCGAGGTGCTGCTGAACACCTACACCCACTACCACAGCTACGAGTTGGCCACCGGTGACGGCCCCGCCATCAGTGTGCCCCATCGCTTCGTCAACAGCCAGGGAGTTGGTTACAACCAGTGGCGCGACTGGCGTTGGCAGATTATGCAGGGTTTACACCCCTTCGACACCGACATCCACGCCAGCTTCTGTCTCTGTGTCAGGCGGCGCAACGGTTACTGGACACCCCGTAGCGGTAACCACAGCTACCGAGCCCCGCGTGTACTATGCGACGGCGGGGGTAGCGATCCGCCCTCATCTTGGCACAATCTGTTTACCTTCCATCTCGGCCATTTGGCCGTACCAGCGAGTGAACAGACCATACCCAAACGTCAGGGTCTCGATGACTTCAACCGCGGCTGGATCATCATCAACTTCAAGGGTCAAAACTGGCAGCTGCACACCTCAATCGGCGGACTGTTCGACCTCTTGCAGCAGAATGTCGCCGGAGCCGACACCCGGCACCTTATCCCCAACTTCAGAGAGAAGACCCTCACGATTCAGGTCCCCTCGGCCGAAGTAAACGTCTGGCGAGAGGTCTGCGGCCGCCGACTACTGCAGGCCTTGCGACTGAACGCCATCACCATCTGCCAACGTTGATCTTGACTGCCCCTTAGGGGGCAGTTTTTTTACTGTTATTAGCACGCTTAATCTGGTAATCTGCAGGGAGGCGGGTGTAGCTCAATGGCTAGAGCGTCAGCCTTCCAAGCTGAAAACGGCGGTTCGACTCCGCTCACCCGCTCCAATATTTATGAAAAGACGTCTCTCAAACTTTCTAATAACAATTGCCGTTAATTTACTGGGCACGGCCCTTGTGGTTGGGCTGGCTCTGTTGTATGTCACCCTTACCGGGCAATCCTTTCATCTAAGCGTGGGCAGTAGCAGCCGAGACACAATCTCTATTATATTTTTCAGTTATTTAGCCCTGCTGAATTTTGTGGTGTACTTATATCGAATTAGAAATGCCAGATGACCAAATTACTACGCACTTAACTTTGACCGGTTAGGTACTTGATTGCTACGATAAAATCGGCTAGAGTACCGTTGGTGTGAATTATGGTGGATGTAGCTCAATTGGTTAGAGCGCCGGGTTGTGGTCCCGGAGGTCGTGGGTTCAAGTCCCATCATCCACCCCAGATTTCAAAGTAGCGATGAGAGCAACGTAAACTGCTTTACGTTGCGAGGGACTTGAACGGTTTCCGCATCTTCCGAAGGAAGGAGGAAACCGAGGGGCGAAGCCCAAGTCCCATCATCCACCCCAGATAGCCCCCGTGGCGCAATTGGATAGCGCGAGTGGCTTCTATCCACTAGGTTGTAGGTTCAAATCCTACCGGGGGTACCAAGAGCCGGATCGCTAGCTCAATGGTAGAGCAGAGGCCTCTTAAGCCTAAGGTTCTGGGTTCGATCCCCAGGCGGTCCACCAAAACCAACTAAATGTTGGTTTTGGCACGGAACCAGACAAACATCACGAAACGTACTGTATGAAAGTATTAGCATCAGTACGGAATACAGCAGCTACGCTGCCTGCCTGCCGGCAGGCAGGCGTCAGTACAAATGGTATAACTGAACGGAAGCGCAAATCTGTTTTGTGCTCACAGGTTGCGCTAAAACAAGTTAGCTTCCTGATTATTTGGATGATTGTATGAACAACTTGTTTAAGCCATTAGAACACAGTGTTTTAAACAGGAAACCCTCGGAGCCTCATCAAGCTTGGTCCCGAGCGAAGCGAGGGTTGATGAGGTGAGAGAGTAGGTCGCGTTTTACCGACGAAGTCGGCTCGAGTACCGAGACCGCTGGAGTAAAACGACGACCGGTTCCTGGTTAAAATACTGTGTTCGAGGCCTCATCGTCTAACGGTTAGGACGGCAGATTTTCAATCTGTAAATCGGGGTTCGATTCCCCGTGGGGCTACCAATTGAAACGTCTTCAGATCAGAGAAAACAAAATTGAACCGTCCGGGGTTCTTTTTTGTGTTAGGCGACAAATTCTTCGGGTTAGAGTGTTCAATACCCCGTTGATATCAGAGTAGGCTACCCATACGTCATTTACTTAATTGAACACGTGTTGAAAATCACTTCTCTGCAGAGCGTAAACTGACTTGTCCGTGGTTCCTTGCATCATAATCTCATCTGTTTGTATGGTATATACTTAGATCAATTAGTTAACACAATGGTCATGAATGAGTTAACGACTCCTGGCATAACAGAACCAGTTGAACCGATAGCAAGGAAGCACTCATACAACAGAATTATTATTGTCTTTATTCTTCTCACAGCGGTGGGGGTCATACTTGCTCGATCACGAGTTGATGGTCAGCCATTATCTGGAGTATCTGCTCTTTACGAAATAAACCGTAATCCCCAAACCATCCCCATTGATGGGAGTGTCAGCAACAACTTCCAACTAGTCAGCGCCAACGCAGCTGGCAAGAGAACGATCATCGAAAAATACTCTGGTAAGACCGATTGGGCATACAGCCCTAAACCGTTACGCAACATTTGGCTCACATCTCCGGCTGGAACCTACCTATACCGTGTTGAGAAAGACGACGCCAAGACCACCACAAGCAAGTTAGTTGTGGCGAAAACGAATTGGCCCCTAATTGAAAAAGTACTTTACGAGACATCCACAGATGGCGGTCCGGTGATCACATTCTCAAAAAATGACGTTTTAGTCGCTATTAATGATGCGGGAACTGTAGTTTTACTTACTGTTGCGGATGGGTCAAAAAAAACTATTAAACTGGCGCAATCCAGTCGTGTGACAGTCATCGATGTGAATGAAAAATTAAACCAGCTAGCGGTAACGAGTGAAGCTGGGGACTCTCACTTCATCCAGATATATTCAACAACCAGTGGAGATCTTGTCCGGCAGATCACAACGACAAAAGATATTGTAACGATAATTAGTCTCAATAACGAATATACCAGAGTATACGCCCAACTCTATCCTGATGCTGAAATTGTCTCTTTAGATATAACTGGGGATAATGCCACAGATCAACAAGTGGTGCAAAATAAATTAGGTTGGTATCTGCCAGAAGTTATCTCTCCGAACCAACGGTATCTTCTATTTGAACCTGGAGATGAAAAAGATAACAAGCTAGCACTTTATGACCTAGAAAATCATACAATTAAGGACATTACCGCACCTGTTGGGGACGTTCACCTGGCTTACGATTACAAGGCGTGGTCTCCCGACAGTCGTTATTTGTGGTTAGTCAACAACGAGGATGCTGCCACCTCAGATGTACTAGCATATTTTTATGATGTCGATGCGGATAAAATTACTCCGGCTGTAAGCAGCTCTGGCAAAATCTTATCCAGCATTTGGCGGCCACAGACAGCAAAAGCACTTAGCTTGTCACCAACTAAGTCGTTCGAGCAGACAGCACTACGGTTTATCGGTTGGATTGCCCATTAACTTGGGTTATTGTAGAGAGTCCTTATCTCCTCCAACCACCTTAGTAGGTGTTCAAAACAAAGTGCAGTACCTGCCTGCCGGTTTACCCGCCGTGGCGGGTAGGCAGGGGGCTACCAAAACTTGACAAAAACCATAAATTGTAGTAGTTTGTATATAAGAATCTCCGGCCCGAAGTTTATACACTTCACCTGGCGGGAGATTTTTTGTTACTCCGGTGGGAAGATTGACATCAGATATTTGGCCCCGGTCTTAACATTTTCTTTGATCTGTACATAAAATACCTCTTTCTCTTTGGTGAGACCGCCGAAACGGTATAACAACTCTGTTTTTTTGTTAGGATTTACTTTCATAGTCGGTACATTGCGTGAATGCTCGATAAGATCGATGGCACATGGTAAATAGGCTAATCGTTTTGTTCTGGTCTTGCGAGCTACAGGAGCCATAATATCAATCTACTTACTCTTCCGCACCCGATAGCGCTCGTTGGCGTTCAACATCTTTTTACGCAGCCGCAGATGTAACGGAGTGACCTCTAGTAGTTCGTCATCCTCTAGAAAATCAAGACACTGTTCCAGACTCAAGTCGGTATGAGGAGTTAAGATAGTACTCATATCGGCGGCGGCGGCCCGCATGTTCGTCAACTGTTTCTCTTTGCAGACGTTAATTTCAATATCATCTTCGCGCGAATGTAGTCCAACAATCATTCCCTCGTAAACCTCGGTCTGGGGCGGAATGAAAGTGGCCCCGCGGTTTTGGGCGTTATCCAAACCATAAATAGTGGCCTTGCCTTTTTGCTGGGCAATCAAAACACCGTTGCGCAGTTTGGCAATACTACCCGCTTTAGGTTCGTAACGCACGAACAGCGTGTTGATGACAACCGTGCCGCGCGATAAAGTCAGCAATTGATTGCGGATGCCCAAAAGCCCCCGCGTTGGTACTTCAAACAGTAATTTAGTGGAGCTGTCGCTGTTATCGTATTGGCCCAACAGCACACCGCGTCGGCGATTGACCTCACCAATGAGACTACTGGCATATTCACTCGCTACATCAAGCGTCAGCTCCTCAATTGGTTCGCACTCCTTACCGTTGACCATTTTAGTAATGACTTGGGGCTTGCCAACCTGCAACTCAAAACCTTCACGGCGCAATGCTTCAATAAAAACCGAGAGGTGCAGTTCACCGCGACCGGACAAAATGTACTCACCTGTCTCTGATATCGCGAGACGCATCGAGACATTGGTCTCTAATTCTTTATTAATTCGCTCTAGTAGATGACGAGCCGTCACGTATTTACCTTCTTTGCCAGCGAACGGAGCGGTGTTGGCGTAGATTGATATGGCTAGAGTCGGCTCTTCAATGGCAATGGCCGGCAGAGCTTCGGGATGATTGGCATCAGTGATTGTCTGGCCGATCTCGACCTTGGCAATACCGGTTAAACAGGCAATGTCACCGGCCGTGGCCGACGGCACCTCGACGCGTTTCAAACCCTGACTGACAAAGACCTTCTCAATCTT
>JAUSJZ010000047.1 GCA_030647115.1 bacterium
CGATCGGGGTGGATATAGCCATCGGCATTGAGACACAATGTTTTTAGCTCTCCGTTGTCCTTTGCCTGCGTCACTTCTTGCTTGAGAGTATTAAGGTTGACCGTTTCGGTATTAGGGTACTTCATTGACCCCAGCACCTGATTGACCTGATCGATGTGGTGAAAACTGGGGAAAGCCTCTTCCAGCGCGTTACCCGTTGCCACATAATTGGTCGCCACCCAGAGCTCCCGGTACCATTCTTGATTGTCCGGTTTAGTACCCTCCACGTACCACTCACTCGGACCGGTACACATGGTCTGTGATTGGGTATTATTGGCCACAAAATTGACCCCAATGAAACCGGTCGCAATCCACTTTTCTTGGTAAGTCGTACTCGCCCGAGTAGTCAGAGGAGCAGCAAAACCGAGTGCCAATAACAATATCAGAAGATACTGGTTTAACATTTTCATATTGCCGTATTCTTAACTCTCGACCAGCGCCAAGTCACACCAATGCCGACCAATAATATGACGATCATGCTTAGTTGCCACCAAAGTGGATTTTGAGCGACACATTGTTGGCGCGCTTCGGTCACAGTTAAGGATACTGGAGCGGTTGTAATGGTGACGGCCGACTCGGGAATGGGTGTCTGGTACTGACCAGCTTTACTGGCACCATTCTTCGCGGCGGCCGCAATTTCGGCATTGGCTGTGGCCGAATCAACCGTATCGGGTATGGCCGCTAAAACCTGTTGGGCCCGGCGCTCAATCGATTTTTCTCTTAACCGGCAACGGCTGGTATAGGCCCCACCGACGACTAGCAGTGTCATAATTAAGCCCACTATTAGCTTGACGACGCGCTTCATCGCGGTTGTTCTACTGGTATACTGGCACTCTCATAAGAATAAGACTGGGCTTGCCCGGTCTTTTTTTGTTCAGCTAGCACTTCTAACCGTCTCTTCATGATTTGACTGCGACTGGCAGGTGGAGCACTATCGGACACTCCTACAGTCGCCGTCGAACGCTGATTAGCGACGATTGCCAACCAAACTCCGCCGATGATTAAACCGGTGAACGACGACAGTAAAACTAGTTGGTAGTGGCGATGACGTTCCATTTGACGGGTTCTGATCTGATATTAAACGGGTATAAATAATTAGCGCCGAGCGTATCACTATTCTCATCCGTCCGGCCTCCAATCTCGCCCAACAAAGCGTACTGACCGATATTATAGAGCATGTAACGGTCTGGCCCGATGGCTTCATTATGAAAACAGCTCGTTTGCCCATCTGTAATGAAACAGGTTTGATAGTTCCAAACTGCTTCTACCCAATAACCAGTGGTGTTGTTACATGTATCTACGTTGCTGAATTGGGCTTTGATATGACGAGGTTGCCCGTTACTGCCAGGACTAGCTATTCCACTGGGATCGGTCGGATAATAATTACGCCAGTGTTCACTGTCGTTATCGGCTCCCCAGGACTCGGTGATACTCTGGCCATCTTTAGAGAAGTTTACCTCCCATTCAGCAACTCCCAGACAGATCCATTGAGTTTCGAAGTCGGGTTGGTTAGCATCATAAGCAAAATAACTTGTTTTTCCAAAAAAAGTGAACGGAGGAGTTGGTGGTATATATTTAGCCGGATTAGGGAGAATGAGCTTCACCGCCCGATATTGCTTGGCCTGCCAAGTTTCAAAATATTCGTCACCGGCTTTGACGGGCATGGTGTTTAGCAAAACAAAAACTACAGCTACTATAGCCGTAACCAGCCGCCGCCATTTATTATTGGGACTCCATAGCATTAACTTGATTATAGCAAAGAGAACCCTAGTGCTGTTGATGCGCCTGGCGGCGGCGGGCGGCCTCTTTGGCCAGAGCTTGGTACTCCTCGTTATTAGGGTCAAATTTTAAGGCCCGCTTGTAACAGGTCTCGGCCTTCACGAATTGACGCAACGACGAGTAGGCCAAACCGAGATTGATGTGACGCGAAGCTACCTGGTCGTCTTGATTGATGGAGAATTCAAACTCTTCGGCGGCGGCCGAGAACTTATCTTGATAGTAAAGCACCAGCCCTAAATTGTTGTGCACGTAACCGTTGTTCGGGTCATATTTCAGGGCTTGTCGAAAAGACTGCTCGGCTTCATCAAAATTTTCGCCTTGCTCTAAGTAGATAATGCCCAGTTTGGAGTAGATTTTAGGGTTCTTGGGATCCAGCGAGGCCGCCTTCACCAACAGTCTCTCGGCCCGTTCGTAGTCCCCTTTACGCTGCGCCACTTCGGCCTTGGCAATTAAGAGCGTGCTATCGGTGGAGCCTGATGGGGCGGTTTCAGGGTCGGCCTGGGGAGCGATAGTCGGTAGTTCTTCGTTCGAGGCAGCGGTCGCCGTTTGAGCTACTTTTTTACTGGCTCGGTTTTGACTAAGACGCTCGTACCAGTCGAGTACCGAATTATAACCCTGCTTAAAGACCTGACCGATTTTAGACCACCAGCTGGCTTTATTTTTGGTCATGGCCGGGCCTTCGTGCTCTTCGAGCGGTTTCTTGGTGTTGAGCTGTTGTCTCGGTGCGGCATCACTTTCGGTATCGGGCCAATGGCGCAACAATACCCAAAGCAAGATGGACAGAATAACGACGGTAACGATTTCAAAGGTCATAATTGAGTAATATTTTTTCAGTTAACAGACGTTGATCGGCTCCTAATGAGTTTTGCATGTAAGCCGCCCCCACCGCTTGCACGTAATCAGCCGAGACTTCGCCTCGTTTCAGCTGTTCGCGCAGGGTAGTTAAGAGTGGTACCAAGTGTTGTTTTAACGTTTTTTCTTTCGACCACTCTTGCGACATTTTTATAATAGCAGAAACTGTATTGGGCATAGTCATGGTGCTCAATTCTGGCTGACTCATGATAGTAAAGAGATGCAGTCGTGACCGAATAGTGGGCAATAAATTATTTTGAGTAAGGAGTAAAATTAGCCAGGTATTGGCCGGCGGCTCCTCTAAGACCTTCAGTAAGGTGTTGGATGATCTCGGCTCCAGCCAATCAGCCTGTCTAATAAAACCGATTTTGTGGGTACCACGGGGTGAAGTGACCAACTCACGCAACCAACGGCGGGCCAACAAAACCTTGATATAACGTTTATCGGGCTCCGGTTGCAAAATGTGGGTGTCAAAGACATCCACCTCTAATAACCGCTGCAAGCGCTCCATTAGGGTAGAATGCAGGGCGCTGGGGGCGATTACCCCAAAAACGGGCGCCAAAACACCGTGTTTATGAGCCAACCTTAACCGTTCGATGAGCTGTTCGATATCCACCATCTTATTCTAGCCTGTATAGAACCTGCCACAAAACTCTCGCTTAACAAAAATGTTCTGTTTTTTGGGCGAAAATAGCGCAGGTTGAGGAGGCGTATCAAGTTGATACGTCGACGAGACATAAGCTATTTGCCTGCCTGCCGGTAGGCAGGCAGCCGAAAACAGGATATTTTGGCCTGAAAGGGAGTTTTATGGCAGGTTCCATGTCTGTTACAGTAAGGGTAATGGAATTGAAAGACGTGACCCTAATCTGTAAGGAGTGCGGCGAACCGTTTGCCTTCACTGCTAAAGAGCAGCAGTTCTACGTTAAGCAGGGTTTTGAGCACGTGCCGACCCGCTGTATTAACTGTCGCAAGCAGATGCGGGAGAAGCGTGATAAGGGGCGTGAATTTTTTGCGGTTAAATGTAAGATAACCGGTAAGGTCGGGCGGCTACCCATCGAACCTGATGACCCGAATGACGTCTACAGTGACGAAGCCTTTGAACCGGTCTTCGCCGAAAAAGGTCATTTAGTTGACCCCTTACAAGAGCCCGACAAAACCGATCTGCTACCGAAAACCGAGCCATCGGTAATCGAACAACCAAAAGAAGAGCAGCCGGCTATTTAAGCCGCGACCGCTTTGGCGGCGACGTCTCGAATGCGTTTGCGCAGAGAGCGCAGGCAGCGAGTACACAATACCAAACCGCCAACCTTCTGTAAGTTGGGTTTCATAGTCCGTTTCGTGCGTTGCAGCGAACGGGAGAGAGTGTTGCCAAATTGGGTGGTGTTACCACAGACAGTGCAATGTGCCATCCTAAGGTATGATATTATCAGAACAGTTTATGACTGTAAAGACTAAATATTCTCTAAATGTATCTGCTTAGTTTAATTGGCAGTGTCGGTCTGATTGGAGCTTTGGTCTTTTTGTTATTCTTTGTTTTAGCCCTCGTTATTCACGAGTGGGCCCACGCCTACAGTGCTAATGCTCTTGGCGATGACACCCCACGTCTGATGGGTCGATTAACCTTAGACCCGAGAGCCCATATTGACCCTCTCGGTGCCTTTTTATTTCTGATCGCCGGTTTCGGTTGGGGTAAGCCGGTGCCTTATAACCCCCTGCGTCTCAAACGCCGCGTCGATGAATTGTATATTGCTCTGGCCGGGCCAGCTATTAATTTGGTGGCGGCCGTTATCCTCAACCTGCTTGCTTTCGGTCTAGCTCACCTCTCAACCAACCAACCGCTACTTAACCTGACCTCTTTTCTGGCTATCGGCGCTCAAGTCAATGTACTAATAGCCGCTTTCAATCTGCTGCCCTTGCCCCCGTTAGACGGCTCCAGCATTGTCGCCTACTTTTTACCCCAATATCGTTCACTCCAGTTCAGCCAGGTCGGCATTTTAATCATTCTGTTCACCCTATTCGTACCGGTTGGGGGACAATCAATCTTGTGGATAATTCTCAACCCCATCATGTCTTTCTTCCACGTTATTACCCTATCGGGGCTAGTCGGGTAACACCCGATTTGACAAAATTGAGAGACCTATTTACAGTGAATTACATGCGAACCGCTGCCAAATGTTATCAGATGCGTCAAGACGTCCACGTCAAGTGGTCCTTGGTTCTTATTCGTAAAGTGAACAACCACGGGTTGCCACCCGTGGCATCATAACAATTCGAGCTGAGCTCGTCCGCTGTCATCTTTACCCTGGTATTCAATGTAGTTTCTAATGGTCTGCTCGTTGACGCCGACAGACGAGATGAAGTAACCTACC
>JAUSJZ010000001.1 GCA_030647115.1 bacterium
TAGATCATCAACCCGTCTTCCGGAACCGGTACTTCAACCTTATCGCCTTTTTTAGAACCTAAAATAGCGGCCCCGAGCGGGCTCTCGGCCGATATCAGCCCCTGCAGTGGGTCAGATTCGGTGGAGCCGACGATGGTCATATCAAACGCCTCGGTAGCGGCCTCTTTACGGGCGGCATTGGCGTTGATGACCTTCACCTGCACTTTAGAACCGATCTCCACCATGGTGGTATCAATTTTGTGAGTGATAATTTTGGCTTTCTTTAAAACCGCCTCGATCTCTTCGATGCGTCCTTCAACGACGGCCTGACGTTCGCGAGCAGCGTGATATTCGGCGTTCTCTGACAGATCACCGTAAGCACGGGCCTCTTTAATTTTGGCGATGACTTCTTTGCGATCCACCTCTTTGAGGTGTTTCAGTTCAGCCTGAAGTCGCTCAATACCACTCTTGGTCAGGTATAAGTCGGTCATTCCCAGTTTGTTGGTCATAGCAGCTGACATTACTTCTTTGCTTGTTATTTATCTTGCTTGTTTTTAAGGATGCATTTGCCCCAAAAAAAGATGCCCACGCGGCGCAAGTTGCCTGGTGTGAACGTTTCCTACTGTACCTAATTCTCAATCACTCGTCAATACTAGCACAAATATCGACGCCCTTTTTACCATGGCTCAACGTATGCCATAGATACTAGTAGACCACATTTTTATGACAAGAAGATGACGTTTTGCTATAGTCAGTGGGAAGGAGTAGCCAATGTTGTCAGACTTCTACCAGCCAACTTTGGTTGACACGCCGCTGTTCATACGGTTGGATCCCTCTGCCGCCGGTCTGACTGTCTGGTTAACTCCGGAACTGATCACTATTATCAGCCAACAGCCGCCATCTGACGCTACCCAAGAACTGGCTGTCAGTAGCGGCTTCAGCGGTTTTGCTCCGCTGACGGAGCAGTACTGGGGCGTCGATAACTGTTGGCACTGGTCACCAGCCGTTTCATCCGACGGATTGATCGGGACAACTGGTAACTGGGCGAAAGTAGTGGCCTTCTCGCTAAGCCTGAATTGGCTCGTGCGACGTCTGAACAACATCATCCTCACTGGCATTCGCCCGGCACAGGTGCCAGTGGAACAACGACCCCAACAGATCGTATTGCGTTCAGTAATGGACTGCACCCTGCCCGGACGGGCTGGTCTATCGGCCTTCCTTACCCCGGCCGGCCGGCAGCAACTGGTGCATCTCCAACCGGGCGAGGAGTTCGATCAGCTAAAGACGACCCTTATCGTCGCGATGCGAGAAGTCTATCTACTGCTCGGCTCGCCCCTCCTCCCCTTGTCAGCCGATCGCTTCCGAGTTATACTCCACCCCGACGGTGGTATCTACCTCATCGTACCGGGCAATGCCTGCAGTTTCGGGCCCGAACAGGTGGCTGGAGCCGAAGAAGGCTACGAAATGGAGAGTCTGAACGTTGATTCTCCCCAACAACAACAGAGCTTGCTCGCCGGTTGTGCCGCCCTTGACCACTGGTTGTGGCAGCACGCCAGCATCCACTCCTGACCCGCCCAGTGGCGGGTTTTTTAGTTCGTCTCTCCGCCATCTTCTGTTCATGCGGGTACTGCCAGAATGTTGCTATGGATGAATACCAGATTATCTTTGCTCGTTCGGATAGGGGTAGAGAATATGTCACCGAATTTATTAACACTCTAGACCAAGACCCTTTCGGTCATACCACCCATTTGATTGAGCTATTAGCTCAACACGGTCATGGTGTCAGCCCAAAATATATCAAAAGAATACATCATAAAATCTACGAATTGCGTGTGTTGGGCAAAGTTCAGGTCCGTATATTGTTGGCCTTCAATAATAATGAGATCATTCTACTACACGCTTTCAAAAAGAAAAGTAGTCGTATACCACCCAAAGAGATAACCACGGCCATAAGTCGACTAAACAAATTACACTTAACCGTTTGAAATAATATAACATATGTGTTATACTTAAACCATGAAAAAATATCGAACTTGGTCAGAAGTTAAAGCAGAACTGTTAGCCGACCCGGAAAGGAAACAGGCATATGATCGTCTGGAACCTTATTATCAGGTGTTGTCTGCTCTTATTTCTCTGCGAAACAGACATAACTTGACCCAGAAGAAGCTAGCAGACTTATTGGGCGTAAACCAATCAGAGATTGCCCGTTTAGAGTCTTTTGATTATAACCCCAGTGTCAAAACCCTGAACAAGATTGCTGAAGCAACGGGTACAAAACTGGAGATCGCTTTCGTTGATTAAAAATCACGTCTTATCACTCGAGTGCTATAATATTGCCATGGAGAGACAAGAACCAACCGCAGGACCAGAGAACCCACCACTAACACCAGAACAGGAGCGGCTGTTAGCAGAGTGTCGGGCCGAACTGGCTGCTTTAGAAAACAGATATGGGTCTGCCGTGGTCGCGGCCGCTTGGGATAGTAGACAGGCAGCCCCAACCACCGTCGAGCCGGAAATCGAGCCCACCACCAGTACCCAGCGCTTTGCTGCCACAGTTGATAATGCTGTGGAGGTGGTAGAATCAGCCCATGAACTCAACGCGGAGCTACAACGACTACAAGAGATTTTGAAACGAGCCGATTTGCCTATTTTCTTAGAAGTTCATCTTAATGATGGAGATGTTTTATTAGGCACCAAACTGGATGTCCACGGCCACGGTCGCTATCGTGACGGTTATAACGGTGTTGGCCTAAATCTAACTGATATCGACGAAGACTTTGCCAAACATATTTATGATGGCGCTAATAAACAACGGAAACGGTTTGATCGCCAAATAGGAGCTGATAAATCTACTCTAAGTGTTATTAGTATCAAGAATGTTGGACCAAGCGGTTCTACCGCCGTTCAATTTGCTTTCAAGTTTTCACGACCAGATAAGGCTGGTCGACGAGGTGATAATTTTTGCACCCTTTACTTCACCCCCGCCGAAGCAGAAGAAGTCTTATCAATCCTGCGTCGAAATGACCCTAATGAAGTATTAAATATGGTGTTAAGAAGAATTGATCCGGCTTTGATAGACGGCGAAGAAGCGTTATCACCCCATGAACCGTTTACCAGTGTTAATTTGGGTGAAATGAAGTTGCCGTCCACTATCACCATCCCCAAAAGGGGTCTGTTTGGTAGAGAGGAGCATCGGCCACCCAACCCAACTGAAATATCTGGTTTGATAGAAGGTGCTGGTAAGATGCCCGGTTTGACTGAGGAAATTAAAATTGAAAAGTTTACCTTCGGAGAGAGTTCGTAGATTAAACTAAAACCGCCTTGATGCGTCGAATGCCGGCCGCGACCGATTCTTCTTTGGCAATTTTAAAGTGGCCTAGTTCAGAGGTGTTGGCCACGTGCGGGCCGGTGCAGATCTCTTTGCTGAAATCACCAACCGTATAAACGCTGACTCGGTCGCCGTATTTTTCGCCGAAAAACCCTAGGGCACCGGCTTTATGGGCCGAGTCGGGAGACATCTCCTCACGGGTTACCGGCAGTGATTTCGTGATGTGTTCATTAACCAGCTCCTCCACCTCTTGTTTCTGTTCGTCAGTCAGCTTGGCGCCGTAGGCAAAGTCAAGCCGCAGCCGTTCGGGAGTGATGTTGGAGCCTTTCTGCTGCACCGTATCGCCCAAGATCCGGCGCAGGGCTTCGTGGAGTAGATGGGTAGTGGTGTGGTATTTAATGACCTGCTCGGAATGATCGGCCAGACCGGAGGCAAAAGTACCGGCGGTCGCCGTGCGGGATTTTTCTTGGTGTGACTTGAAGGCCTCGTTGAAGCCGTTGACATCGACAATCAAGCCGCGCTCGTCAGCCAGCTCTTGAGTAATCTCGAGCGGGAAACCGTAGGTATCGTACAATTTGAAGGCAACCGCACCATCAAGCTCTTTTTTATTGTCTGACAGCGCGAGAGCGGCTTTATCAAACTCACGCAAGCCCCGTTCGAGTGTTTTACCAAACTTCTGCTCTTCAGCGGTCAGTATTGTTAATATGATAGCCTCTTGTGACTTTACTTCGCCATAAGTTTCGGCCAGCGATTCGATAACGGCGGCGGCTACTTTGTTAATGAACGGTTCATTAATGCCTAATTTGCGCCCGTGTCTAATGGCCCGGCGGATGAGACGACGCATGACATAGCCACGATCGAGATTACTGGGTGCCAGACCGGCGGCGGCCATAAAAACGGCGGTGCGAATATGATCGGTGATAATGCGGCGACTATCTTCTACTCCGGCCGGCAGGGTTTGAATAATTTGGGCCAAAATATCAATCTCGTAAATGTTGGCGTAACCGTTCAAGACGGCCACGGTACGCTCGAGTCCCATTCCCGTATCCACATTCTGCTGGGTCAGCGGCTCATAAGTGCCGTCATCGCGTTGGTCAAACTGCATGAAGACGTTGTTCCAGATCTCCAGCCAGCTCTCATTCGTCGCCGGCTCACCAGTCGGGTTACCGTCACCGACCCAGTAGAAGATCTCGGTGTCAGGACCACACGGGCCGGTCTGACCGACGGGGCCCCACCAGTTATCGTCACGCCCGTAGAAGAAGATGCGGGCGGCGGGCACCCCCAATTTCAGCCAGGCCTGGGCCGACTCGGTGTCTTGAGGCACAGTGTCATCGCCAGCGTAACAGGTTACGGCCAAGCGCGACGGGTCGAGACCGAGCCAGTCGGATGAGGTCAGAAACTCCCAACTCATAGCAATAGAGTCGTCTTTGAAATAATCGCCGAGCGACCAGTTACCGAGCATCTCAAAACAGGTCAGGTGGGAGTCGTCACCGACCGAGTCAATGTCGGTGGTGCGGATGCAGACCTGCACGTTTGCCAGTCGCTGGCCCTGCGGGTGTGACTGTCCCAGCAGAAACGGTTCGAGTGGTTGCATACCGGCCGTGGTAAATAAAGTATTGGAGCCCTCTTTGGTGACGACGGGTGCACCGGGAATAATGGCGTGATTTTTGGACTCGAAAAACTTCAGGTACAGCTGGCGCAGTTCGGCCGTGGTCCAGGTTTTAGGTTCGTTAGTCATCTAAAGCCAGCGTAGCGGTTATCTATTGACCGGTAAAGCCGGGTCGGTTAGATTGTGGATATTGCGAACAGACCTAACGGCTAGCTCGCAACAAGGAGGTCCGGATGCAGAACAGAGGTTATTTCTACTGTCACCAAGGGGTGTTGCTGGGCGCGATCTGTCTCATGATCACTACCTTCAGCCTCACACTCTCGTTTCGGGCGCGCCTCAACCCGCCGGTGGAACATCAGACGGCTACTCTTCCCACGGTACCGCTGCGCTTTGAACCAATCAGAGACGACGACGCGCCGACTGACCGTTTCTTTGTCTGGTATCCACCGACGCAATTCTTCTACATCCCCACCCAAAAGCGTTGGGTATCGCACCGCCCCAAGTACGAGTTACCGGGTACGGAGAAGTGACATGAGAAGTCACATCGGAACGCTTGATTTGGTCGATCGTGTTCCTGATTCTAACTTCGATGAGGCCATCAGGGATTGGGAAGCGACCGGTGCCGCCGGCTGTCGCGAGGCTCTGGAAGCCGTTATGGCGGCTGTTCCGCCACCACCCGCCTATCGTGACGTGGTCGAAGATGAAGATGAAGAGGACGGTTACAGACTACTCCTCCGACAAATCGATGAAGACTGACACCTTAACCGAGCTGACCGCTCGGTTTTTTAGTGACAAAAAAAGACCGACCCTACAAGGTCAGTCCGAAGATCTGAAAGGCCAGGCTGGCCGATACCGCCGCAACGAAGGGCCCCGGGCAGCAAGGATCGTAATTCTGACCGGTATTCAAGTCAATCATGAAACCGCCGGCTTCGGTGAGAATGAGTTGGGCGGGCAAAACGTCCCAGACCGCCTGTTTGACCTTGGCGGAGTTATTGTCGTGCACCACGGCACTGATGTTCGGTTCCCCGGTAATCATGGACCAGACGATACCGGAATGCGGTACGAGTGAGGTTACCAACGCCGCTCCTTGAGTTGATCGGAGGGTACAGTCGAGTCGCCGCACCAATTCACTCTGGTACTCAATGTCGGAGTAACGGTTGACATCCACCCACGCCTCACTCAAGTCTACCGACGCTCTGGCGACTGAAATGGCCGTCGTCCATAGTCGCGTCGCACCGTGCAATTTCAGCCCGTGACCGCGATGAGCAGTAACGGTGAAATGGGCCAACGGAAAATGGATACCCGAGACTTCGGGCTGGCCATCAATACAGAAGGCCATCATGATCGATGGGATAAACCGACCGGCCTGAAAGAGAAACCCCGAAGTCGCATCGAGCGGATCGATTACCCAGCAGGGGCCACTCAAATCGGGCGTTCCACCCTCGAAAGACTCCTCCGCAATCACGGGGAAGTTAGAAGCCGTATGGGTGATATTCTCTCGCAGCGTCTCTTCGATTTGACGTTCCGTAGCGGTAACGAAGTCGCCGTGGCCCTTGATCTCGGCTACCAGACGCTCCTGATCGGGCAAACGACTGGTCAGGTCACGACCGGCTTCTTCCAACCACTCCCCAATCATGTTGCGTAGATACTCGCCCACAGACACATCTTGCATCGTTTCACTCCCTGCCCCAAAGATAGCCGACTTGACAGGTTAGCACAAGAGATTTACAATCGACTACGCGCACTAAAAGATTGCAATACGTTACGTACCTAGCCTGTGTCAACGGGAGACGGCGTAACGGCAGAGACCGCCCAGTCGGCGGTTTTTGTTTATTAAAGTTAAAGGTCAGGTGATGGTGCTCTCACTCGCCCGGGCGATCCCTTGTCAGGCCCGCGTCGGCTAGATCTAACTTTCTATTACCACTAAACCAAACGGCACCGTAACGTCAAACAACATAAATGTTATTTGACTATAACGGTGCCGTCAGCGACAGAGAGTTAGATTACGCCGCCGACGAACCTGACATTCCCGGGCAGTTCGTTCGCGCAATCACCTGACCTTTAATTGGCAAATAAAAAAACCGTCACCGTCTGGGGTATCTGACCTTGAGCTCTATATTTCAGGCTACGGCTCAACCTCTGTTAGGTTAAGCCGGGGTTCTGAAACGATCATGGTTTATCGCACTGCCCATGACCGATACGCTCTATCTTGGCGGCCTTCGGGTTTGCGCCGTTCGTGAACAGTCTAGAGAGTTGGATGACGAGGCATCCGGGGGAGCTCTCTTTGGCTGCTCACCGGTTGGAGTAGCTGCCATCCGCACCGTTCTCGGTGAGCGAAGCTGGGTTATGCGCCCCAACCTCCACTGGATGCAAGACAGTGAAGATCCTGGTGGACACTAAAGCCGCTTAGTCTCAGCCATGTCCAGATCGGTCTACCATCTCGCGACTCCAATGACAGAACCTCGAGGCCACGCCATTGGGACATTGGATGTAGATTCGGCTTCTTTGGCAAAAACTGCGCCTCTAAGCCGATCTTCTTCCAAATCGTTCCAGTTACTACGACACGAACCTCAGCTCTAAAGCTGGGTGTTCTGAACCAATCCGGAATTCTGGGGTCATTCCAGTTAGCAATCATCCACGCCAACACATGCTGGTCGAGCTGTCGTTTACCAGACCCCAGCCGTTCATGACACCACTTCACCAACTCACCAGTCAGAATATCAACAGTGGGGAGGGGGATATACCCGGTAGTGTCATCGAGACAGCCACGAGACAGAAACTTGTCACAAAAGAACTCGGCCGGATCCCAATCTGCGGACAGAGGAGCGCCGTCATCTAAAGGCGTCAAACCCAGGTCGGCCACTGACTGTTCCCATGCGTATAGGGGCGTATTCATTTCTTCACCTCCTTTCGTGCCTGGTTGGCTCCGATCGTGCACCTTCCTTACAGCGGGTGCCGCTGGCAGCTGTTCGCAGTTTGGATTACGAGGAATCCAGTGGATCGCGTTCGCAGCTGACTTAATCGGATTGTTCAGGTAATTTCTTACTCTGACAGCCGCTAGTATAGCGTAAAACAGGCAATATGTCAATAACTTTAGACATTATTATGTAAGGATCTATATTTTTCTAACAGGTTTATATCTTGACATTTACAGATTAAAATGCTACTATATAGTAATATCGTCGGTTTTTTAAACGACACAAATGGACACCAACATTCTCACCCAAAACCTGGGTTTATCAGACAAAGAAGCGGCTGTATACATCGCGATATTAGAATTGGGCGAAAGCACCGTCAACCCCATCGCCCAGCAGTCGGGCATCAAACGCACCTCTATCTACTACTTCATCGACCATCTGGTAGAGCTGGGGTTGATAGAGGTGGCCGTCATCCGTAATCGCAAACACTTCAAGGCTCGCTCGCCCGAGTATCTGTCGGTATTACAGCAACGGCGGCTGCAAGAGGTGCAGGACGCCATGCCCCAATTCATGAGCCTCTTTAACGTCTCCACCAACAAGCCCCGCATCAGTTATTTTGAAGGGCCGGAACAGGTGCGCCAGATTATGTGGGAGGAGCTGCGGCATAAAGAGATCCGCTTCATCTGGCCGCTTAAAGAGGTCGTGGAGATGATCGGCGGGTCCAATTTTATGGCCAAGCTCATCCGCCAGTTGCGCGAGAAACAGGTGCACGTTAAAACGCTACGTTTCCCCGATCAGGAGGTAGCGTATGAGGGTTCGGTAAATACCCCGCGCGAGACCTGGCGGGAGATTCGTTACGTCAAACCGGGCATCACCTTTCCGATGGCGATTGGTATTTATGATCAGGATACGGTGGCCTTCATCTCCAGCAAAAAAGAAGGCTACGGTATTTTAATTGAGAGCGCCGAACTGGGCGCCGCCATGATCTACTTATTTGAAATGTTCTGGTCCCAAGCCAAACCCCAACCGAAAAGCAGCTAGTTCTTAGTTTCCAGTCATTGGAAATTTTGTTAAGGGTTTTGACATAAATAATCGTCAGACAGTGTACGAACGTACGCCCGGGAATGTCAGGTTCGTCGGCAGCTAACTTTACGGCCACGCGCAAACTTGTTCTGCGCAGTGGCCGTATTTGATAATTAAACAGTTAGACCTGCCTTAAAACGAACCTGACAAGGGCGCCCGGGCTAGGGAGTGCATCTGTCTGACGTTTATTGAATGCAAATCACCCTGCTACAATATAGCCAATGGATCAGTCTCTATATATCCCATTTTTAATCGGTTTCGGGGCCGGTGGTCTGATTATCTTTCTGTTGCGGCGTGGGGCGATGAAAACGGCCATCGAACTGCGAGCGAAAAAGTTGTTGAGCGGTAAACAAGAGGCTTTTATCGCTATCGCCTCACACTATCTACTGACGCCCATTTCCATTATCCAAAGTGCCGTCAACCGGTTGGCCGAGAAACCAAACCTTGAACTCGACCAGCGTATTGAACTCTACGACACCATCATCTCGGGTGAGAAACGGCTCTACATCATCGCCGAACAGATGTTGCTATCATCCAAATTGGTCAACGGAGAGTTTAACCTCTCCACCCAAGTCGCCCGTTTTCACGAACCGGTCATTGAGGCGTTGCGCGAGGTGGAGTTGATTGCGAAACAGAAGGGCATCACCTTTTCAACCGATATCAAACAGGCTCCGCCCATTGAATCAAGCTTTGACCCGAAACA
>JAUSJZ010000002.1 GCA_030647115.1 bacterium
CCATAGTTTAATTGCGAAGGCGAACTCGGTTTTGACCTATCGTACCGACGTGTCGGTCAGGCCCGGCCAGTTAGTGCTCATAACCCTGCGCAGGCGTACCATACCCGGTATCGTCATTAATTGCAATGTTACAGCCGGTACGGTGAATAAAATTATACCGGTTAAAAAAGTAGCTAACTTAGTGGTGCCCGCCCCCTATTTACAATTCATGCGCCTGGTCGGTGATTATTACTGTGTCGGGCTCGCCCAGGTGTTTACCCAGCTGATGTCTAATCTGAATAGCCGTTACGTCACTACTGAACCGACGACGACCGGCTCGGCCGACCAGGTGCGCACAGAGCTGTTTATCACCCCGGCGCTACACACTCCATCTGTCTTGGCTTTGCGAAATCGCTTTCGCCCGGCTATTTTGCCCACCGCCATCGCCCAACGCGATTTGTGGCTAGAAGCCCTCAAGGGCAGCGGCGGCTCACTGTACGGCCAATTGAGCAGTTTTGGCCTGCCTTTTTCACACTTAGACCGCATTATCATTGACCAACCTTTTACCCTCTCTTATCAATCGAGGCGAACCCCCGGGTTCAGCGCCCCTGTCTTAGGCTCTTTAATGGCCCGGGCTTATGGTTGCCCCCTGGTTATCAGATCGATACTACCCCTCAAACTGCTGGCCCGCCGTTTACCCCTGCCCGAAAATACCCTCACTCAAGCACCTACTTTAAATAAGATAACGGTCAGAGTACGGCCGACCGGCCGTTACCTCAATGACGATTTAGTGGCAGACATGATGGAACGTCAACGGACCAAGCAACGACTGTTGGTCATTGATAACCGCCCCAACAAGATCGAAGAGACTGCCCTAGCGCTCGCGAAACGCCTACCCCAGCCGGTACCGGTTCACACCATGGCAGCCCTGTACCAGACAATTACCACCGATCAGATATTTATTTTGAATGTCGATCGGTTATGGTCGAGTAATTCGCCCCTTTCAATGTTGGCGGCCATTGAGGGTATCGGCGTTTTAGCCAGCCGCGCACCCGTTCTGGCCCAGAGTTTTGATCAGAACTCGCTCTTCAACCGGTTATTGACGTCCCAATTGACCGAATCTGCCTTGAATCAAGCGCAACTGCCGTTATTTGACCGCCGCATTATCACTCTGGCTCCCCGAAAGAAACCGAGTGAGAAAAGTAGGCAGGAGACACTATTTCAGCTTACGACAGCCTTTGGTACCGTTTCGCCCCTTGAGACTCCCACCAAGACCGGTTTCTGGCTGATTGCTCCTAAAAAACTCTCGGCTAAACAACAACAATTACTGTTAACACTGACCGGCAACTGGCGGCTCATGACCGATGCCTTGAGCTTTCCCCTTGCACCAGAGACAAAAAATGACTAGTATCAGATAGATTATGACCATTGTCATTGAACCCAGCCCAGTTTTGCACCAGGTTGCCCAACCGGTGACTGTCTTTGATGACGCGCTGAAAGCCACCGTCACCACCATGCGCCAAACGATGCACGCCGCCAACGGTATGGGTCTGGCCGCCCCTCAAGTCGGTCTGTCACAGCAGCTCTGCATTATTGAATATTTACCAAAAGACGGTGAAGGTAAGTTGATTGAAGCAGATGCGATCGCCTTTTTCGCCTTGGCCAACCCCAAAATCACCTGGCAGAGCGCTCAACAGATCACTATGACCGAAGGTTGTCTCTCGTTGCCCGGTCTTGAAGGTGAGGTCACCCGACCGAAACGCCTCCGTGTCAAAGGTCAAGATGAGACCGGCAATAAACTGGTAATAAAGGCCTCGGGTATGTTGGCCCGCATCTTACAGCACGAGATTGACCACTTGAACGGCGTCCTCTACGACTCAAAGCTAAATACCGGCACTCAACTGCGGCCGGCCCAACCAGACCGCAAAGGGGTTTGATAAGCAAAACCAGGGTCAGCCTATTGACAAATAGCGGCTTTGGTGCTATTATATTTGACGTAACGATTTAGTGACGACGTGGGGTGCAGGTACCCACTGTTCGTCTCGGCGAAAGCCGATGGACCTGCAGAAGTGAGTAGCGCAGTGCTGGAGGCACTGGACTAGCACTTTGCCCGGTGCCCAATGAGGCCCGGGCAAAGGACAACTCACGATCGTACAAACGGGGGCAGCCGCGCAACATTGCTCTTCCGGCCATAGGCCGCATCGGCGCCGCGGCTCGGCTGCCTCCGTCCCCCCCAAGAGATACACCACCCCAATAGGGGAGAAAGGAGCCCGGTGTGTACAGCACCGGTTTCCTGTAAACGGACAGTACAACTAGAAAAGCACCCTGCCCGGGGTGCTTTTCGCATTTAGGAACCTAATCTGTTACGTTAAAACCATAAACCAACCTACAATCATCTTTTTTGGAACCCCCACTGTAGCTGCTGATGTCCTACAAGGACTCATTAAGGCTAAATTTAAGGTCGTGGCCATTGTCACCGAACCAGATAAACCGGCCGGACGCGGTCTCAAACTAACAGCTCCGGCGGTGAAAAAGGCCGCCACAGCTCTCGGTCTGACCGTCCTACAACCCCAAACAAAAGCCGAACTACAGTCGGTTTGTCAGACTGTCTGCCAATCAGACAACGCCGATATACAGGCAAACCTGGGAATCATCATTGCCTACGGTCGCATCATCCCCCAGTCGGTTATTGACCTGTTTCCGCTCGGTATCCTCAATATCCACGGTTCGCTCTTGCCAAAATACCGCGGTGCGGCTCCGGTACAGCAGGCTATTTTAGACGGGCTGACCGAAACGGGCGTCACCATCCAGAAAATTGATGCCGGGCTCGATACCGGCCCTATTTTGGTGCAAGAAAAGATTACCATTGAACCGACCGATACGACCGCCTCACTGCTGACTAAAATGGGCACGGTGGGCGCCAAATTGTTGATTGCTAATATCCCAAAATACGTCGCGGGCGTTCTGAAACCCCAACAACAGACCGGTACACCCAGCCTGGCCGCAAAGCTGACTAAAGATGATGGTTTAATTGACTGGCAAAAACCCGCTGTCGAGATTGAGCGCCAGATTAGGGCCTGCAACCCCTGGCCGCGTACTTACACGCAGTGGCAAGGTAAGCGGCTATTGATACTGGCAGCCCACCTCGAGAACGGTCTACTGGTTATCGATCGGGTTCAACCGGAGGCAAAGCAGGCGATGGCGTGGAAGGAGTGGCTGAACGGTATCCACCTTACCAACGAACAGGCCCTTGACCAGATAAAGCTAAGCTGATAGCATCAGGAAGTAATTAGTCAGATATAGCAAACAACATTTTATGGTAATTATAAGATTACGCCGACAGGGACGCAGCCATGACCCTCACTACCGTTTGGTCGCGCAAGAGAAACGCAGCAAGCTCAACGGTCAGTACATTGAGGCGGTGGGACATTATCATCCGACCGAGACCAAGAATGAGCTGGTGATTCACAAAGAACGGGTCGATCATTGGCTAGGCCAAGGCGCCCAACTTTCCGATACGGTGGTCAATTTACTGGTACGAGAAGGACTGTTGCCGAAGGAACGCAAGATCAGCCGCGTTTATAGCTTGAAGAAGAAGGAGACCAAGCAAGCCAAGGCCGAAGGCAGCGTGGAGACACCGGCCGCGGCCGATGCCAAGACTACGCCAGTAGAAGCCGATGAGGCAGAGACCCCGGTTGAGGAGGTCAAAGCCGAAGCGCCGACCGAGGCTGTTGAAGCCGCGGAAAAAACGGTAGAATAATAAGCAGTAAGTCAGACAAGTAATACAAAACCATGCCAGAACAAGAGCGAGACGCCCAGTTTGTCGAAACTGTGGCCAAGATGTTAGTCGAAAATCCTGATTCAGTAGAGGTTAACCGCACCATTGACGATTTAGGAGTGTTAATCACCCTTAAAGTCGCCGCCGAAGATATGTCCACCATTATCGGGCGTGAAGGTCGGGCAGCCAAGTCCGTTCGTACCTTACTACGCATCATCGGTGCTAAGAGCAACGAGCGAGTCAACCTCAAAATCGTCGAGCCTGACGGTAGCGATCGCGCCCAGACCGGCGAGTACGGTGACCGAACCGAGGCTCCGGCAGCCGAATCAACCGAAACGGCTACCGCCGAGCCCACCGGGGCTCCGGCCGAACCGGTTGAAACACCAGCAGAGCAGCCAGCCGAAGCTCCAGCCGAAGAATCAAGTACCGCCTCCAACATTTTAGACGACATACCCGAACCGTTGGCCTAACCACAGCAATATAATTGCGGCCGCCCCTCTGAACCGATGCGGCCGTTTTTTATAGCGTAAAATGAAAATATGCAATTCGATATCTTAACTTTATTTCCCGATCAGGTGCGAGCCATGCTTGACGCCTCTATTTTGCAACGCGCTCAAACAGCCGGTCTAATCACCATCAAAACCCACGATCTGCGCCCGTTCGGTCTCGGTCCCCATCAGACGGTGGATGATACCCCCTACGGTGGCGGCAAAGGGATGGTTTTAAAACCCGACGTAGTCGTGCCCGCCATTAAAAAGATTGCTCAAACCGGCGCCAAGCCCCGTATTATCTTGCTGACACCCCAAGGTGAGCGTTTCAGCCAAGCCAAGGCTGAACAGTTAGCCCAAGAAGAGCGCTTGCTGCTCGTAGCCGGCCATTACGAGGGCTTTGACGAGCGTATTCGGGCATATGTGGACGAAGAGTTGAGTCTCGGTGATTTCGTGCTAACCGGAGGTGAACTGGCCGCTGCGGTGGTGGTGGATGCCGTCGCCCGCCTCGTGCC
>JAUSJZ010000009.1 GCA_030647115.1 bacterium
CGGGAGCAGGTGCGAGCGGCCATTACCGCCGAAAAAAATAAGGGTCGTTTCGTGATTATGTTTCTACATTGGGGCAACGAGTATCAAACCCAACACAGCCCGGCCCAAGAGGTTATGGCTAAAGAGTGGATCGCGGCCGGCGCCGGGTTAATTATCGGTAGTCATCCACACGTGGTGCAAGATATCCAACTTGTTGACGGGGTGCTGGTGATCTACTCGTTGGGCAACCTGGTTTTTGATCAGACTTTTTCGAATGAGACTCAACAAGGGCTGCTAGTCGGAGGCAAAGTCGATCAACAAACAGTGCAGGTGAGTTTGTATCCACTGAAAATGGTTAACGCTCAACCCAGCCTGTTATTCGGGCCGGAGCGGGCAGACAAATTGAGCTCTTTGTTAGCCGGTCTACGAGAGTCGGTAGCAGCGCAACAGGTTAAATTAGTGAATGATGATACAATCGTAGTGGATAGAATTAAGTAACGTATTTAGATGGCAAAACAAACTGACACGACGGAGATCGATGTTGACTCAAAGCAACCGCTGTCGGACCAGACGGTTAAACCGCAACCAGCGAAACGTCGTTTCCCCTGGGTGGTGGCCTTAATGGGTCTAGTTCTAGTATTGGCCGGTATCTGGTATTTGGTTCAACGACAGTTAAAAGCTCAACTAACAGCCCCCACACCGACAAACGCGGTGACAGCTACTGAAACCGCAACCCCGACCAATTCGAGTTCAACCGTGGCCAAAGTGGTTGATGCCGGTGTCACCTGGCAAAAACCCGAACTGCTCGGCGATTTAGGCCTGATCAAGGCTTCTTTGAATAATCAAGAAGGCGAGTATAAAAGCACTGAATACTGGAAGATGGGTGTCAAGGAGGGTGAAGGTGATCTAATAATGGCTAGATCTACCTTGCTCGGTATGGGGGAATATTATGTCAATCAATATTTTATTCGAAATGGTGATCAGTATTATCTACTACCGCAGAACACCAATTTAGTAGGCACTCAACCGATTGGTTATCAGTTTGATAGCAAAATCGTCACTGGTACCACCGTGCTCAAATCTCTTTTGCCCGATGAGACAATTGACAAAGTCGATACCCGCTTGACTAACAGCCACGTTCTTTACTGGGATGAGATCGCCAAATTGCCAGCCAAACAAAAGGTGGGGGAGACCAAGTGGGGCGACATCTATCTGGTGCAATTCGGCCAGCTATCAGACGGTCATACCCAGAGAGACTCGGTGATTGACGGTTCGGATACCGGCGAATACATTATTATGTTGGCAGACGGTACGGCACGAGTTTATAACTCATCAGCCATCTTTAAACGTGATGATGGTACCTTGAAAGTAACCACTTCCAAGCTTGATAGGGCGGCTATTTATACTCCGGCATCGACCGGCGGCTGTGGCACCGGTGCTAACAGATTTATTATGACAACCGGTCTAACTTGGAAAGATGATCAACAAGTAGCCACCACTGCTAGCGGTACTAAATTATATGCCGGTCTGACCGAAACAGACCCGGCTTCACAGATTGCCTATCGGGTTTATCAATACGGTGTCGGCGCTGATATACTCGGCAATAAGGCAAAAACGGCCGCTCAAATGGTCCAAGATTACGGTTCAATTTTCTGGGTTGATGCTTACGGCGTAACTCATATCTTTCAGAAGAACGACTATTTGCCAATGGCAGAGTGCGGTAAGCCGGTAGTCTATCTCTATCCAACTAAAACAATGCCGGTATCGGTCAAAGTCGGAGCGCAGGTACGGGTCTCGGAGCCGACCTATGGTACTGGTTGGCAGGTGATTGCTCACCCGAACGGCCAACTTGAGGCCAATGGGCAAACCTACCCCAATCTGTTTTGGGAAGGCAAGGGGAACGGCATGTACCCGGCGATCAATGTCGGGCAGGTAGTACCACGAGCGGCGGCTGAAACTACCATTAAAGCGAATCTGACCGAGATGGGGCTGACGGCTCAAGAGACGAGCGATTTTCTCGAGTTCTGGGCGCCAAAATTGCCCACCACCCCGTACGTGCGTCTTACCTGGTTGACCAATCACGAACTCGATCAACTGGCGCCGCTGACGATCACTCCCAAACCAGATTCCGTAATCAGGGTCTTTCTCGATTTTGCCGGTTTAAATGCCCCGGTTCAGTTACCGGTACAGCGATTACCACACTTTGAACGAAATGGTTTCACGGCCGTAGAGTGGGGTGGACTATTAGTCGGACAGCAGTAGTTTCTAGCAGATTCTCATAATTAGCCAGATTAAAAAACTGCGCCTTTCGGGGCGCAGTTGAAGTCAGGTGTAAGCGAGTCGCTGCAGTTCTTCTGGGTAGAGAATGCAGGAATAGAGCAGAGCCATCCGTACCGGTACACCCCAGCCGGCCTGGCGTCGGAAGAGGGCCCGTTGGTGCTCTTCCATACCCTCGGCGATCTCTTCTCTCAAAGGTAGGGGATGAAAGACATGCAGGTTGGGGGCCGCAGTCATCAACTCTTCATCCATCAAGATGATGGCGGCGTTTTGGGCGGCGAAATCGGGGGCTAACTCTGCCCCGTAGCGTTCGGCCTGTAGTCGGGTGTAATAGGCGACATCGACCGCTTGGGCCAGACTGACAAAGGTGGCACGGTCGGGAACGTCGACCAGTTCGTAGTTGACCCCGGCTTGGGTTAAACGATCGAGGGTGGGTTGTGGCGGCACCAGTCGGTAGTCACCAATGACCGGTACGGCCAGCTTAACAGTGATGTTATTTCCGCAATTGGCGAGGGCGATGAGCAACGAGTTAACGGCTCGGGCCCGGCCGACGTCACCAGCGAAGAGGATTGTGAGATCGCTTAGGCTTCCGGCGACTTTTCGAATGGAGTAAAGGTCGAGTAGGGCTTGAGTCGGATGTTGATCGTCACCGTTACCGGCGTTAATGACCACACCCCAGCGCTTGTCATGGTCAGGCCAGTGACTGCCGGTGTAGTCGTCGAACAGTTGAGCAGCCATATAGGGATCAGCGACATTCGGACTGCGCATAATGAGACTGTCGGCGTGATACTGGCGGTACATTTCGAGGGTCATACGAAGCGTTTCACCTTTACGGCGGGAGGTGAGGGAGTCTTCGGCCCGTCCGACATCTTGAATTAGAAAGGTTTGAGCACCGAGCCGGGCAGCGGCCGTACTGAAACTGGTGGCGGTTCGGGTCGAAGCCTCTTGGAAATGCAACAGAGCGATGCAACTTTCCAGGCTGCGAAGCAAGGCCAGGTTGGTGCCATAGGCGCCGATCTCATATCCCAAACTGAAGGGTCTTGAGTCCGGTTCTTTGGGTCTCATCTTGACCCGGTCACGTTGTTTCAACAGCTCCAACATCACATCACTCTGTTCGAACAGGTAATTGGTTACGGCGCGTTGCAACTGATCAGCGTGAACGAGGTGAGGCCAACGGTGAATGACGGGGTCGTAACTGGTAGCCAAACCAGACGGCGTTGCGCTCATTGTTCAGGTCCTTTCGGTGCTGACGCACTATCGCTAGCTTAGCTAATCGATTGTCAGAGCGCAAACCATCGTCAAAAAGCCAACTGCCATTAACCGACTAGGTGCGGTACAATGAAAGGGTAAATGATTACCCTCAAAGACCTACAGCAAGGGGAGGTGGCGATTTTGGGTTTTGGGGTGAACAACCGCGAGCTGACTAAGTGGTTGGTCAAACATCAGGTTAAAGTAACCGTCTGCGATGAGCAAGAGGCGGTAGCGAATCAGGCCGCCGGTCAAACTGAACTGGAGTTGAAAGACAAGGTACAGTGGCAGCTCGGAGCCGGGGCGTTTGACGGGTTGGAACGGTTTAACTACTTGATTAGAACCCCGGGCATGCGGCCCGACCACGCGGGTATCGTAGCGGGGCAGTCGCGGGGCGGGGCTATCTTAACCAGCCAGACCGAATTATTTTTTCACCTGACACCAGCCACGACTATTGGCATCACCGGCACGAAAGGCAAGGGGACGACGGCCTCACTCCTCTACTCAATGTTACAAGAGGGGAGGTCTAGTACCCAATTTAAGAATATCTACTTGGCGGGCAATATTGGTACCGACCCGTTCACCTTTTTTGATGATTTGCAGACGGGCGATTTAGTGCTCCTTGAGCTCTCCAGTTTTCAACTTTTTTTGGCCAATATTCGACCCAAAATTGCGATTGTGTTATCTTTGTCCCCTGACCATCTCGACTATCACCCGAACGTCCACGAATATGTGGCTGCTAAAACCTATTTAGTGCGCAATCAGACCAAAGACGACATCACTATTTTGCACCAAGAGAACCCTTGGTTGAGTAGTTTCACTTCCCTCACCCCGGCCGAAATTTACACTTATTCGCGTCAAAACAGGGTCAATCGCGGTACCTACGTGGCCGACTATCTCGGCAAAAAGGCCATTTTTATGACGGGTGAGGTGGAGCCGTTACTGACGGCCGCTGACCTCTCGATACCCGGTGAACATAATCTAGAGAACGCGGCGGCCGCGGCCCTGGCGGCTTATTTACTGGGGGTGCCGCGGCCGGCCCTGGCCAAAGGCGCCCAGAAATTCACCGGACTGCCCCATCGTCTGCAAACCAGAATGACCTATAATAAGGTAACGGTCGTCGATGACTCCATCGCTACTACACCTGAAGCGGCCCTGGCGGCCATTAACGCCTTTGAAGGCCACGCCATTCACCTACTGCTGGGCGGAGTCTCCAAAGGCGCCAGTTACAAACAGCTCGTCGCCGCGGCCGAAGCTAAATGCCAAACGGTGACCATTATAGGGCGTAACCGCAGCGAGATTGCCGCTCATTTTAAAAAATTGGAGCCATATCTGGCCGACAATATGGAGAGTGCCATCCACCACATCTTACCCCAGACCGGTTCCGGCGCTATTGTGTTATTAGCTCCGGCCAGTGCCAGTTTTGATCTCTATCGCAACTACGCCGAGCGGGGCGATGATTTTGCTGACCGGGTAGCTCAAAATAAAACTTTAATACCAGACCGTGAGTAAACGTTTCTTTGCCATCCGCCGGGCCGACTATCGCCTGCTCACCTTTGCTATCGGCCTCTCTATTATTGGCCTGGTGATGGTGCACTCCGCTTCGGTTAACATTGGTATCGAGCAGTTTGGTGACCCTAGTTACTACTTTAAACGACAGACTGTTTCGTTTTTAATTGGCCTGGTGGTATTAATAATTACCAGCAGTATCAGTCTGGAGTGGATTCAGAAAAGGGCTGCCTTATGGTTGCTGTTGACGGTGGCCGGGCTGGTACTGGTGCTGCTGTTTCCCGCGAGCGGTAACATTAAGAGCTGGGCCAAAATAGGGCCGTTTGTCATCCAGACCTCTGAAGTCGCTAAATTAACTTTTATTTTGTTCTTTGCCGCTTGGTTGGAGCGGCGCACCAAAGTGATGGGATCGTGGCTGACCTTTGTCTCTTTCTTGGTCATAATTGGCATTATCTCCGCTTTAGTAATGATGCAACCCGATTTAGGCACTTTAAGCATTATCTTGGCCATCGCCTTTACCATGTATTTTGTGGCCGGGATGAAGCTAACCCAGTTGGTGACTTGGTTAGGTCTTACCGGTGCGGGGGCCTGGTTTTACATTATGCAGGCGCCCTATCGGCTGCAACGCATCCTCACCTTTTTAAACCCGGGCACCGATGCCGAAGGGGCTGGCTATCATTTACGCAATATCGCTATTACGGTCGGTACCGGCTCCTGGTGGGGTCTCGGTTTGGGCAATAGCCGCCAAAAAAGGCTTTTTCTACCGGAGCCGCACAACGACTCCATCTTCGCCGTCATTGTCGAGGAGTTGGGTTTCATTCGAGCCGCTCTACTCATGTTGGCCATCTTTTACCTGGTTTGGCGTATCCTAAAAATTGCCCAGCGCATCAGCGAACCGTACCCCCGTTTCGTCTTGGTAGGAATTGCCGGTTGGATATTCTGGCAGAGCTTTTTGAATATCGGTGCCATGATTGGTCTGCTGCCTTTAACCGGTGTGCCGCTGCCGTTTATTAGCTACGGTGGCTCAAGTTTGGTAGTGTTGATGGCAGCTATCGGTATTGCCTTATCGGCCAGTAAATACGTTAATCGATGAAAAAAACGGTTCGAACCAGCCTCAAAATTGTCTACACCGGCGGGGGCACCAGTGGCCATCGGGCTCCGATTGTAGCCGTGCACCAGGCACTGCGTCGGTTGGTGCCCAATCTGCAGGCCTGGTATATCGGTACTGTCCAAGATGGCCAGTCGGCCGACGTTAAAACTTTGCAGGCCCAAAAGGTCACTGTCAGAACTATTGCGGCCGGTAAATATCGGCGCTATTTGACCTGGCAGAATGTGACCGATTTAGGTAAAGTCTGGCGGGGCTACTGGCAGGCAAAACGGCTGCTTAAAGAGCTACAACCAGATATCATCTTCGCCAAGGGCGGTTTCGTAACGGTACCGGTGGTTCGGGCAGCCAAAGGTTTAAAGATACCCGTAGTCTCGCATGAATCTGATGTGGTGATGGGTCTGGCCAATCGTCTCAACGCCAAGGTGGCCCGGACAATCTGTACCGCCTACCCCATTGAGTACTATCGCGGGCTTGACCGCACCAAGCTGGTCTGGACCGGCAACTTAATTAGGCAAGAATTGGTAGAGGCCGCGGCCAAAAAGGCGGTGTCGGCCAGCTTTAAAATTGGCGGCCGTACGGTCACAACCGATAAATCGCTCATTGTGGTTTTAGGCGGTAGCCAAGGGGCCCACCGCATCAACGAACTGATCATTGGCCTGCTTCCGACTCTGGCCCAACAATACCGGGTTATCCACCAGACCGGGGCGGGTGACATTGAGTGGTTAAATCAGAAAAGATTGCAGTTGACTCGGCCCGAACAACAGGCCTACTTCCCCATCGAGTTTATGAGCGTTGACCAACTGGGAGTGGTCTTAAAGGCGGCCAGTCTGGTGGTCTCGCGCGCCGGTTCGATGGTGAGTGAGTTGGTGTTGTTTGGCGTCCCTACTATTCTCATTCCCCTCTCTACCAGTGCCGGTGGGCATCAACTAAGAAACGCCCTGGTGTTAGAGAATAAGAAGGCGGCTCGTATTATCAACGAAGGTCATTTAACCGCCCGGGGTTTACTGGCCGAAATAACTAAAGTATTAACTGACACTAAGTTGCAGCAAGAACTGCGAGCCGGTATGCAACAGTTAAAAGAGGTGTCGGGAGCCAAAAAGGTGGCCGAAATACTTATTCAAAATGCCCGCTAAACACATCTATTTTATCGGTATCGGTGGCGCATCTCTTAACGGTATTGCCCAAGTCTTACAACAGCGCGGGTTCAAGGTCAGTGGCAGCGATGCCAACCGTTCGGAAGTAACTGATGCCCTAATCAAACAAGGCATTACGGTTCATATCGGTCAAAAAGCAGATAATATCACCCCAGACATCGACGAAGTTATCATCTCTTCGGCCGTTAGTGACGGTCCCGGCGCCGTTGAGGTAGCGGCGGCCCAAAAGTTAAAGATACCGGTTCATAAACGAACCGTTTGGTGGTCCCGCTTGATGGCGCAGGCCAAGGTAGCAGTGGCAGTCGCCGGTACGCACGGCAAGACCAGTACGACGGCCATGTTGGGCGTTATTCTGGCCGAAGCCGGTTTAGACCCGACCGTGTTAGTGGGCGGTTCGGTACCAGATTTTGAAGGTACAGTGCGCGTGGGCGGTACTGACTGCATTGTGGTTGAAGCCGACGAGTATGATAAGGCTTTTTATGCTACCCGGCCGACTATCAGTATCATTACCAATATTGACTATGATCACCCTGACACCTACCCGACCGTCAAAGATTACACCCAGGCCTTTCGCCGGTTCGCCCGTCTGGTTAACAAAAGAGGGGGAGCGGTAATTGCCTGCGGTGACGATGGAGCCACCAGAAAAGCACTCCAGAATTGGCACCACCGTCTTTACTGGTATGGTAACAAGAATCAATTGCCCGGTTTAAAGACTACCATTCCCGGTGAACACATGTTGTTAAATGCCCAAGCCGCCGCCAAAGCCGCCCATTTAATTGGCGTTCCCTTTGCCACCATCAAACGGGCCTTAGCCAAGTTCAAAGGAGTTGAACGCCGCTTCACCCTGATTGGAGATTATAAAGGTATGAAAGTGTATGACGATTTCGCGCATCATCCAAAAGAGATTGAGGCGGTTATCAAAACAGCCAAAGCCATGACCAACAAACCCCTGGCGGTACTCTTTCAACCGCACCAACAGATAAGAACTAGAAAGTTCGCCCCCGAATTTGCCCAAGCACTGGCCCAGGCCGATGAGGTGCGTTTATTACCCATCTACACCGTTTTGGGACGAGAACAGGAAGAACCGACCGACAGCGATGAAATAACCAAACACAACCCCAAGTTAAAATCATTATCGTTTGGCGACATTACAGCTTGGCTAGACGAGATTGCACCACGAGTGGAGATTTTACTCTCTTTGGGGGCGGGTAATATCAGCGCTGAAATCAAAAAAATTGTTCACCATGACTGAAATAAAATTGGATATTCAACCAAACGTCTTGTTACGCGACTACACCACCATGAAAGTTGGCGGTAAAGCCGACGAGCTGGTGGTTGCTCATTCGACGGTGGAGTTGGTACAGGCCATCTCGTATGCCTTGGAACATAAATTGCCCTACTTCATTTTAGGGGGCGGCAGTAACGTCATTATTAGCGATCGCGGTTTTAGGGGTTTGGTGATCAAAAATGAGGCGCGAGAGGTCTTAATTGACGAGCAACACTCTATTGTACAGGCCGATAGCGGTGTGCCGAGCGGTAAAGTGGCCTCAATGGCTGCTTCGGCGGGACTTTCTGGAGCGGAGTATCTGTTTGGTATACCGGGCAGTATTGGGGGTGCGGTCTACGGTAATGCCGGTCTACGCGGTCACGAAACTAAAGACATTGTCAAAGACGTGGTCATGATGCTGGTTAAGGATGACGGTAAGCCGGTGATTGTGAAAAAGAGTCGGGAATGGTTTGAATATCAGTATCGCGATTCGCTGTTAAAGCAAATGAGTCGCAACGGTGATAACAACCAGCGACCGGTCATCTTGACGGTCCGGCTGCAACTTTACCCGGCCCGCCAAGAGGTAATTATGGAGCGGACGCGGGAATTCTTGGGGCATCGTCGGGGTGGAACCATCGCCGGTACCGACCAGCAGCATGCCTGGCAACCAACCGGCTTACGCTGTGCCGGTTGTATCTTTCGTAACCCCGACCCGACTGATCCCGAGCGAGCGGCCGGTAAGCTGTTAGATATGGCCGGGGTCAAGCGAATGACCGTCGGTGGAGCAGCGGTCGCCAAGGAGCACGCCAATTATATCTACAACAAGAACAACGCCACCGCCCAAGATTTATTCACCCTCATTCAACAGGCTCGAGCCAAAGTTAAAGCCCAAGCTGATGTCGATTTAGCTTTAGAAGTAGAATTAGTGGGTGAGTTTGACGAATAGAACCAGGCGTAACCTGGTACGGGAGCAGCTAACGGTCGGTTGGCGCCAGATAGAGCCCGAACGGTCTAGTTTAAGTTGGTGGCAGCGATTGCTAATGCTAGCCTTTGGCATCGGTCTGGTCTGGCTCGGTTGGTGGCTCTTTTACTCCCCGCGTTTTCAGGTTAGCAAGGTGACCGTGGAAGGGACGAAACGCCTTGACCCCACCCAGATACAGCAAGAAGCGGCCGTCGAAAAAGAGAATATCTTTCGTCTCTCCACCGCTACCGTTGCCGCTCGTTTGAGTAATCAGACCGAAATCACCGACCTTGAATTGGTGCGGGTACTGCCGCAAACGGTGCGCTTGGTGATAACCGAGCGGGCCCCGGAATTCGTCTGGAAGACCACCGACAACTGGTATCTGGTCGATCAGAAAGGCATCGTCTTTCGGCAAATCAGTTTTGAGCAGCTCAACCATGAGTACTCCTACCTGCCACGGGTGTTAGATGTGGCCAATGTTCAAGTTAATCTCAATGAACCGGTAGTACCGCGTACCTTCGTGCAGGCCTTTACCAACATTAAAGAGGTCATTCCCCGCTTATTTCCCGACCAGACCGATTACTACGAAGTATCCGAGACCGTCTACGATTTTGACTTGGTCTTAAAAAACGGGAAGCGTATTCGGTTTAACATCCTCTCTAATATCGGTCAACAGCTGGCCGCTTTAGAACAGCTGGCGGCCAAGCGACCGGACCTGTTAGAACACTCCTACATCGATTTACGGGTCGAACGGTGGGCGTACATTAGATAATGTGCTCGTAATCAGGCTCCTGTATAATGAAACCATATGAGTTTTAATTGGCCTTCTCACTGGCACGTTGAAGTTGCCGATCATAAATCAACCCTCATCGAAAGGGTGCGACAGGCTCGGGGTTTTGGCGACGAGACCGAGTGGCATAATTGGCTGCAGTTAGATTTTGATAAATCATTCCTTGACCCGTGGTCACTGCCTGACATGAAGGTGGCCGTGGCCCGTTTGATTCAGGCGAAGAAAAAAAAGGAGCAGATTGGTATCTACGGCGATTACGATGCCGACGGTTTACCCGGTGCCGCTCTGTTACTACGGGGACTTACCCTGGCCGGTTTTGAACGGCTAATTTGTATTATTCCGACCAGAGACGAAGGCTACGGTTTACGCGCGGCTAAAATTGATTGGTTAGCCGAACAGGGTGTGACGTTAATATTGACGGTTGATACCGGTATCACCGCTGCCACTGAAATAAAGTTGGCCAACGACAAGGGTATTGATGTCATAGTAACCGATCACCACGAGCCAATCGGTAATTTACCACCGGCCCTAGCCGTGGTTGACCCGAAGCGAGCCGATTCTACCTACCAGAATCGTGACTTGGTCGGTACCGGTGTAGCCTATAAACTGCTTTGGGCACTGTATGAAAAGTTAGGCATAAGTCATACGCCCTTAAAATGGCAGTTAGATTTGGTAGCGGTAGCCACCATCGCCGACATGATGGAATTGAATGCCGAAAATAGGGTATTGGTGCATTACGGTTTACAGGTGCTTCGCAAAAGTCGCAATGTCGGCTTGGCGGCCCTAATGCGGGTCGCCGGTATGGTACTTGATAAGGTAGATACCGGTCAGATTAGCTTTGGTATCGCACCCCGTTTAAATGCTCCTTCAAGGTTAGCTAGAGAACGGCATGAAATTGGCCAACAGGTGGTGGATAACGTCGTCTTAACCTTGTTGACTACCACCGATGAACAACAGGCGCTAGAGGCCGCGGCGCTCATCAATCAACTCAACCTGCACCGTCAGAACAGTATTCAGGCGCTGGTTAATGAGGCTCTGCAACTAAAAGCGGTACCGACGGGTGGTGGTGTTTACTATTTACCGGAAGCACCGGCCGGTTTGGTGGGTTTAGTAGCGGGTCAGTTGAGTGAATTATCGGGCTGGCCGGTATTAGTGATGGCCGATATCAACGGTAGCACCAGAGGTTCGGCCCGTTCGCCGACAAAATTATCGATTGTTGATTTACTAACAGCGCACGCCAGCTATCTAAGTCAGTTTGGGGGGCATGCCCAAGCCGGTGGTTTCAGCGTCAAACCAACCAAAGTAAAGGGGTTCTGCCAGCAAGTGGAGCGATATCTCGCCGAACAGGCCCGGCAATATCCGGCTACTACCGATAGGTTGGTGGATACCGTCATTGAGCCGACCGAAGCTAATTTAGCCAACGCTAAAATATTAGATCAATTAGCCCCGTTTGGTATCGGTAACCCTAAACCGCGTTTCGCCCTGACGGCGACGGTCAGAGAAGTGAAACGTTTGGGTAAAGAGGGTCAACATGTTCGCCTGCAGTTTGAACAGCCATATCCGGCCGCCATCTGGTTTGGAGTTAAACAGACTCTACCCGAGGTGGGGCAAAGTATTGCCGCGATCGCCAATTTAGCGGTTAACAACTACTGGCAACCGACACCACAACTTGGCATTATAGAATTAGTCAATCTATGAGCAAACAAACTAAAACCAAAACGCTTTACGTCTGTGACAACTGTGGTCAAGAGTATTTACAGTGGCAGGGTAAATGTGACCAATGTCAGGAGTGGAACAGTCTGAAGCAGATACATCAGGCCGCCTGGAGTAATGCGGTGGCCGGCCCTACCGATCAGACAGCAACCATCAAACATCAAGCGTTGAGTAAAATTGTGGTGGGGGAGTCGGCTCGGTTCAGCAGTGGTATTGGCGAACTTGACCGCGTGCTTGGTGGGGGCATCACCCAAGGTTCGCTGGTGCTAGTCAGTGGTGAACCCGGAGTCGGCAAAAGTACGCTGCTGTTACAGGTAGCGGCCTTACTGGCGCGGCAGCAAAAAACCGTACTGTACGTCAGTGGCGAAGAGAGCGAGCAACAGGTCAAGGCCCGGGCCGACCGGTTAGAAGCGGTCGACGCCAACATCATTATTACCGCCCAGAGCGACGTCATGGCGCTGGTCTCTATCGCCCAACAGATTACTCCTGACATCATGATTATCGATTCCATCCAGACTCTTAATCACAGCGACTACCCTTCGTCGCCGGGTAGCATTGTGCAGCTGCGCGAGTGCGGTCTCGTTTTACAGCATATCGCCAAACGTTATGGCGTTACAATTTTTGTGGTCGGTCACGTCACCAAGCAGGGGACCATCGCCGGCCCGAAGGTTTTAGAGCATATGGTCGATACGGTTTTGACCTTCGACGCCCGCTCTGACCGAGCGTATCGGCTACTGCGGGCCGAAAAGAACCGTTTTGGTGACACTACCGAAGTGGGCGTCTTCAGCATGACCGAGAGGGGTTTTGAATCCATTGCCGACCCTTCATCTTATTTTTTAGCCGAACGGAGTGTGGCCCCCGGTTCGGCGCTGACTATGGTAATGGAGGGGCGTCGTCCCATTGTGTTAGAGGTACAGGCTTTAGCCAATAAAACCGTCTTTGGCTACCCCAAACGGACCGCGGCCGGGTTTGATAACAACCGGTTACAACTGCTCTTGGCCATTTTAGAGCGGCACGCTAAGTTACCGATGAGTGCTTACGATGTCTACGTTAACAGTATCGGCGGGCTGAAGATCAATGAACCGGCGGCCGATTTAGCGGTCTGTGCCGCCATTGTCTCATCGGTAAAAGGGGTTACCTTACCCGAGAAACTCTGTCTCTTTGGCGAAGTAGGCCTCACGGGTGAGGTTAGAAAGGTAATTCAGTATGAGCAACGAATCAAATCGGCTGAACGGCTGCACTATCAGACACTACCGTACCAATCTTCGTTGGTAGGAGTATTACGTCAACTAAAACTACTGAATTAAAAAAACGGTTACTCCTTTAGCCTGGATAGGCTCTGAAGTAACCGCTGAAGTAAATACCGTCAAGGTCGGGGCGCGGGTCAGGCCTTCGTCGCTGACCGGCCTGTCTTCTGGTTGGGCTGGTCACTGATGCCCATGATGATTGGATATTCCAGCACCCGTTCGGTCGCGCCGGAGCGGTCAACCAGCATGGTCACTACGACCAGTTCGCCCTTGCGGTCTCGGGGCAGATGGCAGATTAGGCGTACTGCCTTACCGGACGGGAGCAAGACGGCCAGCTGACCGTCGGGTTTGTCCGGTTTGCTCGGCAACCTAACCCACTCGAGCGCGTTCGAATCGTAACCGGTGGGCTGCTCACCAGATAGCAGCAGGGGCAAGAGCCGAATCGCATCATCGCCGTAGTGCCACTCCAACCAGACTTTCAGTTGAGCCGTCTGCGGGCCGGGTGGGTTAGTGACCACCACCTCGCCGACGCTGATAGCATGATCTTGTTGGGCGGGGCCAATGAGTGCGTCCAAGACGCGTTGTTTGGTTAGGCGCACCGCTTCGTCAAGACTCGGGGCCTGCAAGAGCTTGAACTGCTCGTGGTTGCCGTTGAACGGATACCCGGCATCGGTAGTCGGCTTGATCGAGGTCACTTTGGTAGGCGTGGCCTGTTTGGCCACGGCGCTCCGAGGTCTCTCTACCAACGACGCGATCGCGAGCACGACAACCAGCAAGAGAATCCAAAACACGAAACTGCCGCCACGAGGACGCTGACTGTCGGTAACGGGTTCGGTAACAGACATGGCTAACTCCCTCTGCTGCGTGTTAGCAGCGCTTCGACCTTAGCAATAAATGAGGCCGGTGTCAAGCTGACTACGGTACCGATACTGCTACCTGACTATTCGTTGTGTTTTCGTTATTGTTGTTGTCGACCGCCCGCAAAATGTAGTAGTAAGTACCTTTAGCCCGACCCGAGAGCACGACCGAAGAGGTGGTGCCTGGTTTAGTGTCAGTTACCGTCTGGGCTAACGAACCGGGGTTGCCAGATGAGGTAGATTCATAAACGCGTACCGTGGCTAAATCGGCATCGGTGGGGTTTGTCCAACCAAGGGTGACACTACCACTACCGGCTGAAGTAGTAACGTTGGATACCAGTCCGGGGGCGGAATTTTCTTTGACGTTGATGGTGATGGTTAACTCCCCTTGGTTGCCGACTTGGTCGGTGGCGACTGCTTTCAGCTTGTGACTGCCACTACTCAAACCGCTGAAAGTGGCCGAATAGGGGCTGCTGTTGGCATCTTTCACGAAACTATCGTCTAGGTAATAAGAGACCCTAACAATGGGGAAGCTACCGTTGGCCTGGGTGGTGGCCTCAAAGCTGTTATCGATATTCTGGTTGTCGGTTGGCTTGATAAAGGTAACTGTCGGTCTCTTCGCTTCGGTGTGCACGTCATCGTAATCGTTGGGCGGTTGATCAATGCCGTTGTAACCGTTGGCCACGGCCCAAGCTGCTACCGGTCCTTCCCAATTGGGTTTATTGGGCCGTTCCGAATGAATGGTGCGATAGCAACGATAGTCAATCTGGTCGGCCGGAGTTTTATCGGTCGCCAGTTTTAGGCTGACCTTATCAATTTTAACCTCTTTCTGAACGTCATCTTGCTCTTTAGGCACGTTCCAAGAGGCAAACCAATCGGAGACGCGGTCACCGGAACACTTATCGTTCGGTAGTTTGGCCGATAGTTTATCAACCTCAATGCGTTTTACTTCACCCGGTCGGGGGAACGGCTTGTTCTCTTTATCGCTTAAGAAACTGGTCATAAACTTACGCCAAATAGGAGCGGCCGTCACCGAACCGTCAGCGCCGCTGCGCATCTCGCTGTTATCGTTGTTACCAACCCAGACGCCGGCCGCGATCTGCGGTGTGTAACCAATGGTCCAGGCGTCTCTGAAAGATTGAGTCGTACCGGTTTTAACCGCGACCGTGTGGCCCGGTATAGCGAGCGAGCTGCCGAAGATGGCGGCGCGTACCGAATTGTCGGAGAGAATATCAGACAATAAAAAGGCGGTCTGTTGGTTGATGACTTGATCACCTTGTCGCTCTTCTTGGGTGATATCCACCAGTGTCTGGTTGTTCTTATCCACCACTTTCAAAATAGAGGTCAGCGGCATCTTCTTACCCTGATTGGCAAAGACGCTGTAGGCGTGTACCATATCCACCAACTTGACCTCACCCGCTCCCAACACGATACTTAAACCGTATTTTTCACGGTCATTCAAAGTAGTGATACCCAGCTTGTGGGCCAGATTGAGGGCCTCGTCGAGACCGACCAAATCGAGCACTCGGACAGCGGGTATATTCAGCGAGTTAGCCAGCGCAAAGCGTAACGAGACCGGGCCTCTGGTATGACCGTCGTAGTTGTTCGGCACGTAACCGCCTCCAAAATCGGTGGTCAAGTCAAAGAGGGTAGAGGCCGGGCTGTATTTACCCTCGAGGGCCAGAGCGTAAACGATGGGTTTAAAGGATGACCCCGGTTGACGGGGGCTGGTAGTGACGTTAACGCTGCCAAATTTTTCGTCAAAGTAGTTGACGCTACCGACCATAGCCAAGATATCACCGGTGGCCGGGTCAGACGCTACCAGTGCGGTATTGGTGGCGCCGCGACGCTCAAAGACGGCCGGCGCGGTATCGGCGATGGCTTTCTCGGCTAAATCTTGCACGGTTAAATCGAGGGTAGTCGTGACCGTGTAACCGTTGGTCGCCAGCAGCTGTTCCGCATCTTGATTATCCCCAAGTAACTCAATTAATTGATCGCGCACGTAGAAGACAAAGTGCGGGGCTCGAATAGTCTCATCTCTTTTAGCGAAGGTAAGGTTGTCTTTGGTTGGTGCTTCTTTTTTGGCAACGTCGGCCTCTTCTTGTTTGATGTAACCGCGGCGGGCCATCTGGTCGAGTACCAATTCTTTGCGTTTAAAGAGATCGGGCAGGTGTTGACCGTAAGGTGACAGATAGCTCGGTCGTTGTGGTAAGGCAGCTAAGGTAGCGGCCTCGGACAAGGTCAGGTCGCTGGCTGACTTATTAAAGTAGGTGCGGGCCGCCGACTCAATGCCGTAGGCATTATTGCCGTAGGCAATTTCGTTGATATAACCGGTCAGAATTTCGTCTTTAGAGTAGATGGTCTCAATCTCCACCGAGAGAATGGCTTCTTTAATTTTGCGCGAAATGCGCTTCTCTTTGGTCAGTAGGGCATTTTTAATAAACTGTTGGGTGATGGTGGAGCCACCCTGGGTATATTTGGTTTGGCCGGTAATGTCGGCCAGAGCGGCTCGCATAATAGAGCGGGCGTCGAGACCGTGATGTTGATAGAAATCGGCGTCTTCAACGGCGACCGTGGCCTGTTTAATATAGGGGCTTATTTTATCGCTGGTAACAATGGTACGACGCTCTTCGTTAAAGATTTCGTACAACGGGTTGCCGTTGCGATCCAAAATTTTTGTCGACTGGGCTACCTGCCTCGAGGAGAGATTATTGGGGTTGGGTAAGTCTTTGGCGTAGACGGCGAAGAGGAGCAACACAAATAAGACAAAGCCGCCAATGCCGTAGCCGAGCCACTTGAATAGCCAGCGCCATTTATCGCGCCGAGTCATG
>JAUSJZ010000027.1 GCA_030647115.1 bacterium
CGCGGTATCTACACCAACACCGTACCGGCTCAATATGTTATAGAACTGCCGGCCGGCGCCGTGCAACAATATCAATTAGACCACACAAAGTTTGTACTACGCGGTATAATAGAGTAGACAAGTAATTAATGTTATGGCCGATATATCTTTAGATGCGATTGACTTTCGCAACGTCGATGAAGGAGCGATGTATCAGCATATTGAGGGTTTTTTCACGAATTTTCTAATTTGGTGGAAGCTGTCGAACTCTTTTCCGCTCCCGTCGCACTTTGTAAAAGCCAATAAAATTGTCATTAGCGGTATGGGGGGTAGTGCCCAAGCCGGTACCATCGCCAAAGATTTACTATTCGGTGAAGCCAAAGTGACGGTGGAGTTGGTGCGTGATTATCACCTACCGGCCTACGTTGACCGCAACACCCTCGTCATCGCCATCTCCTATTCGGGCACAACCGAAGAGACGCTCAATACTTTCATTGAAGCCTACTCCAAAGGGGCCATGTTACTAGGCATTGGTACGGGCGGCCAGATGGCGGCCTTAGCCCGCAAGTATAAGGTGCCTTACTTTGAACACGACTACGAAGCCCAACCGCGGGCGGCGTTGCACGTACACTTGGCCAGCATGCTGAACTTTATGTCGCGGCTCGGTCACGTCACCATTAGTAATGAGATGCTGGGTCGGGTCAATGAATTAGAGACGTACATGCGAGCCCATTGGGTGGAGACTATTCCCGAGGGTAACAACGAAGCCAAGCAGCTGGCCCGTAAGATGTTAAACCACGTACCGGTAGTCATCGGTGACGGTGTGCTCTGCGGAGTGGCCGGGCGGTACAAATCCCACTTTAACGAGAATGCCAAGTCAATGGCCTATTATGAGCTACTGCCCGAGATGAACCACAATGCTCTGGTTGGCAGTGAACGACCGGTCAAATCACCCGAGTGGCTGCATCTTTTATTGCTCGATTCAAAATACACCGACGAACAGAACAAGACCCGTATGGTGTTGACGGAACAGTTATTTAAAGATCGAAAGTTTAAGGTAACTCGGCAACAGTTTAGCAGTAGTAGCCCGCTCGAAGAGGTACTGCTGGCCGTTAGCTTCGGTGACTATGTCTCTTATTATCTGGCTCTCTTAAATCAGGTAGACCCAACCGCGGTCAATGTTATTGCCCAATTTAAATCCAAGCTATCTCACGAATGAAAATACCGCCGTTCTCATTTGAATCAATTCTCGATTCGCGCGGAGTGCCTACTTTAAACGTGGTGGCGACGGTCGGTGATGTTAAGATTGAAGCCAAAGTACCGGCTGGTACGTCTACCGGTTCGCACGAAGCGGTAGCGTTACCAATTGAACAGGTGTTGCAGCAACAGTTTGAGCTGCAGCAATGGCTGGCCGGTTCCGACTTCACCACCCTTGAGGAGTTCGATCAAGCCTTAATTAAAAAAGATGGGACTGACAACAAACAATCTTTAGGAGGCAATACAATATTGGGGCTATCCATGATGTTTGCGCGGGTGGCGGCGGAGACCGAGCACCAACCCTTGGCGACTTGGTTAGCCCGAGAATATCAAAAGGGTCAGACGCAATTACCGACTCCCATCCCCAAACAACCGAACCCGGTACCCATGATGGTCATGATTGAGGGTGGAAAACACGCCCAGAGCGGCCCGTTCATGCAAGAATTACTCATCAACGGCTCGCTCGTTGACGGCACCAAGGTCTGGCATCAACTAGATACGGGTGATCCGCTCGGTATGGAGGGCGGTTTTGACGTCAGTTTTGCTACCAAAGACGAGGCTGACCGCGGTGGATTGCTCAAAATTCAAGAGGCTATCAGTCAGACAGCGACGGCCGTTACCATTTCAGTCGATGCAGCGGCCAATAACATACCCGAGGAGTATCGCTATTCGGTCGCTTCATACGTGGCCTTGGCGCAAGAGTTTGCACTGCAAAGTATTGAAGACCCCTTTTTGGAAGACGACTTTGATAACTGGTCTCGACTCTGTTTAGAATTGAAAGGTCACCGGCTTGACACGAAGGTAATTGGGGATGATCTGACCGTGACTAACCCGGCCCGTCTCGAAGAGGCGCTGGCCAAAAAAGCCCTTACCGGAGTCATTATTAAGCCAAATCAGATTGGTACCGTCACCGAGACGCTGCAATTCGTGCGTCTCGCCAAAGAGAACCAACTGACAACCATTGTCTCGCATCGTTCCGGTGAGACTGACGATACCTTTATTGCCGACCTGGCGATGGCAGTTGAAGCTGATTCTCTAAAAGCCGGGGCGCCTTCGAAGCCCGAACGACTGGTTAAATACGAACGTCTAGCCATTTTACATGGCTAGAATATTAGTCGTACTGCACGACATACCGGTTCTCTCTACTCGCAGAGACTCACTGCCGGCTTTAGGCTGGCCCCAGCTCTCGCGTATTTGGCAACAATCGGCTCGGGTGGTCTGGCCGGCCACCGGTGTCTCACTGCCGCAACTGATAACCAAAAAACAGACGGCTCGTACTCCTCTGTTCGACGAAGCCACGCTACAAAAGATGCTTGTGGGCGACACTATTAATCTCGTCATGACCGACACAGACCTGATCAACAATCAAGAGCAGCTTTTTTATCTGTTAAGCCGGCAGCCTTACCAGCAGTTGAAAATTTATCTGTTACAGACGACTGACGAGTTGGTGGACAATATTAAAAGTCACCAAATATTGAATAAACGGCTGGCTACGGTCACACCTTACGCTGAACGAGAGACTTTATTGAATGCCCCATCACCCATCTGGCAGATCATCAACACCAACGCCAATGACGTTATCTTTTATAGTGGGCGTGATTTCCCCCAGATTAAAAGACAGCCGGGGTTACGTTACCAAGACATTGACCAGACGAGGCGTGAAGTGGTACCTGACAATCTGTTTGTCGGTCAGCGTTGGGCCGGCAGATATCCGACTGCTGTCGCCGTTCCTTTTTCGGAACGACTGCGGCTGATGGGTGAAGAGAGCGAGCAGACTACGGCTGATAATATTGTTTTGGTGGCCGATAATCCCAAAAGTATGAAATATGATGATAAACTGGGTTTATTGCTCAATCAGTTGAGTAAGGGTCACGAGGTTTTATTAACCGCCCTGCCCCGCTACGATACGGCCAGCTGGTGGCCACTGGTTGCAGTACACCAAAAAACAGATTCGCCGACCCATCTGAATTTGGATGGTGGGACCATTGCCCAAGCCGAAGCGGTTGACTACATCAACGATTATCTGTATGAAGAGAAGGTCGCCCCAACCAGGTTGTCGTCTATTTTAAGGTGATTGCATAATCATAATGTAATGTCGGTTTCGTTATGATTGTTGTATGCGGCAAAAATCACTACGAGAAAACGCACGCGCTTTACGATCAACTGGGTTGACCTACCCCGAGATTCAGCAAAGACTCGAGCAACGTGTTGCAAAAAGTACATTATCGTATTGGTGCCATGACGTAGTAGTTAAGCAACCTTTTCTTTCTCGACTTGTGGTGACTCAACACAATACCCATGTTAAAGCACGCGAGTGGGCCTTGTTTGCAAATCGAAAAAAGCGAAGCAATTACTTTAAACTGTTGGTTGAAAATAACCAACATCTTCTTACTGCAATAAATGAAGATACGATAAAGATTATTCTAGCGGTACTCTACTTGGGTGAAGGAGCAAAATCATTAAAACAGTGTACTGCTGAGTTTAGTAATGCCGATCCGGATGTAATTTCTTTGTATTTGTTCTGTTTGAGACATGTTTACCACATTGACGAGAGTAAATTTCGGTGTACTGTACAATGCAGGGCTGATCAGCCAACGGGTGAACTCGAATCATTTTGGTCAGACGTGGTTGGAATCTCTAGGAGCCAGTTTTATCCATCACGTATCGACGCGAGGACAATTGGAAAAATAACGAGGAAGAAGGATTATAAGGGCGTATTAAGGGTCACCTATCTCTCGGCACATGTTTTACGTGACCTACAAGTTGTTATAAAGTTGTTTTGTATGGGTCTGTAGCGGCTCCGCCTGTCGCTCCGCGATAGCGGCTCCGCCTATATGCCCAAACTTTAATAATATGAAATAAGGTAGTTTGGGCCTGTGGCCGCTCCGCGTACAGGCCCAAACAAGACAATTAGATGATTATGGTAGTTTGGGCCTGTAGCTCAGTTGGTAGAGCGCTTGCATGGCATGCAAGAGGTTTCAGGGGTTCGAGCCCCCTCAGGTCCACCAAATGTGATTTGGGCATTTTTAAAGCACGTTATTGCGCTATAGAACTCACTAATGTTGGTGTTCAATAAGCTGTTTTGCCTCCACACCATTCCAGAGGGGAATATTGAACCAAACAACATTCTGATCTGTTGCAAGTCTTGTTGTTCGTTGGACTCTATATAGGTTTTTGACAGACATTTTAGTTTAGAGTCTATAAAATTGGTGACCGCTTCGATATTATACTTCTCTAAAATCCCGTTACTGTTTGCGGTCTGAACCATCTTGACCTTATTTTCGATTATCTTATTCTGTTCCTTAAAGACGTCATCTGAATAGATGCCGGCCAAATTCTTTTCGATTAGCTTTTGTCGTAGTTCATAGAGATTCTTCAATTCAGAATCGGCCTCATCGCGGCGTTTACGTAGTGATGTTAAGCGCTCAATATACTTTCTCCGCAGGAGTGCATTAAATGTATTTACGGTCTCATCAGATGGGCTAATACTGTCTAGATAGTTGATCACGGTTGATTGCATGTTTGGCACACTGACTCTGGATGCGCTACCTCGGCAGTGGAGACAAAAGTAGTATGCGAAACGGTTAGATCGACCCTTACTCCAGCCGCCCGTGAACGAGGTACCACATTGGCCGCACTTTAGGATGCGCCGGAGCGGGAAGTCAGGATTGTCCTGACCTAATCTTTCACGAGATTTAATAGCAAGGCATGTGTTCCGGCCGTCTATTACAGCCTGTACCTGATAAAACATCTCTTCGGTAATCATAGGAGGATGCTGCCCGTCTACCTCAATGCCATATTTTTTGGAAACTATTTTACCTATATAGAACTTATTGTGAAACAAACGCGATAAAGCCTGATTCCGCAGCACTATCGGTTTTTTGTGGCCACTACCACCTCTAAGCCCCTGCTTGTTGAAATAATCTGCAACCTCTTGCAGCGTTTTTGTGCCAGTAGCCATCAGTTTCCAGCCAGAACGGACGATCTCAAAACTCTCCGGATCCTTGGTGGCATATCCGTCTTTGGTTGTGTAACCTAGTGGAACATGGCCGGACGTCAGGCCACTTAAAAATCTGGCCCTCATCCCATTTTTAGAGCGCTCACTGCGAACGTCGTTGTCCATTTGAGCAAATCCGGCGAGCATTGTTTCGATGAACTTCTCTGTCGGGCTATCACCGGTGGGCTCAGTAGCTGAGATTAGTTGTATCTCACACTCTGCCAGCTTTTTTCTGATAACTAGATAATCAGATGTTTGACGGGAGATACGGTCAAGGCGGTACACGATTACCGCGTCAATTTCTCGTTTGAACTTACGGCAGAACTCTAGTAATTCAATGAGTGCTGGACGTCCGGTGATCGTTTTAGCCGATCTCCCCTCTTCACGGAATTCCTTGACTATATTTAGGCCGCGTTTTTGTGCTTCTTTGGTGCATATGTCTTTTTGGGTGTCTAAAGAGTAGTTGTCTACCTGTTCCTCTGTGGAAACTCTAAGATAGATTACTGCTTTGCCACCCTTCGTTTGCGGTGTTTTCGTT
>JAUSJZ010000016.1 GCA_030647115.1 bacterium
GCCATGGATATCAGTGAAATTGACCGCATTAGAGTCACCACCCGCATCAACCGCAAGGGGTTGTTTGGCAGTAGCAATAAATATAATTATCAACGGCCGATCAACATTAAGGTCGCCTGGCAGTCTGATGAAGGTATCGGCGCGCATCCGTTACCCGAACTGTCCGTCCACGAGTTAATCAAGGGCCTCGGGGTCAACAGTATTTTGGAGTTGCTCGATGCCGACGGTGCCTTGGGTGACTTTGACTTTGAGGGGCGCAGCATTGACACCCTCTCGATGGAAGATATCGCTAAGTTTATGGGTGGTCGGTTGCTATCCACCCTGCTTGACGGAGCCGATATCAGTAACTTCAACTTTGACGACACCCTGCGCGACTTCGGGGCCATCGTGCTGGCCGGCTCTTTCAACGTCGATGTCAACGCCATTAGAAACGCCAAGAGCATCGGTGATATTGAGGAGTATACCGGCCGTACCGACGTCGCCAAAACCGTGGGCGTTAAGGGAGTGATTATGGGAGATACCAAGACCGAGATCTACCAGTCTATCGGGCGCCAACGCTTCGCCGATTTACTAGGCATCAAGGCCTACGCTCTGACCAATTATAAAAATGTAGATGAGTTCAAGCTGGCGCTCGGTTGGGGACGCATTGAGCAGCTACTGCCCGTACCAGAACAATCTTTCGCCAGCAATAAGCGTGACGATGTCGTGAAGGCCGTTAAAGACGCTCGTTTCAAACTCATCTTCACCACCGAAAACGCGGCTATCATTGCCGAACGGCTACAGATACCGACGAACAAAGCGCAGGAGTTCATTGACGGTGGCAGTGTGGCTGACTTCAAAAAGGTCGTCGGCGAGGTGGTCTGGAAGAATAACATTGACCGTTACAAGGTTAATAATTACATTCCGCGGCACCCGGCCTGTGTCGCTCTATCGGTCGCGGCGAAGCCAAGCGATGTCAGTGAAATTGCACAAGGTAGTTTGCAAGCCGCTCGTGCCAGTCTCGATTTTGCTAACGACGGCAGCGGTCAGCCGGTCCGAGCTGACAACCCGCTCCCGGAATTGCTGGCACCGCTCGACAAACTGGTAGAAGACATCCGCTCCGGCGCCAGCTACTCCAACCCCCGTTTACTAGAAGTAAGTATCACCCAGCCTCTGAAAGAGCAGTGTGCTTACACAGACGCCAACGTTAATCAGGCCGGTCGTAACAAGTTTATCGGCGCGTATAACGCTAGCGGTTCGGGTATTCGAGATAGCCTGAATACGTTAATCGCCAAGTTAGAGGGGTTGAAACCGGTCGTCAGCAATGGGGCCATTCAGATAAATGGTAATGAAAATAATTCGTGGGCCAGCCAACTCTACGCCGCCGTTGAAGAGCTTTATATCGCCCGAGAGGCCCTTACCCAGTATGTTTCTTATGATAGGAACCCCGACGGTACCGGTCAGCAACGCGACCTCGCTTTCGGTATGCCCGCCGGAGTTACCTACGATGTCATTGGGGGTGAAAAATCGGCCGACGCTTTCAAAAACGCCGGTATCTGGTATTTGAGTCAACGGCTGCCTACCAGTCAACGCAAGTCATTTATCTACGCCGCCAATACCGGTGAGAGAGATAAAGAGGCAAAAAAACAGTTTCGACCCGCCAACACCACGCAAGATGTCTACCGCGATGTCTTTCTCTCCGAGCGACCGGCCCACGAGTTTCGGCGCATCGGCCGCCGGCTGTTACTGATGCGAGTCCAGAACAGTGCCAACGCCAAGGCTTTAAAACAGACCGACCTCGCTAACGATGCCCTCTTCTATTTCAATCGCTACCAGACTATCCAAACTTCACTCAAAGTCATTCGAGACAACCTCGGTTCACTCCCGGCCGACGTGCAACGAGAGCTGAACCAGAAGATTGATAGTATCGACAATTTGATTGGCGGGGCGCGCGAAGCCTTCGACGATCGTGAATCGGTCGCCGACTCCCTCAACGCCCGAGGGTTAGCCCGTGAATATCGTGACGAAATTTACGAGCTCATCGACACCGTCGAAAAGTCTGACACCCTAAAGAACATTAATGAAGTGTTGGGAGCCGCCCGCGACCTCGAGCGCGCCATGATGGAGATATTAGAGGGTCAGAACGTTGCCTATAACCCAGATATGCCCGGTGATATTTCGGTACCCGATGTCAATACCCCCAAAGTGTCGGGCAACTCCGCTCTGACTGAAATTATCGGTGGGGATGATCTGTTCGTGCGGGCCGGTTTTCAAGCCATCGGCGGCAAAATGCCCATGCAGGAGATTTTAACCCAGTTAGGTATTGGCAAACTGTCGCGGCTATTAGAACTACCCACCGACGCCCTGTTAATTTATAAAGATAGCGACCCCAAAGATAAGGATGCCTTCTTCGCCGCTGTCGGCGCCGGCCGGCGCAAACAACAGCAACAGCGACCCGCCGCCACTCGTGAAATCGAAATTCAAGAGGGTAAAGACTATATCGTTCGTTATACCATCCCCGGTCTGGCCCGTAAATTAAATATTAACTTCCCCGATTGGATTGGGGCTGACGATATCGCCGAGTTTGTTATCGGCAACACTACCAAAGCCCTGGTCGGTATCGGTGGCACTCAACTGGAACGCATCTTAGACCTGCCCAAAAACTTTGTCTCCGATGTTGTTTACCCGGTTGGCAATACCGATGAGGCCCGCAATGAGAGCCGGCAACACACCATCATCAACACCGTTTTGAAAAGATTGGGTCTAGATTTGGATCTGCCCGAAGGTTTTGTCTTAGGTGGAAATCCGGTCGTTAGCATGGGAGCGGCGCGCATTGAAGGAGCCCTTAATCTCGAGCGGGGTGATTTTAAGGGTACCCGCGAAGAGATTTTGAAGAAAGTGGGAGACGAACGATTTATGGCCGCTTTTGGCATTAGGATACCGGCAGCGGCTATCGCGGAAAAACGAGAGGCGGACAGACTGAAACCAACGATCATCAAGCAGTACAATGACCCCAACGTTAATTGGTGTGACCCCTTTCTGCCCGAATATCCTACTTACGCCCCCGAAATCAGAGATTGTTTGAGTGATAGAGTCACAACCTTAGAGGCGGTTAGTGCCCGCCAGCACCTAGAAGAGTATCACAAGATTTTGGCCAAAGAGATGCAGAACGTCTTTGCCGGTACTACGCTTTACGGTTTTGATAGCGCCGACGCCAAAGAGAAAGACGATGCCAACCGTCGCGCCGATCTCTTGACCTTAAGACTACAGGCCATCGATAATCAGCTGCACGTTGACGGTGCCGAAAAGTTTCCGCCGATTGGAACTACCCAGAAGTGGCTGGAGGGTCAGCTAACAACCGACCGCTACACCACCCTGGTCGGTGAAAGTGGCGCGGCACTGTTTGGTAGTGACGTCTTTGCCGCCGCTTTGACCCGTCTCGGTATCGACGGTGAGGTTTACGACAACCTCATCAAAAACGATACCAACCGTCACTTCCTGGTAACTTTCTTCCAAAAGGGCTCATATACCAAACCGGAATTTGCGCAACTCTACACCATTTTGTCGCAGGCCTTCGGCGTGGATATCGATAAAGGGCTCGGTTTTAAAGCGGGTACCATGGCTAGGCTGATTACCGAAAAAGACACCGACGATATCTTATTTGACCAAGGGGTACGGCTACTAGCCAACAGATACCTCCATATTAATCTGAACAGTGACACCGCCCGCTACGACCGCACGCTGAACGTCAAGCGCATTATGCAGCGGGCTATTTTCGGAGCCGCTTATAACGAAGATACGAGACAGTTCGAGTACGATACCGCCAACCCCTATACCGGTATGATTGATGCGGTCCGTGAACTGAACGATATGTCACTGCAGTTTTTGCGCGAGCAAATTGTGGGGGTAGATCTATTTCGTTACATCAAAGCCCCTCTCAACGCCCTCTTTGCCGTCGGTGATATGAACCTGCAGGCGCTCGAGGAAGGCAACCAATTTATGTCCATCTATCAGGCAATGCACAACGCGGTGCAAGAGGTCGACCGACCGACCGACGAAGTCTTGGGCCGTATTGCGATTGAGACCGAACGCATCCGGTCACTAGGGCTCTCAACCGGTGGCGGATCGTCACCAGATGTAAACGCCAAAGTCGCCGCTGCCACTAAAACGGGCAGTGCCACCAACACCTCTAGTGGAGACCTCGAAGAAGACGATATTACTAATGACGGTGCTAATCAGGTCTTCGATAATACCGGCACACTTGTTGGCTATTCGACCGCCGATGAACCCAACAACGATGTCAACCTTACTAACGTGGCCAAGAATTCTAACCTGCCTCAGGGAGCCACCCATAAAGAGGATGGGGTTCGAGCTCTAAAGGTAGCCGGCGAAGAAGAGCTGACCCTAGATAACATCAAATTGGTCAATCAGGCCGCCTGGAAGTCGTTACAGAAAGAGTTCGCTTATGCCCTAGCCGACTTTGGTCTATCAAAGATTATTGGTAGCAAGATTGTCGCTCCCGGTCTGACCAGAGACCTGCTCGATGGTACTGCCAGAGAGCGAACCGAAGCGATTGCTTACGTTGCCTCGCAATTACTGGTCAAGAATTATGGCGCTGATTTGCGTGAGGCCGGTCTGGGCTGGTTGGTTGAACAGAGCACCGTTGAAGACTTTATTAGATTTACACAGGGGCACGGTCAGGACTTTGCTAATGAGTTAATAGACCAAGGGGCGGCCCGTCTCGGTCGGCTCGAAGAGATGTTGTTTAAACAAAAATTCTTCCAGTACGCCGGTTTGAAATCGGGGACGCTAGTTGGCTTGTTTGGTTATGCCATTACCGGTAGTACCAAACAGTTTGATTTATTCGGCAACAACTTTAGCGGTTTAGGTAAGCTCTATAACACCGACTGGATTTTGGGTCGCGTCTTCTTCGCCGCCGAGAAATTAACGGGCGTACCGGCCGGCAAGTTTGCCCAAATGTACTTCTTAGGTAAATCTTTCTATAAAGGATACGTCGCTTGGCAAGCCGCCAAGAAAACCGGCGCCGATGCCGCCAAATTGGCCAAACTGAAAGCGCAGTGGGTCAACGCCGCCATTCAGCTCGGAGTCTTCGTCGTTGACCTGGCCTTTGGCAAAGACATCGCCAAGTTTGAGGCCCGTTTAGGTTTACCGCCCGGTACCATTACGCAGGCCATCGGTATTATCCTCACCGCTTTGTTGGTGGGCACCGGCCCCATGTTCTTCGTCACTTTAGGCATCTTCGTCTTAATCACCCTCTTCGGTTTCGGGTTTACTCGTATTCAGACCAGGGCGACCGCTGACGGTTATTTCCCCTACGTTGGCCGGAAAGGACTATACTCCACGCCACTCGACCCCCAAACGGGGAATGTACCCTACTCACAGTGGCCTTCAGCTGA